>NZ_JBFBAE010000079.1:0-1096 GCF_040689465.1 Amycolatopsis sp. NPDC051373 | reverse complement strand
GCTGACAACCACGTGCTGTGGTCAGCCGGTTTCGTCGGTGAGGTGGTGTTGGGCGCCGACGGGTTTGGATTCGGGGGAGCCGCGTTGGCGGAGGTAGACGCTGAAGATGGCCATGCAGCCGATGGCGAGGAATTCGGATTGCCAGTTTTGGAGGGTCCGGTTCCAGAAGTCGGCGGAGAGCAGGTATTCGCCCCAGGTGAGGGGGTCGCCGAAGTCGCTGAGTTGTTCGGCGTTGTAGGCGCTGACGCCGGCGATGGACTGGGCGAGCCAGGAGAGCAGGAAGATCGTGGCCATGACCAGGCCGAGGGATCGGGCGAACACGGCGGTTCGCCAGCCGCCCGTTTTCGCCCAGCGGGGGGAGGCGTTGCGGGCGTGGCGGCCGAGCAGTTGGTCGTGGTCGGTTTCCAGGCCGATCTTGTGCGTGGGCTTGGATTCGGGGGAGCCGCGCTGCACGAGCCAGACGGTGGCGAAGACGTAGAGGAAGAATTGCAGGTATTCGGATTGCCAGTTTTCGGCGACGTCGACGGCGAACGACGAGGAGGTCAGGTAGTCCAGTAGTCCGACGGGCGGGGTGCCGTGGGCGAGTTGCTGGTTGTTGACGTCGGTGAGGCCGGACCAGGCTTGGCCGGCGAGGCTGAGCAGGAACAGTGCGCCGAAGGCGAGGGAGAGGCCGTTGTTGCGTAGGTGTGTGCGGAGGGTGCTCATCGTCCGAGGGCTCCGAGCGTGATGAAGTACGCCAGTCCGGCGACGATGAGGACGAGGTAGGCGGTGAACACGAATCGGGCCTTCATCGTCCACCGACCGTGCAGTCGTAGACCTGCTTGTTGCGCTGGTGGCAGCCGGCGCCGGTGATGCGCCAGCCGTCCGGGAATTCGTGCAGGAACAGGGTGTCGGCGGCCGAACGTGCTTGGGCTTCCTCGCCCCACACCGAGGCCGAGCTGATAGGTGCGTGCGGCACAGTCGCCAGGATCGGCTCGCAGCCTGCCGGTCCGACGGCGTCCCCCACGCGCGGAGCGAGCAAGGTGCAAGCATCCACGGGCGAACCGCTGGCCGCAGCGGTCACGAACTCCTGAGCGGCAGCGCGCACGTCCGGCGA
>NZ_JBFBAE010000078.1:0-1128 GCF_040689465.1 Amycolatopsis sp. NPDC051373 | reverse complement strand
CTAGTGGTCTGTGTTTGAAGTGGTCTGACGGTTGGACTTCTTGAGGATCTCGTCGGCGGTTTTGGTCCAGATGAAGGGGTGGCAGCGTTCGTTCCAGCCGTCGATGAAGGCGCGGATCTTGGCGTTGAGGTCGTGGACGGAGCGGAAGCTGCCGCGGCGGATGGTTTGGCGTTCGATGATGCCGAACCAGACCTCGACCAGGTTGAGCCAGGAGCCTGAGGTCGGGGTGAAATGGACGTGGATTCGCGGGTTCGCCGCGAGCCAGTCGCGGATCTCGGGCCGCTTGTGCGTGGCGTAGTTGTCCATCACCAGGTGTAGCTCGTCGTCGGGGTAGGCGCGGGCGAGCTGTTTGAGGAATACCAGGAACTCCTGGTGCCGGTGCCGCGGTTTGACTGCGCCAGTGACCTTGCCGGTGGCGATTTCCAGCGCGGCGAACAGGGTGGTGGTGCCGTGCCGGACATAGTCGTGGGTGCGCCGCTCGACCTGTCCAGGTTGCATCGGCAGCATTGGCTGGGTCCGGTCCAACGCTTGAACCTGGGACTTCTCGTCGACACAGAGCACGATCGCGTTCTCCGGCGGCGCCAGATACAACCCCACCACGTCGGTGACCTTGGCGCCCAGCTCTGGGTCGGTGGAGAACTTGAACGTCTCGCTCCGCCAAGGCTGCACCCCGTAGTCCCGCCACGCGCGGGCCACCGTGCCGTTGCTGATCCGCAGCCGAGCGGCCAGCAGCCGGCTCGACCAGTGCGTCACGCCGAGCTTCTTCGGCGGCGGCTTCAGCGTGGCTGCAACGACCTCTCGATGGTCCACCAGCCGGGGCCGCCCCGAGCGCGCCTCGTCGTGCAGGCCGTCGATCCCACCACCCTCATAACGTTCCCGCCAGCCGATCACGGTCGGCCGCGACACCCCGACCCGTTCGGCGATCACACTGTTCGCCACACCCTCGGCGGCCAGCAGCACGATCCGCGCCCGCTGCGCCAGGCCCGCCCGCACCGACGAACTCCTGGTCAACGACAGCAACCGCTCACGATCACCATCACGAAGAGACAGCGCGGCAGCCGGTCGATTCGCCATACCGCATTCTGACACCCACCCAACCGTCAAACAACTAACGACACGCGACACTAG
>NZ_JBFBAE010000077.1:0-1187 GCF_040689465.1 Amycolatopsis sp. NPDC051373 | reverse complement strand
GCCCGGGCCGCGTCGGCGCGGTGGAAGCGGTCGAAGACGTGCGGCAGGTCCTGCGCGGGAATCCCGGGACCGCGGTCGAGGACTTCGATCTGTCCGCTTCGGACGGTCAGCTCGATCGGCTCGGTACCCCCGGCATCGAACTTCACCGCGTTCTCCAGCAAGTTGCCCACGGCGCGCTCCAGCCTGCGCACCTGCCCCGACACGACGGTGTCGTCCGCGTCGACCACCACCGCCCGGCCGGACCGTCGCCGCACCCGCTCGGCGGCGCGCTCGGCGACCGCGGCCAGCTCGACCGGGCCGGTCTCTTCGCTGTCGTAGCGCCGGGTGGCGAGCTCGACGATCTCGGTGATGAGGTGCGTCAGCTCGCGCGTTTCGCCGTCGACGTCGTCGAGCAGTCGTATGCGGGAGTCGGGGGACAGCTCGTCGAAGCGCCGCATCACCTGGGCGTTGGTCCGCAGGCTTGTCAACGGTGTGCGCAGCTCGTGCGCGGCGTCCTGGACGAGTCGCTCCTGGTCGGCGCGGGCGTCGGCGAGCCGGCTGAGCATGTGGTCGAAGGACGTGGCCAGGCGGCCGACCTCGTCGCGTCCGCCGGTGGGGACGCTCGCCTGCACGAGGCCGCCGTCGGTCACCTGCTCGGTGACGGCCGTGAGCCGCACGAGCCGGCGGGTGATCTGGCGCGCGAGCAGCCAGCCCGCGAGTGCGGCGGCGATGAGGACCGCGGCGCTGACCAGCGTGATCCGCGTGGCGAGGGAGGCCAGGACGTGACGGGACTCGTCGACGTCGACGCCGAGCTGGATCGCGCCGCGGCCCGGGCCGAGTGCGACGGTGATCACGCGGTAGTCGTCGGGGCCGACGGTCAGGTCGCGGTAGGAGTGGTCACCCGGGCGGCCGTTCGCCGCCAGTGCCCGATCGATGTCGTCGACGGTGTAGGACACCGCCGGCCGTCCGCCGATCCGCCGCGCGCCACCGTCCGGTGCGATGGCCTGCGCGACCATGGGCTGCGCCTCGTCGTGGTCGTCGTCGTGCGGGCCGCGGGTGAACGGGCTGGGCGCGAGCACCTGCGTCGCGCCGGCCTGGATTTCGGCCGAGGTCGTGAGCAGCGAGCGGTCGAGCTCGTCGCTGATCCGCTGCGACGCTGTCTGGTAGCTGAAGACGCCGACGAGCACGCTCGCGGCGGCGCCGACGCC
>NZ_JBFBAE010000076.1:0-1312 GCF_040689465.1 Amycolatopsis sp. NPDC051373 | reverse complement strand
CCCCCGCCCTCCGGCGGTTTCTAGGGGTCGTTGCAACACCTGAGTGATCAGGGGTTGTTCATGGCTTCAGGGTTTCGGAATCGAGCCGGGCCGGTGAGGGTTCGGGCTTCGTCTGAGTGTGGCAGGCGTCTGGTGGTGGAGCGGGTCGCTTACTTTGCGCTGGTGGATGCAGGGTTGGGGAGCCGGGAAGCGGCTCGGCGGGTGGGGATCAATTATCGGACGGCGAAGCGGTGGCGGGCCGAGGCCGAGGCAGCCGCCCAGGCTGGCGAGCCGACTGTGGTGCCGGTGGTGTCTGCCCGGTTTCTGAGCCTGGCCGAGCGGATCCTGATCGCTGATCGGATCCGCCAGCCCGGGGTGTCGCTGCGGGTGATCGCGGCCGAACTAGGCCGGCCGGTCTCCACGATCACCCGCGAACTGCACCGCAACCAGCAACCCGACGGCGGTTATCACCCGCACGCCGCCCATGAGATGGCCGCGATCGTCGGGCCCGGCCCAAAGTCTCGAAACTGGCCGCGGATCCAAGGCTGCGGGCGATCGTTCAAGATGGGCTCCAGAGGCGGTTCAGCCCGCAGCAGATCACCCGCCGACTGCGCCGTGATCATCCCGACCGGCCAGGATGGCATGTGACGTGCGAAACGATCTACCAAGCCCTCTACGTCCAAGCCCGTGGTGGGTTGCGGCGCGAGGTCGCGACCTGGTTGCGGACTGGGCGCATTCAGCGTCGGCCGCATGTCCGGGCTGATCAGCGGCGCCCGCGGATGGCCACGGAGATGCTCATGATCAGCGAACGACCACCCGAAGCCGCCGACCGGGCGGTGCCCGGACATTGGGAAGGGGACCTGATCCTGGGTGCATTCAACCGCTCCGCGATCGGCACCCTGGTCGAACGCACCACCCGCTACGTGATGCTGCTGCACCTGCCCGAGGGCTACGCACCCAGCCTGCTGCGCGACGCCCTGATCGCGAAGATCGCGACTCTGCCCGCGCAGTTGCAGCGCTCCCTCACGTGGGATCAGGGCAGTGAAATGCACCTGCACGGCCAGTTCACCGAAGCGACCGGGATGCCGGTCTACTTTTGTGACCCGCACTCACCCTGGCAACGCGGCAGCAACGAAAACACCAACGGCCTGCTCCGCCAATACTTCCCGAAGGGCACCGACCTGTCGGTCCATACCGCCAAGGACCTCGACGCCGTCACGGTCGAACTCAACGACAGGCCTCGGATGACACTCGGCTGGGACAGCCCCGCCGAACGCATGACACAGTTACTCACCGTCTAGCAGCAGTGTTGCAACCACCGCTAGAAACCGCC
>NZ_JBFBAE010000075.1:0-1347 GCF_040689465.1 Amycolatopsis sp. NPDC051373 | reverse complement strand
CCCACGCGCGGAGCGAGCAAGGTGCAAGCATCCACGGGCGAACCGCTGGCCGCAGCGGTCACGAACTCCTGAGCGGCAGCGCGCACGTCCGGCGAGTCGGCAGCACCGCAACCAGCGGCCGAAACCAGGAACGCCGCTGTGATCACGCCGCCGACGATCTTCTGCACGCGTACGGGTACCCATTCGTCGGCGGTCTACACCTGGACGCCGCCGTCAGGCAGGCCACTGAGCCGTGGCGCCGGCGCGACGACGAACGCACAGCTTCAGCGTTGCCCGCGGTGGGCTGGTGGTCCTGGATTTGACCAGCGCCAGGTTCTTCTCTTCCGCCGCTCTCGCGGCCGTGGTCGACGCGAAGCGCTACGCCCTGAGTGATCGCATGCTCGTTGACTTGCGCGAGTGTCGGTCTCTTCGAAGCGGGTACCCGTCGGGCGAAGTCGGCGAGCGGAGGTGGGGCGATGGCGGACGGGGTGGAGACCTACTTCGAGAACGGGCTGTGGAAGAACCGGCTGGAAGGCAACGTGCGGGCATCCAACACCGCCAAGGCCGCAGGCGACGCGGAGAAGACCGGTCGCCACATGGCCAAGGCGCGGAAGAGCGTTCATGTGGTGCGCGATGAGTACGGGGTCGTTGTGCGCGAAGACGACTACCGCGGCCGCCGTTGACTGCTCGTCGCACTCCTCTTTGTCGAGTTGGAGAGGCGCCTGGCCTTCGTGTGACGCTGAACCACACAGCCATTTCCGAGCAAGCTCCGCCGCAGCGTCGAAGCGCTGCGGGCTGTGCCAGGCCACGTCGGACTGCAAAGTGGCCGCGACACGCAGCAGCCGCCTGTGCGGGGCAACACTTTCAAGACCGTGCGATCGCCGTCAAGACGGGCGCCACATGGCGAAGGCGCGCCACGTCGCCCATCGCGTGCGCGACGAAGTCGGCACCATCGTCGGCCACGACGATTACCGCGCCGGCCCCAAGGGTGTGCGGGTTGAAATCCCCGACTGATCGTAGGCGCCGAAATGCGGGCGGTCCCCGTTCGTCTCGCGCGTCGTGATCCGCAGTTCCCGTGGTGGGCACGGAGCAAGGTTTCGCCGGAACGGCAGTGTGCGTGCCCGAGGCGGTTCAGTCGAGGGGGCCATCCAACTGCAGGAGTGTGGCCATGTCCCGTTGATCGCCGGCGTCCAGCGGGTTGACCTGGAGCGAGGGGTCATGCGAGGCGAGGGCGTCGAGCAGGGTGAGCAGGAGGCCGTCGCGGGTGGACCAAGGGCAGATGGCCATGCGGCCGCCCGTGATGGTGAGCAGGGCTTCGGCCACGACGGCGCCGCCGAGGGCTTGCTGCGCGCGCTGGCGCGAGATGCC
>NZ_JBFBAE010000074.1:0-1564 GCF_040689465.1 Amycolatopsis sp. NPDC051373 | reverse complement strand
CGAGTGGAGCGCTGCGCGACTCCTTGCCTGTTGACCATGCTGGCGGGCGGGGCCACTGCCGGAGTTCGAGATGCCCTGTTAGGAACCCGGTGACCATGTCCTGATCGAGGCGGATGTGGATCCCTGTTAGCGAATGTCTGGTGCGGCTCGGACTCCCACGGCGGTGCGGCGGCCGGATCCGAATTCACGCGAGCAAGGGAGCCGGCATTGATCGTTCGGATGGGCATCGACCTCGCGGTCCGCGCGCAGCACCAAGCCAGCATGGCCGACGAGCAGGGACGCGTGCTCTGGTCCGGGCACCGCTTCCGCACCCGCAGCGAGGAACTGGATCGGTTGTGGGCACGGCTGCCCGACGGCGTCACGGCTGCGGAGGTGACGGTCGTGATGGAGCCGACCCGCAACGCGTGGGTTCCGTTGGCCGCGTGGTTTCGCCGACGGGGCGCGACGGTGGTGCTGGTGTCCGCAGAGCGGTCGGCGGATCTGCGCGCCTACTACGCCAAACACACCAAGAGCGACCGGATGGACTCGGTCCTGCTGGCCCGGCTGCCGTTGCTGCACCCCGAAGGACTCCATCCCGAGCGGGGCACGGGGCCGGGCGATCCGCTGCGGCGCGCGACGAAACTGCACTCCACGCTGGTCCAGCGCCGCACCGCCGGCCTCGCCCGGCTCGATGCGCTGCTGGAGATCCTGGGACCGGACTGGCATGCCGCCCTCAGCGGCGATCTGGCGAACAAGACTCCGCTGCGGTTCCTCGCCGCCGGCTACGCCGACCCACACGCCGTCCGTCGCCTCGGCCGTGCGCGGTTGGCCCGATTCTTCTACCGGCACTCCCGCGGCGCCTGGGGCGACCCGGAAGCCGACAGGGTCCTGGCCGCAGCCGCCGCGACCACCGAATTGTGGGGCGAGGAACTGGCCTTTGCCGAGCTGGCCGACGACATCGCCGTCGAAGCCCGCCTCGCGCTGGCGATCACCGATGAAATCAAAGATGTCGACGAACGTATCGCCGTCCTGGTCGCCGAACGTGACCCCGAAGGGATCATCACCTCCGCGCCCGGCGTCGGACCCGTGACCGGGGCAGTCATTCTCGGACGGCTCGGCAACGTCAACCGGTTCTCGTCCTTGGCAGCAGTCCGCGGTTTCAGCGGCCTTATTCCGTCGCTGAACGCGTCCGGCGTCTCCGGCAGCCACGGCGGCCCGACCAAACGCGGCGACGCCCTGCTCCGCGAAGCATTGTTCATGGCCGCCAGCCAGGCGCGCCGCCACGACCCCACCTTGGCCGCGAAGTATCACCGGCTGATGGTCGAAGCCGGCAAGCACCACAACTCTGCGCTCTGCCACATCGCAACCACCCTGCTGACCCGCATCGCATCATGCTGGAAAAACCACACGCACTACCAGCTGCGCGACGTCGACGGCACACCCGTCACCGCGATCCAAGCCCGCGACATCATCGCCCAGCGATACACCGTTCCGGAAGACATTCGCCGATCACACAGGACAACCGGAGTGGGGACGGGCCAGCGAAACAAGAAGTCGCCAAGCGCTCCATCGACCGGCCCGTCCA
>NZ_JBFBAE010000073.1:0-1620 GCF_040689465.1 Amycolatopsis sp. NPDC051373 | reverse complement strand
GACTTCGCCGGGTAGCGCTATAGACGAACGCGGGTCCGCCGGCGGGCCCCCGGACGCCAGAGGCAGGTCGATGCGCATACTCGGGATCAACGCCGTTTTTCACGACCCCGCTGCCGCGCTGGTCGTGGACGGTGAGATCGTCGCCGCGGCCGAGGAGGAACGCTTCAGCCGTCGCAAACACGGCAAGCAGGCCGTGCCGTTCTCCACCTGGGAGCAGCCGGCCCAGGCCGCGGCCTGGTGCCTCGCGCAGGCCGGCTTGGCGCCCGAAGACCTCGACGCCGTCGGCTATTCCTACGACCCCGCGCTCGTCGAGCCCGGCTTGCCCGGGCACGACCCCAGCGGGGAAGAGCTGCGGACCGAATTCGCCGAACGCGCGCCGAAGTTCCTCACGGCCGCGCTGCCCGGGCTCGACCCCGGGATCGTGCGGTTCGTGCGCCACCACGTCGCCCACGCCGCCTCGGCCGCGCTCGCCGCGCCGTTCGGCGACTGCGCGGTGCTGGTCGCCGACGGCCGCGGCGAAAGCACCTCGGCGCTGGCCGGCGAGTACCGCGACGGCCGGTTCAAAGAGCTGGCGGCACAACGGCTTCCGCACTCGCTCGGCCTGCTCTACGAAGACCTCACCGAGCACCTCGGCTTCGCGCGCTCGAGTGACGAGTACAAGGTCATGGCGCTCGCGTCCTACGGCACGCCGGACCACCTCGACCGGCTGCGTGAAAAAGTCCGCGCGACCGGCGACGGCGGGTTCCGCGCCACCGGCGTCGACCTCGCGGAGTTCGCCCCGCCGCGCACCGGAGGCGACGAGCTGACCCGCCGCCACGCCGACCTCGCGGCGAGCGTCCAGAAAGTGCTCGAAGAAGTTCTGCTGGACTTGGTGGGGTGGCTGCACGAGCGCACCGGGCAGCGCGACCTCGCGCTGGCCGGCGGCATCGCGCTCAACTGCGTCGCCAACACCCGCCTGCACGCCGAAGGCCCGTTCGAGCGGGTCTGGGTGCAACCTGCGGCCGGCGACGCGGGCACCGCGCTCGGCGCCGCACTGCAGCTGGCCGCCGACGCCGGTGAGCTCGGCTCGCCCATGGTCGGGGCCGGCCTCGGGCGCGGCTGGACCGACGACGAGCTGGAAGCCGTGCTGCGCAAGGCGAAACTGCCCTACGAGCGGCCCGCCGACCTCGCGGAGACCGTCGCCGAAGCACTGGCGAACGATGAGGTCATCGCGTGGTTCCAGGGCCGCGCCGAGTTCGGCCCGCGCGCGCTCGGACACCGTTCCCTGCTCGCCCACCCCGGCCGTTCGGCCAACTTGGAGCGGCTCAACGACGTCAAGGGCCGCGAGCAATTCCGGCCGGTGGCGCCGATGGTCCGCGCCGAGCGCGCCGGCGAGATCTTCTCGCGCGGCCCCCTGCCCAGCCCCTACATGCTGTTCGTGCACGACGTGGCACCGCAGTGGCGTGACCGCATCCCGGCCGTCACCCACGTCGACGGCACGGCCCGCGTGCAGACCGTCGACGAGCGCGAGAACCCCGTGCTCGCGCGGATGCTCGCGGGGTTCGAACGCCGGACCGGCCTGCCCGTCGTGATCAACACGAGCCTCAACACCGCGGGCCGGCCGATGGTCGACTCGCCGCG
>NZ_JBFBAE010000072.1:0-1649 GCF_040689465.1 Amycolatopsis sp. NPDC051373 | reverse complement strand
GAACGAACGCTGCCACCCCTTCATCTGGACCAAAACCGCCGACGAGATCCTCAAGAAGTCCAACCGTCAGACCACTTCAAACACAGACCACTAGCTCGGCCACTTGCGCCCCCATGCTCTGCCCGATCACCACGCACGGTTTGCCGAGCGAGTCGACGACGGCACCGGCGTCCTCGGCCATCCGCTGCAGGGTGTACGGGCCCGGTGCGCCGGCGCGCCCGCCGACTCCGGCGGGTTCGAGCAGGGCGACGTCCAGGTCCGCTTCGGCGGCTAGGTCGGCGAAGGTGTGCCAGACCGTGGCGTCGTCTAGGAATCCGGGGTGTACGACGAGAGCCGCGGCGCCCTTACCTGTCCGGCGTGAGATGACGATCCTCCCGGGTCGCGCTTCAGGTCATGGCAATGCTCCTTCGTCGACGCTCACGGCTCCGGACGGCGACCACGAGCTGGTGGCGATGGGGGACCAGTCGTTGGGCCGGTGGTCGAGGCGCGCCATGCGCCGCCCCGAGCGCGCGGCGACGTGCTCTTCGCCGATCGGGGTCATGAACGCGTTCTCGACCAGCGTGTACTCCGCGGCGAGCCGCCCGACGGGCTGGAGAGCGCCCGTGTCGATCCGGCCTCTGTCCAGGTAGAGGTCGTCGCGCACGTGGAAGCGGACGATCTCGCCGAACACGACGTGGTCACCGACGTCACCTACGGACAGGCAGCGCTCCAGCACGCATTCGTACGCGATGGGCGCCCCGGCCACACGCGGTGGGCGGACCACCGCGCTCGGCTCCTTGCCCAGTCCAAGCGCCTCGAACTCGTCGACCTCGGGCGGGAACTCGGCGGCTGAACGGTGTGTCGCGTGCGCGTGGGGGAAGGTGACCAAGTTGGTCACAAACTCGCCGGTCTCCCTGATGTTGACCAGCGTGTCCTTGAGCGTGACGCCATCGGAGCGTGGCTGCAACGTCAGGGACACCATGGGCGGCTTGCGGCAGACCGCGGTGAAGAACGAGATCGGGGCGAGGTTGGCCACCCCGTCGGCGGATTGAGTGCTCACCCAGCCGATCGCGCGTGGCAGGATGCCGCCGATGAGCAGTTTGTAGGTCGCCACCTCGTCGAGGTCGGCAGCGTCGAGGATCACGGTCGGCGGGCTCCCGTCGTAGCCCCTGGACACGGATTTCCTTTGTGTGCCAAGCGGGTCACGAGATCGCCGCCCGGGGGTACTTGCGCGGCGCGTGGCCCTCGATCACGTCGCGGCCGCGTGCGGTGTCGGCGTAGAGGCGGCAGAAGAAGACCTTGCCGTCACGCACCTTGAAGAGGAACAGGTGCTCATTGCGCATCTGGATGCCGCGGGTGGACAACGCGTCTGTGCGGACCGGGACAATGATCGTGTCCCCGGCATCGATGATTTCGTGCGCTTCGTAGCGGAAGTACTCCCATTCCTTGCCGACTTCCTTCCAGTAAGCCACGAATTCGTCCCGCCCTGTGAAGACACCGCCGTAGGGCAAGGAATCCGACATCTCGAAGTGGAAGTCGTCGGCCAGTAGGGCGACTAGGGCCTGTCCTCAAAGGGGGTGTGGTGGTCTGCTTTGATCTTCGATCGTGGTGCGCAGGCATGAGTTGACCGATGAGCAGTGGCAGGTAGTCGAGCCGTTGCTGCCGGTGTC
>NZ_JBFBAE010000071.1:0-1703 GCF_040689465.1 Amycolatopsis sp. NPDC051373 | reverse complement strand
CGTGGACTCCCGGATGCGTCGGCAGGCGCTGCTAGACCGCACGGACCCGCCTGCCGTTCACCTGGTTGTCGGGGAGGCCGCGTTGCGCCGGCAAGTCGGCGGCCCGGCCGTGCTGGCCGGTCAGCTACGGCACGTCGCCGAGGCAGTGCAGCGGCCGAACGTCACGGTGCAGATCCACCCGTTTCAGGCCGGCGGACACGCGGCGCTGGGCTCAGGCTTCACGCTGCTCGGGGTGCCGGTCGGTACGAACATCAAGACGTGGGCCTACCTGGAAGACCTCACGCGGGCTGACTTGCTCGATGGCGAGCAGCACGTGAGCGCGTACCGGCTGGCCTTCGAGACGCTGACGGAAACCGCGTTGCCCGAGCGTGAGAGCATCGCACTGTTGGAATCGGTCGCGAAAGACCTGGAGAAGCAGTGAACGCGGATGAGCTCACGGGGTGGCGGAAGTCGTCGCGGTCCTCGGGCGGCTCGAACAACTGCGTGGAGGTCGCGGTGTCCGCGACCCCCCGCGTGGGCGTACGGGACACCAAGGACCGGGAGGCCGGTCACCTGACGGTCACGTCAGAGGCGTGGTCGGCGTTCTTGGGACAGTTGGGGCGCTGACCCGCGCACACGAGAAGGCCCCCAGCGACCCGAGAACGCTGGGGGCCTTTCTGCTGTCGACGTCGGCTAGCCGCGTGCCGCTGTGTTCTTGCGTCGCTCGGTGTTGACCAGCGCCACGCCGGCGAGACCGATGATGCCGAGTACGCCTAGCGGGATTGTCCAGGCGCGACGTGTGCCAACGGCTGAGTCGCAGGCAGTCTGCCGGTCGAGGCTGCCGAGGTGATCGTTAGCGGCGAGGCTGGTGCCGCAATCGGACTGCTCGACTATCGCACTGTTGTCGACCGTGCCAGGCAGGGTGTCGAACTCGTACGGCGCGTGGACCTGCAACACGGATCCGATGAGGGCCGCGATGAGGCAGGCCGCAGCGACCAGACCAATGAATGTTCGTACGTTCATGGGTGGAGCCCTCCCGTGGCGGTGTGACGGTAAATCGCACCACCACGGGAGGTTGTTACTCGTTACGCCCTGCGACGATCTCCGCCAGGCGGACATAGCCGGCGACGCGCACGGCACCGGGGTTGTCGAACCGGGTGGCCTGTTCGAGCGCGGCGACGATTTGCACCCGGATCGACCGGTCATCGGTGAACAGGGAAGCGGGAATCCATGCGGTCGCCAACGCGGCGAAGTCGTTGACCAGGTCGACGTTGATCACTGGTCGACCTCCACGCGCCGGCTCGGGGCGAAGAACGCGGAGTCAAACACGGTGATGACCTCGGAGGGGTCCAGGAACACCGTCACATCGGGTTCCACGAGCACCGTCGGCCTGTCCGGAAGCTCGTCGAGCACGGTGACCGGGTAGCCCTTGCCTTCGACGAACACCAGCCACCGTCCGCTCTCAGTCGGCGTGACGTGTGTGGCGGTACAAGCGACTTCAGTTCGATTGTCGGCGATCAGGTCGACAACAACGGTAGCCTGGGTCATGGGTCGGAACCTCTATTTCCGATCAAGGCCGCGGGTTGGTGTTACAGCACCGCCCGGGGCCGCTTTTACAAGATCGAAGTCACAGTGGATAAATCTCGTTCCACGCTAGCTGTGCGACCTGGGTTTTCCCAGGTAAGCACACCGTTCAGGTGTGGCCTACCGTCCCGGTATGGCGT
>NZ_JBFBAE010000070.1:0-2040 GCF_040689465.1 Amycolatopsis sp. NPDC051373 | reverse complement strand
AGCCGGCCACCAAGCGTCACGCTACGATCAACCCTTCGAGCCTGCCCGGGCTCGGTGACAGACAACGAGACCTGCACCAGACCCGGGGCGCATCAAGGACGTTTTCCAACGGTGCTTGGCAGGCCAGGTCGGCTTGGCCGTCTACGAGAACGCTGTACGTGAGCACGTGCCGTTTGCTGATCAGCGATGGCCCGACCAGCAGCGCCGTGGTGTCCATCCGCACCTGCGGCGCAGGCACCAATGAAGGCGAGGCAGATTGTGCCGTCAGCAGCTCAACAATCGGGACGGCGAAGTCGAGCACCAGCGGTCTCCCTTGGTCGAAGCCGCTGCTGGGAATGTCCTGACGACCACTGCCAACCAGTACGACCGTCACCACGCGAGGATCATCGCCCACCCGCCCCTCGTGCCGCACTTCCAATGATCCGGACACGCTCCGGCTCAGCAGCGGAATGTCGGAGAGCACCGTATAGGTCAGCCGGCGCCGAGGCAGCGCGCAGACAGCGACGACGATGGCCGGAACACCCAACACGATCGCCACCACCACAGCGGTGACCGACCACAACAGCTGGGACTCATACCAGGATTCTGCGAGGTTCACCCTCATGGGATCGCACTCGGACTCGCGAATGCGACACCGATCTGCGGAAACTTCCCGGCCGAGCGCTGACGCCGTGCCGGCGGGCGAAGGACGTCGGCAGGTTCGAGACGGCCTCCTCGATTGCGGTGTCGAATGCCGCAGCAGCCGACTCCGGCGCGAATTCGGTGGTGTAGACAACCAGGCACAAGCGCGCCCAGGTCGATGACGTCCACGGTTCCGAGGTGGCGCTCGGTCGGGAGGCCGACGACGACCCGATATTGGAATCGCCGGAGAATCGTGTCCCTCGCCACCACGGCTTCGAGCCGACCTGCAACGTGAACGTGCGGCCCCCATATGTCGCAGGTCGGTCCGCTCAACGACGGGTAACGACTGTACGTTACTTCGCACGCCACGGGACGTCGACGCCCGCAACGTTGCTCTGACTCTCCCCGATATCGGCACCGACGGCTTCAAAAATGCAGCAGGTACCCCGGCGAACCTCTCGGAGGAGGCCGTCGTTCGTCGGCGCTGCGGCAACACGATCCGGCGGGTACACGAGCATGGCTCCGGCGCCACGTGCGAATAGACCTCGACCACCCGGTTCGGCAAGTGATGGCCCAACGGCGAGCCCGCGCGATCTCCGGCGCGCGCCACCGGCGATCAGCCACGTCTTGTGACTGTGCCGCAGCCCGTGGAACGTCAACCCCGGACACACCGAGTAGACCCGCACGCCCGCCCTGCGGACACCGTCGATCGCCGGGCGCAGCACTCGCCGATCGAAGGTCGACCTCCACAACCAGCTGCCGCAGGGGTTGGTGAACACGAACTCATACGGATGCGTCTCCAGACGCCGCCGCAGCAGCCTAATCAGGAACGGCGGCAGCACGATGGCGTGGGCCGACGAGTCAAAATTCGCGAGGCGTTGACAAGGCGGGATTCACCGTCGCCCCGATATTCTAATTGTCGGGCGGACCACCGTCGTTCATGGGGTCTGCTCGGCGTATCCGGGAATGTCTTCGACCAGAAAACGATCTGGCGTGGAGTCCCGCCGAGCCACGCTCATCTGACCGTTGGCCTCAAGGACGACCCAGGCGACATCGTCAAGGCGCGTTATACCGGCCAGCCGAAGGCGCTGGCGCAGTTCATCGTGTGTCAGCCGGGCGCGGAGCAAGTCGGCGTGGCGGACATCTCACCCAACCATGAGCAGAACCGGCTCTTGCCGTAGCGACGCACCGAACAGCCGAGTCTTCTGCGCAAGTGCCAGCAACCGCTGCAGCACGAACAAGGTCACCATCGCGACAACACCGCCGGCGAGAGTCGGCACACTCAGTAGTGCGGTCCTGCCGAGTACTGCGCCGAACGCCATGACGCTAGTGTCGCGTGTCGTTAGTTGTTTGACGGTTGGGTGGGTGTCAGAATGCGGTATGGCGAATCGACCGGCTGCCGCGCTGTCTCTTCGTGAT
>NZ_JBFBAE010000069.1:0-2840 GCF_040689465.1 Amycolatopsis sp. NPDC051373 | reverse complement strand
GGAATTTCGCTACCTTAGGATGGTTATAGTTACCACCGCCGTTTACTGGCGCTTAAGTTCTCAGCTTCGCCACCCCGAAGAGTGACTAACCGGTCCCCTTAACGTTCCAGCACCGGGCAGGCGTCAGTCCGTATACATCGCCTTACGGCTTCGCACGGACCTGTGTTTTTAGTAAACAGTCGCTTCTCGCTGGTCTCTGCGGCCACCCCCAGCTCAGAGTGCAAGACTCGTCACCAGGTGTGGCCCCCCTTCTCCCGAAGTTACGGGGGCATTTTGCCGAGTTCCTTAACCATAGTTCACCCGAACGCCTCGGTATTCTCTACCTGACCACCTGAGTCGGTTTAGGGTACGGGCCGCCATGAAACTCGCTAGAGGCTTTTCTCGACAGCATAGGATCATCCACTTCACCACAATCGGCTCGGCATCAGGTCTCAGCCGTATGCGAGGCGGATTTACCTACCTCGCGGCCTACACCCTTACCCCGGGACAACCACCGCCCGGGATGGACTACCTTCCTGCGTCACCCCATCACTCACCTACTAACCGCTTGGTTCGGCGGCTCCACCACTCCCCTTTGCCCGAAGGCTCCGGGGCGGCTTCACGGCCTTAGCATCACGATGCTCGATGTTTGACGCTTCACAGCGGGTACCGGAATATCAACCGGTTATCCATCGACTACGCCTGTCGGCCTCGCCTTAGGTCCCGACTTACCCTGGGCAGATCAGCTTGACCCAGGAACCCTTAGTCAATCGGCGCACACGTTTCTCACGTGTGTATCGCTACTCATGCCTGCATTCTCACTCGTGAACCGTCCACAACTACCTTCCGGTGCTGCTTCACCCGGCACACGACGCTCCCCTACCCATCAACACACCCGTTGGGGCTATATATGTCAATGACACGACTTCGGCGGTACGCTTGAGCCCCGCTACATTGTCGGCGCGGAATCACTAGACCAGTGAGCTATTACGCACTCTTTCAAGGGTGGCTGCTTCTAAGCCAACCTCCTGGTTGTCTGTGCGACTCCACATCCTTTCCCACTTAGCGTACGCTTAGGGGCCTTAGTCGATGCTCTGGGCTGTTTCCCTCTCGACCATGGAGCTTATCCCCCACAGTCTCACTGCCGCGCTCTCACTTACCGGCATTCGGAGTTTGGCTAAGGTCAGTAACCCGGTAGGGCCCATCGCCTATCCAGTGCTCTACCTCCGGCAAGAAACACACGACGCTGCACCTAAATGCATTTCGGGGAGAACCAGCTATCACGGAGTTTGATTGGCCTTTCACCCCTAACCACAGGTCATCCCCCAGGTTTTCAACCCTGGTGGGTTCGGTCCTCCACGAAGTCTTACCTCCGCTTCAACCTGCCCATGGCTAGATCACTCCGCTTCGGGTCTTGAGCGTGCTACTGAAACGCCCTATTCGGACTCGCTTTCGCTACGGCTTCCCCACACGGGTTAACCTCGCAACACACCGCAAACTCGCAGGCTCATTCTTCAAAAGGCACGCAGTCACGACTGTTGCTCCGAAGAACAACAGCGACGCTCCCACGGCTTGTAGGCACACGGTTTCAGGTACTATTTCACTCCGCTCCCGCGGTACTTTTCACCATTCCCTCACGGTACTATCCGCTATCGGTCACCAGGGAATATTTAGGCTTAGCGGGTGGTCCCGCCAGATTCACACGGGATTTCTCGGGCCCCGTGCTACTTGGGTGTCTCTCAAACGAGCCGCTGACGTTTCGACTACGGGGGTCTTACCCTCTACGCCGGACCTTTCGCATGTCCTTCGCCTACATCAACGGTTTCTGACTCGTCCTGTCGCCGGCAGACGACAGAAGAGAGATCCCACAACCCCGCATGCGCAACCCCTGCCGGGTCTCACACGCATACGGTTTGGCCTCATCCGGTTTCGCTCGCCACTACTCCCGGAATCACGGTTGTTTTCTCTTCCTGCGGGTACTGAGATGTTTCACTTCCCCGCGTTCCCTCCACACTGCCTATGTGTTCAGCAGCGGGTGACAGCCCATGACGACTGCCGGGTTTCCCCATTCGGACACCCCCGGATCAAAGCTTGGTTGACAGCTCCCCGGGGCCTATCGTGGCCTCCCACGTCCTTCATCGGTTCCTGGTGCCAAGGCATCCACCGTGCGCCCTTAAAAACTTGGCCACAGATGCTCGCGTCCACTGTGCAGTTCTCAAACAACGACCAGCCACCCATCACCCCGGGACAACATCCCGAGTGCACTGGGGCCGGCACTGAAGGCGACCTCGCGGCCGTACCTTCAGACACCCAACAGCGTGCCCGGCCCGGTCCCGTCCGGAGATCATGCGTTCCACGCTCTGACGAGCAGTACTAGCAGCCTCCGACCCGAGATCCTGGCCGAATAGTCAACGTTCCACCCATGAGCAACCACCGTCGAACATTTGCCGACGTAGTGGCCTCTGACCAAACCGAAGCCTGGTAAGAAGTGCTCCTTAGAAAGGAGGTGATCCAGCCGCACCTTCCGGTACGGCTACCTTGTTACGACTTCGTCCCAATCGCCAGTCCCACCTTCGACAGCTCCCTCCCACAAGGGGTTGGGCCACCGGCTTCGGGTGTTACCGACTTTCGTGACGTGACGGGCGGTGTGTACAAGGCCCGGGAACGTATTCACCGCAGCAATGCTGATCTGCGATTACTAGCAACTCCGACTTCATGGGGTCGAGTTGCAGACCCCAATCCGAACTGAGACCGGCTTTTTGAGATTCGCTCCGCCTCGCGGCATCGCAGCTCATTGTACCGGCCATTGTAGCACGTGTGCAGCCCAAGACATAAGGGGCATGATGACTTGACGTCGTCCC
>NZ_JBFBAE010000068.1:0-3006 GCF_040689465.1 Amycolatopsis sp. NPDC051373 | reverse complement strand
GGACAGATCGAAGTCCTCGACCGCGGTCCCGGGATTCCCGCGCAGGACCTGCCGCACGTCTTCGACCGCTTCCACCGCGCCGACGCGGCCCGGGCATTGCCGGGCTCCGGGCTCGGGCTGGCGATCGTGCGCGAAACAGCCGCGGCGCACGACGGAGCGGTCATCGCCCGCCTGCGCTCGGGGGGTGGGGCCGTCGTGGGGTTCAGTGTCGACGGTGATCGACTCTTACCGTCTTCTCACCCAGATCACGCCGGAGACTAACCGCGCTCCGCAAAGGTGGTGACACCACGAACACCACCAGGAGCACCCGATGTCCACCGTTCCCCTCGCGATCCGGCCCGGCGAAGTTCCCGCCACGCGCCGGGTCCGTCCGCTCCACCGGTGGTGGCGCGACGCCGCCGGGCTGGCGGCCTGGGCGATGCTCCTGTTCGTCGCGGCGCTGTGGGTTTCGGACCAGGGCGTGCAGCAGCTGGGAAACGTAGCGGCCGCGCTCACGTCGACGGGCCGGCTGACCGGCCTGCTGGCCGCCGCGCTCTTGCTGCTGCAGGTGCTGCTGATGGCGCGGATCCCGTGGGTCGAGCGCAGCTACGGCCAAGACGCGCTGGCGCGCCGGCACCGGCTCACCGGGTTCACCTCGTTCGTGCTGCTGTGCCTGCACATCGTCCTGATCTCGCTCGGCTACGCCGCGACCGACCACACCGGACTTCTCGCCGAAGTGTGGGATCTCGTGACCACGTACCCGGGCATGCTGCTGGCGACCGCCGGCACGGCCGCGCTCGTCCTGGTCGTCGTCACGTCGGTCCGGGCCGCGCGGCGCCGGTTGAGGTACGAGTCGTGGCACCTGCTGCACCTCTACGCCTACCTCGGTGTCGGCCTCGCCCTGCCGCACCAGCTGTGGACGGGCGAGGACTTCACCGCCTCGGCCACGGCGACCGTGTTCTGGTGGAGCGCCTACGCCGCCGCCGCCGGAGCGCTGCTGGTGTTCCGCGTGGCACTCCCGCTTGCGCTCAGCCTGCGGCACCGCCTTGTGGTCGACCGCGTGGTGCCCGAAGGTGCCGGCGTCGTATCCGTGTATCTGCGCGGGCGCCGGCTCGACCGGCTGAAAGTGGTGGCAGGACAGTTCTTCGTGTGGCGGTTCCACGGTGCCGGGTGGACGCGCGGCAAGCCGTTCTCCCTCTCCGCCGCACCGGACGGCCACCGCCTCCGGATCACCGCCCGGGACCTCGGCCCCGGCAGCGCGCGGCTCGCGGCTCTGCCCGTGGGGACGCGAGTGTGGTTCGAAGGCCCGTACGGCGCCCTCACCGGCAGCGTCCGAACAGGACGCAAGATCACGATGTTCGCCTCCGGGATCGGGATCACACCGTTGCGGGCACTTCTGGAAGAACTGCCCTACGAGCCCGGCGAAGCCGTGCTGTTCTACCGGTTCTCCTCCCCCGCGCACGCGCTGTTCCACCACGAGCTCGAGCACCTCGCACGGACCCGTGGAGTGCGGATCCACTACCTGCCGGGCCACCGCGCTCGCGGGCGCGCTTCGTGGCTACCCGCGCTCTACGCCTCCGTGCCCGACCACACCATCTTGCGCTACTTCGTGCCCGACATCGCCGAGCACGACGTGATCATCTGCGGCCCCACCGCGTGGGCAAGCGCCGTGAGCGAATCCGCGCAGCAGTGCCGGGTACCGCGAGAGCGGGTCCACTTCGAACAGTTCGCTTGGTAGGAGCTCCGGACATGCGAAGAATCGCCATCGCCATCGCGGCCACCGTGTCGATCGTCGTCCTGCTGTTCAGCTACCGCACGAGCACGAACCAGACCTCGGTCACCGCGCAGCTACCCGGTGTCGTCCGGTCGCCTTCGACCTCGGCGCCGTCGGCCCCCTCCGCAACCGGCTCGGGTGCCGGCACGTTCACCGGCGCGGCCGCCGACACGCCGTATGGCTCGGTCCAGGTCGAGATCACCGTGGCAGGCGGGAAGATCACGGCCGCGCGCGTGCTGCAGGTGCCCCAGGAGTCCGGCCGCGACGTGCGCATCAACTCCGCCGCGGTGCCGGTCCTGAACCAGGAGGTACTGCAGGCGCAGAGCGCGCAGATCGACACCGTCAGCGGCGCGACCTACACCTCGCAGGGCTACCTCCAGTCCCTCCAATCCGCGATCGACGCGGCCCACCGGTGACCGGGCCGGACCGGCGCGCATGGATGCGCGTGATCATGGGCATGCCGATCAGCCTGCACCTGCGAGGCCCGGGTGTCCGCACCGACGTCGCGGCGGAATCCGTTGTCGCGGAGGTGTTCTCGTACCTGTGCACGATCGACCGGCTGTTCAGCCTCCACCGGCCCGGCAGCGAAGTCAGCCGCATCCGCCGCGGCGAACTCCCGCCCGGCGATCGGCATCCGTGGGTCCGCGAAGTCGCGCGACTGTGCGTCGAAGCCCGTGAGCGCACCGACGGCTGGTTCGACGCCGACCTCCCCGCCGGCTACGACCCGTCCGGACTCGTCAAGAGCTGGGCCGCCCAGACCGCCGCCACGTTCCTCGACGGGCTGCCGGACCACGACTACTGCCTCAACGCGGGCGGCGACGTCGTGGTCGCCGTGCATGCCCTGGATTCGGCGGCGTGGCGCGTCGGCGTCGAAGACCCCCGCGACCGCGGCCGCCTGCTGGCCGTGCGAACCGTACGCGCGGGCGGCGTGGCCACGTCCGGCACGGCGGCTCGCGGCCACCACATCGTCGATCCCCACACCGGCGCCCCTGCGCGGGCCCTGATGTCCGCGACGGTCGCCGGCCCGAGCCTGCTGTGGGCCGACGTCTACGCCACCGCCGCCATCGCCCGCGGCGGCAACGTCGAACGCTGGGTACGCGCCCGAGCTCCCGGCTACGAAGCCTGCGCCGTCGTCCGCTGTCCCTGAACCCCGTCACTGCTCGAAGGAACCGATGACCACGCTCAACGGCCTGCCCGCCCACATCCTGCTCGTGCACGCCATCGTCGTGCTGCTCCCCCTCGCCGCGCTGCTG
>NZ_JBFBAE010000067.1:2500-5212 GCF_040689465.1 Amycolatopsis sp. NPDC051373 | reverse complement strand
AGGCCCCGGGAGAACCGTGAAGATTCTCGACCGGGGCCTACTCTAAGTAAGTTCGGCGGCGTCCTACTCTCCCACAACCCTTCGGTTGCAGTACCATCGGCGCTACCAGGCTTAGCTTCCGGGTTCGGAATGGGACCGGGCGTTTCCCTGGCGCTATAACCACCGAAACACTATGAAACACGCGTGGTGTTTCAGAACCGTAGAGTGGATGCGTAACATCTTTGTAGGCAAGTCCTCGGCCTATTAGTACCAGTCAACTCAACAACACATTACTGTGCTTCCATTTCTGGCCTATCAACCCAATCGTCTCTTGGGGGCCTTAACCCACACGGGGTGGGATACCTCATCTTGGAACAGGCTTCCCGCTTAGATGCCTTCAGCGGTTATCCCTTCCGAACGTGGCCAACCAGCCATGCCCCTGGCGGGACAACTGGCACACCAGAGGTTCGTCCGTCCCGGTCCTCTCGTACTAGGGACAGCCTTCCTCAAGTATCCTACGCGCGCGGCGGATAGGGACCGAACTGTCTCACGACGTTCTAAACCCAGCTCGCGTGCCGCTTTAATGGGCGAACAGCCCAACCCTTGGGACCTACTCCGGCCCCAGGATGCGACGAGCCGACATCGAGGTGCCAAACCATGCCGTCGATATGGACTCTTGGGCAAGATCAGCCTGTTATCCCCGGGGTACCTTTTATCCGTTGAGCGACACCCCTTCCACCAGGTGGTGCCGGATCACTAGTCCCGACTTTCGTCCCTGCTCGACATGTCTGTCTCACAGTCAAGCTCCCTTGTGCACTTGCACTCAACACCTGATTGCCAACCAGGCTGAGGGAACCTTTGGGCGCCTCCGTTACTCTTTAGGAGGCAACCGCCCCAGTTAAACTACCCATCAGGCACTGTCCCTGAACCAGATCATGGCCCGAGGTTCAGATTCCCAATTCGACCAGAGTGGTATTTCAACATTGACTCCACGATAACTAGCGTCACCGCTTCACAGTCTCCCACCTATCCTACACAAGCCGAACCGAAAACCAATACCAAACTATAGTAAAGGTCCCGGGGTCTTTCCGTCCTGCCGCGCGTAACGAGCATCTTTACTCGTAGTGCAATTTCGCCGGGCCTGTGGTTGAGACAGCCGGAAAGTCGTTACGCCATTCGTGCAGGTCGGAACTTACCCGACAAGGAATTTCGCTACCTTAGGATGGTTATAGTTACCACCGCCGTTTACTGGCGCTTAAATTCTCAGCTTCACCCCCGAAGGGATTAACCGGTCCTCTTAACGTTCCAGCACCGGGCAGGCGTCAGTCCATATACATCGTCTTGCGACTTCGCATGGACCTGTGTTTTTAGTAAACAGTCGCTTTCCGCTGGTCTCTGCGGCCACCACTCCCTAGCCTGCAAAAGGCTTCAAGAGCACTGGCCCCCCTTCTCCCGAAGTTACGGGGGCATTTTGCCGAGTTCCTTAACCACAGTTCACCCGATCGCCTTGGTATTCTCTACCTGACCACCTGTGTTGGTTTGGGGTACGGGCCGTGCATGCACTCACTAGAGGCTTTTCTCGGCAGCATAGGATCACCCTCTTCGCCTCAAACGGCTACGCATCACGTCTCAGCCACATGGAACACGGATTTGCCTATGTTCCGGCCTACACGCTTACACCAGGACAACCATCGCCTGGCGGAGCTACCTTCCTGCGTCACCCCATCGCTTGACTACTACAGAATCAGATCCCACGCTCCACAACACAGCTCCATCCGAAGACTTCACCATGCGCTTTGGGTGGTTAGTATCAACTGCCTCATCATGGGCGCACATGCTCGGGTACGGGAATATCAACCCGTTGTCCATCGACTACGCCTGTCGGCCTCGCCTTAGGTCCCGACTTACCCTGGGCGGATTAGCCTGGCCCAGGAACCCTTGGTCATCCGGCGGCAGAGTTTCTCACTCTGCATTCGCTACTCATGCCTGCATTCTCACTCCCACACCCTCCACGACTCGTTTACACGGCCGCTTCCCTGGATGCAGGACGCTCCCCTACCCATCAACACGACTAGATGCCCGTCCGAAAACGAACACCGATCTATTGTGTCAATGACACAGCTTCGGCGGTGTGCTTAAGCCCCGCTACATTGTCGGCGCAGGACCACTTGACCAGTGAGCTATTACGCACTCTTTCAAGGGTGGCTGCTTCTAAGCCAACCTCCTGGTTGTCTGGGCAATCCCACATCCTTTCCCACTGAGCACACACTTAGGGGCCTTAGCTGGTGTTCTGGGCTGTTTCCCTCTCGACGACGAAGCTTATCCCCCGCCGTCTCACTGCCGCGCTCTCACTTATTGGTATTCGGAGTTTGGTTGATTTCGGTAACCCGGTAAGGCCCCTAGACCATCCAGTAGCTCTACCCCCAACAAGAAACACGCGACGCTGCACCTAAATGCATTTCGGGGAGAACCAGCTATCACGGAGTTTGATTGGCCTTTCACCCCTACCCACAGCTCATCCCCCAGGTTTTCAACCCTGGTGGGTTCGGGCCTCCACGACGTCTTACCGACGCTTCACCCTGGCCATGGGTAGATCACTCCGCTTCGGGTCTAGACCACGCGACTATGACGCCCTATTCAGACTCGCTTTCGCTACGGCTACCCCACACGGGTTAACCTCGCCACGCAGCACTAACTCGCAGGCTCATTCTTCAAAAGGCACGCCATCACCCA
>NZ_JBFBAE010000066.1:0-5986 GCF_040689465.1 Amycolatopsis sp. NPDC051373 | reverse complement strand
CCTGCTGAAACGGACCGGAAACGGCTGGGCCATCGCCCTCTACCAAGTCTCCAAACTCGACCCGGACACCACCGGCGAAGACCCCGAGGGCCAGTAAGGGCCGAGGCCGGACATCGAGTGACGGGCTGGCCGGGCCCGGTGAATGGGCCCATGGTGGCGTTCGCGGTGCGGAGGGGCAGCGACCGGTCAAGCACGCGTCTCACAACCAGTACCTCGTCGGCCCGGACAGAGTGGTGGCCGACTGCAGACTCCCACTCGCGGAGGTCGAACAGATGGCCGCGTCACCCTCGACCGACGTGCGGCTTTTCGGCTCCGGGCGGCACACCGCAGAACTCGCGTAACTGACCGTTTGTGAGAGCAGCCGTGCGTGCGACTCTGGCCTTTGCCGTCCGGACGGGAAGGGTCGCCAGGGTGCATGCGCCGATAAGCTCTGCGCTGGCCGAAATGTTGTCAGCGTATGTTGACGTGCGTCGTTTGTCAGCTCATGCTGACTGTATGGAGAAACGGGCGGAGATCGCCGAGAGCGCGGCGAGCGCAGACCCAGATGTGGGCTTGCGGGCGGTGGCGGCGTTGCGGGTGCTGACCGAGGAGCTGGAGGCGCTGCAGGTAGATCGGGCGCGCAGGTCGGGCTGGTCCTGGCAGGACATCGCGGCCCGGCTCGGGGTGAGCAAGCAGACCGTGCACCGCAAGCACGGACGCCGAGTTCGGGGGTTGACATGAGGAGTCAGCGGTTCGACGACGATGTGCGCGCGCTGGTGCGCACGGCGCAGGAACGCGCTCGCACTCTGAGCCATCCCGGGGTCGGGTCCGAGCATCTGCTCTACGCGGTCGCGTACTCGCCCACTCCGGTGGGTGTGGTGGCACGGGAACACGGGCTCACTCCCGGTGGTGTCGCGGCGCAGACCGACCGGTTGCTCGCCCGGCCGCACAGTGTGTTCGATGGAGTGGACGCCGAAGCGCTGGCCACGATCGGCATCGATCTGCAGGCGGTGCGGGAGGCGGTCGAGGCCAGCTTCGGCCTTGGACCGGCGCCCTCATCGCGGAGTCGGCGCCCGCGGGTGCGGCGGTTGCCCGGGCACCTGGCGGTCACCGGGCGGGCACGGTCGTGCCTGGACGCCGCTGTGCACGAGGCCGACCGGAGCGGCGCGGTTCAGGTCGCCGCGCACCATTTCGGCGCCGCGGTGGTCGCGGCCGACACTGGGCTGGTGCCGCCAATCCTGGCGGCACTCGGGGTGTCGGCACCTACGTTGCGCACGGCGATCCTCGATTGCGCCTGCGGATGAGCATGGCCGGGTCTCCTTCGCCCCGTTCTCCGTGGTGGCTGTGGTGGACGGTGGGAACCGCGTTGGCGCTCTGGGCGGGCAGTTGGCGAGTGATCTACCTGGAGGTGACCCGATGGCATCACATGGACTCGCGGCTGCGTTTTACGCCGCCACCCGCGCCGGCCGGTGGCCCACCCTCGTCAGCCGGGCTACCAGTGATCGCGGCTTTGATCGTCGCCGTTGCGGCACCACTTGTCGCAGTGGCCGCGACACTATTGCTGGCAAGGTCAAGGAAACCGGCCCATCGCCGCAGCCGATGACAGAACATCCTTTCGGCTCGATGACAACGCGGTTGGCTGGGAGTCACGGGCAAGTCCGGACGACGATCGTGACCGCGCACGGGGTCGTGCTGCGGCGCGCATTTCTGCGCTGACAACACCGGCCAGCCCGGCGAGAACTTCGACGATGTTCGCTGCCTCCAGCGGCTTCTCAGACAACCGGATAGCCCACAGTAGGGTCCCATCGCGCGTGAACATGTCGATCTTGAATAACCTGCGGATTCTCGGTGGTCTCACGACGATGTCACCAGGATCAGTCTCAACCCCAGTGGCATTTCCTGGTAGTCGAGGACGGCCATCGGAAGAGAAAGCCGGCGTCAGCGGCGATCGTGCCGTTCGGCTGGACCGCGCAGTCGACTGATGCCACGGGCGCTCGCCGAAACGGGGAGCGGGCGTGCTCGCGATCAGCAATATCCGCCGGCCGGAGCTTCGGCTTTGACTACGGTACCGGTGTGATCGACGACCAAGAAGTCAACGGCCACGGCGAGTCCACCATCGCCGTCGTTCTTCCCCCGTTCCACCCCCACTCGCGCAGCTCTCCCGCCAACTTCGCTCCGCACGACCCGGCACGTGCCCGAGCCTTCGCCGAGTCCTTCCCCACCATCGAGGCCGTGCTCGAAGAGCTTCCCCACACCGACGCAATCTCCGCGTCTCCGCATACACGAGCCGACCTGGACCTCGTCGCTGTTGGTTGCTGGGGCAGCATCATCGCCGCCTCCGACTTCGCCCTCGCGGACGATGGCTTCGAATGCACACTGCTCAGCGTGACCAGCGCCCTGGCCGAACGCTACTCCGACGCCCGGATCATCGGGGCGGCAAACATCGACCGCGGGGAAAACCACGACGAGACCGCCATCCACCTGCCCTGTGGACTGAAGCTGCACACCGAAGGCTGGTCCGCCGCCGACCAGTTCCACATCGACGGTGACCCGCACGCCATCGCGCGCGCACTCGGCATCAAGGCTGAAGTCCTCGCTTCGGCCTACATCGACCTCGACGCGGAGCCTGCGACCGTTCCCTGGGAGCACTTCGGCCATCGGGTGCTGGATCCGTACAACCCGTGGGGCTTCGCAGAACTCCAGATGTCCTACTTCCGCGTGCGCCACACCGAAGAAGCCACGCTGCACATGGAGGACATCTGGCTGGCCAGCGCCGACTAGTCGCGACATCACCTTGTGTCGAACCAAATCTCACAGCACTGTCGCACATGACATCCGTGCGACACGGCGCGTGAGATTTCGACATCAGCCGTGAGACCCGACACGGCGCGCGATCACGCGGACCGCTACCGGAAGTCGCGAGACGCCGACGCCAAGGACTTGAGGTCGAGCGGGATCGACACGATTACGTTGGCCATGCCGGTCTCGTGTTCGAGGTCGAGGAACGTGATGCCGCCGGCGGTGGCCGGGCGTTGTTTGTGGGTGACGGCGCCGCCCACCTTGATCCGGGTGCCATCGACGACCGCGAGCAGTTCGCCGGCGGGGATGGCACCGCGCTGGTCCAGGTGGGCGCGCAGGAACTCGATGGGGCGGCGGTCGGCAGTGATGCCGGTGGCCCCACAGGCCCGCTGACGCGAGCTCGAAGGCGCTCATCCCCGGTAGTGCGGGGGCGTCGTGGCCGAGGGGGAGGCCGGGCAGGTGCTCGGCACGAGTCGCGGCGGCGGCCCACAGCGCGGAACGGCGGTCGGCGCTGAGGCCGGTGAACACGCCCGCGGTGGCAAGGGTTTCGACGACGGGCCGGTCGAGCTGCACCTGTTCGGTGAGGTTCCCGATCGAGGTGCAGGGGCCGCCGGTGTCGCGTTCGGCGGCGATCGTCTCGGCGACATCCTGGCCGACCTTGCGGATCTCGGCCAGCCCGAGCCGGATCGCCACACTGCCCTCGGAGGCGGGGTCTTGTTCGAGCGTGGCGTGTGGCAGCGAGGCGTTGAGGTCGGGGTTGTGGGTGGTGACGCCGTGCCGGCGCGTGTCGGCGACCAGCGACTGCGGGGAGTAGAACCCCATCGGCTGCGCGCGCAGCCGCCCGGCGCAGAACGCGGCGGGGTAGTAGCGCTTGAATCAGGCCAAGGCGTACACGAGCAGCGTGAACGACATCGAGTGGGCCTCGGGAACCGTAACCGGACAAGGCGTGGATCTGGTCAAAGATCCGCGCGCGAGCTCGGGGGCACGCAGTTTGCCGCGGCGCCCTCGAAGAACCGGGCCGGCGAGGCGCTCCATCTTTGCGCTGGATCGTTTGGTGCCCACCGCGCGGCGCAACTGCTCGGCCTCGGCGGCGGTGAATGAGGCGACGTCGCAGGCATCTGCATCACGTGTTCCTGGAACAGGTCCGCCCCGAGGGTGCGCTCGATCGCCGGTGCGAGCAGGGGATGGGCGTGCTGCCACTGTTCTTCGCCGCCGCGGCGCCGGATGTAGGGGTGCACCGAGCCGCCCTGGGCCGGGCCGGGCCGGATCAGCGCGACCTCCGCGACCAGGTCGTAGAGGCGCCGTGGCCGCAGCCGGGGTAGCGTGCCGAGCTGGGCGCGGGACTCGACCTGGAACATGCCGACAGCGTCGGCTTCGAACAGCATGTCGTACACGGCAGGGTCGGCCAGGTCGAGGTCGTGCAGTCCGATGTGGACGTCGTGATGCTCGGCGACGAGGTCGATCACGTAATGCAGAGTGGACAGCATCCCGAGGTCGAGCAGGTCGAACTTCGCGAGCCCGATCGCGGCGCAGTCGTCCTTGTCCCACTGCAAGATCGACGTGTCTTTCGCGGTGGCTCACTCGACCGGGACGATCTCGGAAACGGGCGCTTTCGTGATGACCATGCCGCCGGAGTGCACGCCGAGGTGCCGCGGCGCCGCCGCGCGGAACGAAGCGCCACGAGATCCTTGGGCGGCCCGAAGGCGCGCCGATCCGACGTCGGGCACTCAGCGCCTGGTCTCGTACTTGGTCAGGACCACGCCGTCGGGAAACGTCCGGGTCTCCACCAGGGTCAGGTTCACCCAGTCGTCCAGGGCCGTGAAGAACGGCGTGCCGCTGCCCACCAAGACCGGTGCGGTGGCCAGCACGTACTCGTCGATCAGCCCGGCCCGCATCGCCGCTGCGGTGAGTGTGGCGCCGCCGATGTCAAGGGGGCCGCCATCCTCGGCCTTGAGCCGGGTGATCTCGGTGACCGCGTCGCCGGTGACCAGGCGGGTGTTCCAGTCGACCGTGCTGATCGTGGAGGAGAACGCCACCTTCGGCATGTTCTGCCAGCGGCGGGCGAACTCGATCTCCGCCGGCGTGGCGCCGGGCTGCTGGTCGGCGGTCGGCCAGTGGGAACTCATCGTCTCCCACAGTTTGCGTCCGTACAGCGCCAGGCCCGTCGCCCCACCCGGTCGGACCACCACTGGAACAGCTCGTCGCTCGGCGCGCTCCAGCCGAGGTCGTCGCCGGGCGCGGCGATGTAGCCGTCCAGGGTCAGGTTCATGCCAAAGGTCAGTTTCCGCATGGCGTCAGCCTCCCGTGAGTCGGTATCGGCGTACAGACCAGCACGGCGCGGTAAAAATCATCGGTCAGGCCACACCGAGGGCCGGTTGACCACCACGCCAAGCGGATGCTGCGTACGGAAGGGCCCCACATACACCCGACACCACGGCGCCCGGACCGCCATCACCTTGACCAGCGGTGTTGCAGATAACTGTACGGTGAAAATCTTACTAGCCGGAGCCGAAACGTACATGTACTAAGCCCCAGCTAGATCAAGATCAAACCCTGCCAACTCCTTGACGAATAGCAAAGGCCGTGTTGAGGCACGCGAAGGTCGACCCCGTTGGCGGCTGTGAACGCGGCGCGCCCATGCGCCAATCTCATGCTGCTTCGCCCGGCGCCGGCAGGAAGAGTTGATGCTTGGCAAGGGTGTTGTTGAGGTCAAGTTGGTCAAGGCATCTATGGAGGCCTGCTGATCGAGTCGCCTCGGGGGGAGGGCCGTGCCGCGGGGATCCTGGCGGCACACCCTGGCCCGGCATGTTATTCGGTGGAGCGGAGTTCGGTGTTCTGTCGCTGGGCTTCGTGCAGCTGATCTTCGAGGGAGATGATGCGGCAGGCGGCGTCGACAGCGGTGCCCTGGTCGACCAGTTCCCGTACGCGTGCGGCGATGCGCAGCTGGTGGCGGGAGTAGCGACGATGTCCGCCGGCCGAGCGCTGGGGCTCGATCAGGCCGGCTTCATCCAGGCTGCGCAGGAAGTTCTGGGTAGCGCCGAGCATGTCCGCGGCCCGGCCCATGGTGTAGGCGGGGTACTGGTCGTCGTCGAACTTGTCGGCCCCGCCCGAACCGGGGGCGGGGGTCTCGCGTTGGTCAGGAATCATTCCACCTCCACATCACAAGGGACCCCGGATGCCGCGCACGGCACCCGGGGTCCCAGGGGTT
>NZ_JBFBAE010000065.1:0-6754 GCF_040689465.1 Amycolatopsis sp. NPDC051373 | reverse complement strand
CGACTTCGTGTACTGCGACTGCTGCGAACGTCACCGGCTGGAACCCTTCCACTGATCGGCCCCAGCACGCGTCACGCCGCTGGTCACTGCCCGGAGCCCCGTCGGGAATCGGCTCCGGCCACCTGACCGTTCCTGCACTAGCTGACTTGTCACTGCTGCTTTCCTGCTACTGCATTACCTCGCCGGGATCGGTCTTGCTGCTTGCGTGTTCCCTGCCCGATCCCGGGGTACTTCACGGGTCACCAGCCGAAACCTGTCCAACGATTGGCTTCGTCCTGCCTGACCGTTCTGTCTCACCTCGCGGGTAGTTCGTCATCTCCCGCGCCTGCTCGACCTTGTCTCTCTCGGTATGAGCAGAAGACTACACACGCCTGAGGTTGAATGTCTACCCCCGTCGCCATAGATTTGTTGAGGCTCTGGCGGGCCGACCGCCGGGCCACGAAGATCCGCAGGTCAGCGCGCAGCGCCTGCGGACAACGACACTCGGAAGGATGACGCGGGATGACTGACTCGGTCGCGCGGCACGACCCGTACGGCCTCACTGGGGTGCGCGATCTCCAGGACTACGCCCGCGTCCTCAGGCGGATGGTCGAGCAGGGACGCCGGGAGCGGTGTGTCGCACTGTTGTCGGAGACGGAGGCGCACGCCGTGGCGGAGTTGCTGGGCCAGTACGCCCAGCTCGACCCCACCGCGCACCTCAACCAGCTCGCCGCCGCCCTCGCCGGACGCCTCTACAGCCGGCTCGGCGTGTGAACGCGCCCACAAGGTCGGCACCGCCTGCAGTGGCGACGGCGCGGTCTTCGCCGATCACAGGGCAGTTGTGCGCCAAAGGGGGTTCACCGACGGCGGCGAGCCGGCCGAACCGGAGGTTGCTGCGGGACACCTGGTCCATCATGCGGGCAAGCGCGCCACGGCAGTCACCGTGGAGCGGCCAGGCCTGTTCGCGCTCGAGATGCGCCGGCACCGGCTGCGGCGCCCGTCGCCGACTGGTGCCAGCCCTCCGAGCCGCGGATGCCGGACAAGAACTCCCGCAGCTGAGCCAAACGGTCATGATGGCATCGGCCCCGGTGGTACCAGGCTCCCCCCTCCGGGGAGGTCAGCGGCCCGGCGTCCGCACGATGGTCCGTAGCTGCCCGATAGGTCGGAGAGGTCCTGCACAACCTCGCGCAGGACCCCTCGTCCGAACGCAGCGGCACCGCGGTGTAGCGCGTGGAGATGTCCACGAAGGCCAGCCACGCCGCCTGCTTGCCGGGGCGTCGGGCGTTTACCTGGCGGCGTGACTCCGAACGCAACGACATGCCCCACAGCATGACTTTTTCGGAGATTTTTGCTGCGTCGAGATGCCGACTATGGCCATGGTCGTGTTAGTGGCGATCGGCACTGCGCTGGCGGGCGCCTGCCTTGGCCAAGCCCCGGCTGATCATGTAACCGATTGCGAGGAAGGTGATGTAGCGAAGTGCTTGTTCGGCGTTGAACGGGTCGCCGCCCGTGTTGGCGTCGCCGTCGACCGTCAGCGCCGTGATGACGATGGCGACTACACCAGCGAGAAAGACGAAGAATTCGGTGGTCTTGAAGGCCGGTTTGGTCTCCCTCGCGGTTGCCGCAGGAGCCGGGCCGGCGTGGACGGCTTGCCCTCCGTAGGCGGAGCTGGCGGGGCGTGCTGCACTGGTCATGGCTGACTCTCCTTTCGAACGGGCGGCTCTCGTCCGTTTGTACGGCAGTCCGTACCCTGGCGCCGCGGCCATAAACCCGATTACTGCGCAAAGTCCCGCTCGAGCTGGACCGCGTGATCTCTGCACACCTCACCAAATTCGCTGGGGCGGGTGCCGTCGGGGAATCGCACGAACGTGGCCTGGCCGCCGGCTGATGTGCGGCAGCAGGAACGGCGCGACGTGCGTGTAGTACGGCACGACCTCGGCTTTGCAGAACCCCTTGCTGTACAACGGTTTGTCCAGGTTGGAAAGTACGAGCCGGCGCTCGCCGCGCCGCGGCCGGGCTGCACGTCGTCGGCGTCGAGATCGGGCCGCGCGCGGTGCACGCGCGGCCGCTGCCGGGCTGCTGAAGGACTCGACCGCGGGGACGGTCTCGGCTTCGACGAAGACCTCGGGCCGCACCGGAAGGTACTGCGTCCGCCCGCGGCCGAGCCCGCCGGCGGAGGTGTCGGCCGCGGGCTCGCCGGTGAGCGTGATCCGAACTCCGATCTGCCGGCCCAGCCGTGGGGCCAGCGGTAGGGACAGACCGATCTGGCGCCACGCGCCGACGGCGTCGCGGCGGGCGAGCACGACCTCGCTCAGCTCGTCGGGGTCGCCGGCCACGCCGACGACGACGGCGTTGACGACCGTCACCTGCCGCACCTTCACCCACGCGTCGGTCCGGCAGGGCCGGTAGCGGGCGTCGACCAGCTTGGCCATGACGCCCTTGATGCGGACGTCGCCGGCCTCCGGCCGCGTCCGCGCCAGGGCGGCGTTGCGGTCGGTCGTGCTCGACACCAGCTGCAGCGGCGGTGCGACGCCGGAGAGCAGCCGCTGGACCATCTGCGCCGCTCCTTGTACGGGTGGCGCAGGTGGTCCTCAGGTCTGTCGGCGAGCACGTCGACCACCGCGATGGGCTCCTCGGTCGCGCAGCTCTGCGAGGTCCTAAGCACGCAGCGGTCTCGCCGGTGTCGCGGCGCCAAGCGGTTACGTCTCTGTCGAGATGGTTCCAGTGTTTGCGGGCGTGAGCGTATCTGCGTTCGGTCGGGCGCCGAGTAGCGCGTGAACCGGCAGCTTTGATCACGAGGTCAGCACTCGGCGGTATCAGGAGGTAGCCGACGTGGACCCACGACTGCGTGAAGACACCGAGCGCAAGCTGGACCAGCTCACCGACCATCCCGACATGGATTTGCACCTGCGGATCCAGGAACATCGCCTCGACGGCTATGCGTGGTGTAACGGGAGGCGGTAGAGGATTACGGGTGTCCAGGACGAGGAGGACGCTGCGTTGAAGGCGGGCGATGGTGGACTCGAGAGGTGAACGGCCCGTTCGGCGAACGAGGTGAGTGAATTCCTGGCGTGGACGGGCGAAATCAGCCGACGCCGCGGCCCGGCTGTGCGCCCGGCCGCCGTACGCAGGCACTTGGCTTGCGCTTGGCGGACTTCGCCTTGCCCTTCGCCGCGACTTGCCCGTCCCGGGCCGGGGCGTAGGTGCCGTCGACGGCGGGGCCGGGCTTGGGTGCGGTGCCGGGGGCCCGAGAGGCTGGGGTTTCATGAGGTACCCGATTTGGGCCTCGCCGGCCCAGCTGGTGCCTCCGGCGCCGTCCGGGCCGTGCCAGATGCGTGGTTGTGTTCTTGGTTCTCTTCTTCGAACGATGCGCTGGGTTCCACGCGCCCCTCCAGCCCGTCGGCTTCGAGGTCTTCGATAGCGGCGAGCCCTTGTTTGCGGTGGACGGTGTCGCAGGCGAGGTTGAACTGGAGCACGGCCTTGACGAAAGTGTCGGTCCGATCGAAAGTTGCCCGGAACGAGGGGAAACAGCGGCCAGGCACGGCAGCCGCTGGGGCCGGCGGATCGAGGCCCGGGCGGCCGAGCGGCACTCAAGTAGGTCGTCCGCACAGGTGGACGACGGCCGTGCTCCGCGGGGTCACAGCCGTGGGCCCCGGGAAATACCTTGGCCGACTCGGCGGCGTTTCTTGCGGAGGCGACCGTCCACGATGGCCGGTTCGGCGCCGGTGCTGCCGCTTCGCCGATCGCGAGCGGGACTTCGGTCGTGGGCCGGGGTTGGAGGCGGCGGGTGGTCGGCTCAGGGTTGCGTTGTGAACGCGCGGGTGCCGGCCTCTCGCCGGAACGGTTCGAGCGTCTGCCGTTGCCGCGCGGCCCGCACGAGGAGCTCGTCGAAGTCGGTACCCGGGAGTCGTTCGCGCAGACCGGCCACCTCGCCCAGGGTGTGCCAGAGGATCTTCTTGCCCTCGATGCCCATTGCGAGGACTTCCAGCTCCAGGAAGCGGCTCAGTGGCGAGTACGAGAGCCACCGGCCGTTGCGCTTGAGGCGGCCGAACCGTTCCGCGACGGACGCCAGCGCGACCTTGGCCGGGTTGGGCCGCACCCCGAGAGCGTGCATGATCGCCTCGAAAGTCCGCACGTCCTCGGCGATCGCTTCGGCCGCTTCGGCCAGTGCCGTGCCGAGGCGGGTGTCCTTGTTGTGGTCCCGGGCGCGACGCGCGACTGCCCGCCAGACCATGCCGAGCGCGAGTTGATCGCGCAGGTAGATCGCCAGGAAGTCGGTCATCGCGGTGTCTCCGTGCTCCCGGGCTGCCAGCGGAAGACGCCGGCGCCCTGGGCGTAGGACAGGTGCCCGCCGAGCGCGCCTCCGGAACTGAGCACCAGCAGGCCGAGCAGGCTCAGCACCTTGCCGGCCATGGACGCACTACGCGACCGAGCGACGTAGGAGGCCAGGAAGATCCCGGCGGCGAGGGCATTGGCTCCGGCGTGGGCGAGCCCGACGCGACGCTGGGCCGGCTCCTCCAGCTCGCTGTAGTCCGCCGCACCCAGCACCACCGTCGGAGGTGTGGTCAGCAGGCCGATGGCCACGAGCCGCCGAGCGGCGGTTTCGTTGCCCGGCAAGGCATCGAGCAGCGCCGAGCAGACCCAAGCCCCGATTGGCAGGGTGACGGCCAGCGGGTGCAGCGGATGCCCGAGCTCGCGGCCGCGCAACGTCCGGCCCGCCTTTTTCCCGAAGAGCCGCCGTAACGCCTTTGCGACTCGCTCGGCGGGCGGGTCCAGAGCGTGTGCCCGCTCTACCGCGGTGAGCAGGCGGCGTGGTGTGGCCGTGTCGCCACCGCTGTCGTGTGTGTTCGTCATGGCTTTCGGCTACCCGCGATGAATCCCGTCAATCGCGCGCGGCCGATCCGGGTGACGCCGCCGCGGGTGGTTCGCCGATGCTGTCGGGCGGCTCCCCGTGAACCTCGTGGCCGGACGCATCGGCTGAGGGAACACGGCGGTCGCGCAAGCGGGCCGGCGGGTGAGCCGCCACGCGGAGCCGTCCGCCGCGGTACGCGCGTCCCCGCGCAGCAGGCGGGCGCCGCGGCCAACCAGCTGCGCACGCCCGCTCGGCCGGCCACAGCGGCGTCCACTGTGTACTGCCCCGGGCGGGAGCACCGCGGTGCCCCCGGCTCGCCGATGGCCCGCTCGTCGACGAGCACGGCCACCCGAACGCTTGTCCGCGGCAGCGAACTGCCAGCACCGCGACCGGGATGAGCGTGAGTTCGGCGGCCAGCCGCCACGGCTGAGCGAAGCTGTCGTAAGCCTGGCGGACGCGCTGGGACAGAAGGTCGCCACATCCGATGACAGCCGGCGGACCGGAGGAGACAGCGGGTGCCGCACGGTACCGCCGCCCGCGCGTACGGTCCTGACCAGTTCGAGACTCTCTAAGAGCACCCCGCCGTCGTAGCAGCCGAACCGGTGAAAAGGCTCGCGGCCCACGGCCAGAGTGCCGGGGTAGTCGTGCCCGAGGGCGCGGTTCACGGGGCTGCGCGCGGTGTCCCACCGGCAGCGCCACGGCAGCGGCCGGAAGTAGTTCTGCGGCACGACCGGATCTGCCTCGTCGAGCGGACACCGACCACCGCGGGGAGGCTGCGGGCGTCGTAGCGGCCGTTGTCGTCGGCGATGATCACCCGTTCTGCCCACACCCGGCGCAGGTCGGTGATCACGCCGGCGACCTTCCTGTTGGCGCAACGGAGATCCGGGTCGGACGACACATCGTGACGGTGCCCCACGCCCGGCGGTGCCGCTCGAAGCACGGGCCGGCGGAGCCGTCGACGACCACCACTTCCGCGGGGTGGTCAACCGGCGCAGGTAACCGGTGAGCTCGGTCAGGTCCGGCTCGCACTCGTGCCTGAGCGGGAGCACGTAACCGCAGGCGGCTGTCGTCACGGTGCCGGATAAACCCGCCGAGTTGCGGCTACACCTCAATGCGGTCACTTCGTCCGGGTGCGAGGGAGCCGCGCAGCGGATGTGCCCGCGGGAACCGCGTCCGGACCACCCGGCGTCCTGCAGGCGTGTTTCGCACGCTCACCGGGGGATATCCCGCCAGCCCAGGACCTGTCGGCTGCTTGGCGGCGTCCGGCACCGACAGCGCCACACCACGGAAAGGCGCCGGCCATGGCCGAATCGACCCCTCCTCTTTACCCGGACCAACCGGTCTCACCCGGCACCCCGGAGGTTCCCGATCTCGATGTCGACCCCCGGCAGTTCCTCGACGAAGACGCTCGCCGCGCCGGCGCGGCGCCCGCCGAGGAACCGCCCGACTGACCTGGCCGGCGGCCGACGACGCTGCGCCCATCGGGCGAACGGCGGCGTGAAGGCGCTGCCGGCGCGCACCTCCCCGCTCCGGATGTCGGTAAACCCGTGCTTGAAAAAATCGACGGTTGACGACGTCCGGTGGGGGGTACGCGTCGCGCCGAGCGCGGCCGGCAGCACCGTTTTCCGGATCGAGGTGGCGGCGCAGGACTCAACGGTTCGGGCGTGGAGAGAACCGTCTCGGCACGGAACGCGGCTCGACGTCTCGGCGCGACAGAACGTCACTTCAAAGCCACGGACGCCGCGTGGGTGCGCCAAGCCTTCGGTGAGGCCGCGTGGCCCTGGGTCGCTGCTGATTGGCGGTGGACATCGCCTTGGACGTCATCGCGGCGAGTCCACCGTGGAGCGCGTGGAAGTTTGCGGGGCCGGAGGCCGGGTAGCCGCAAGCACAATTGATGAGGAGGCCGACGTGACGACGATGCCT
>NZ_JBFBAE010000063.1:0-10764 GCF_040689465.1 Amycolatopsis sp. NPDC051373 | reverse complement strand
GCCGGCCACCAAGCGTCACGCTACGATCAACCCTTCGAGCCTGCCCGGGCTCGGTGACAGACAACGAGACCTGCACCAGACCCGGGGCGCATCACCCTTAGCCGGGCTCCTTGTCACCGCGGGTCTGGTTGCAGGGTGGCTCGGCTCTGCGGCGGCCTCCGAAGTGGCGTATCTGCTCGCGGCCGGGATCGGCGGCTACACCTTCGCGCCCGGCACGCTGCGGGCTTTGTGGCGGCGCCGGATCGGGGTCGGCACCCTGATGACCATCGCCCTGGCCGGCGCCCTGGTGCTCGGCCAGTTCGCCGAAGCCGCGATGCTGGCGTTCCTGTTCTCCATCAGCGAGGCGCTGGAAGACTATTCGCTGGCCCGCACCCGCCGCGGCCTGCGTGCACTGCTGTCCTTGGTGCCCGAGCGGATCACAGTTCTGCGCGACGGCGGCGAGGCCAGCATCGCGCCGGCGCGACTGCGGGTCGGGGACCGAATGCTGGTACGGGCCGGGGACCGCGTCGCCAGCGACGGCATCGTCCGGAGTGGACAGTCCAGCGTGGACACCTCGGCCATCACTGGCGAGTCGGTACCGGTGGAGATCGGGCCAGGCGAGGAGGTGTTCGCCGGGTCGATCAACGGCACCGGCGTGCTCACCGTCGAGGCCACCGCCACCACCGAAGAAAACTCACTGGCCAAGGTCGTCCGCGTCGTCGAGGACGCCCAGCAACGCAAAGGCACCCGCCAGCGCCTCGCCGACCGCATCGCCCGACCCCTGGTACCCACAATCATGATCCTCGCCGCGCTCATCGCCGGGCTCGGTGCACTGCTCGGGGATCCGGCGGTGTGGATCGAGCGTGCGCTGGTGGTGCTGGTCGCCGCCGCTCCCTGCGCGTTGGCGATCTCCGTGCCGGTCACCGTGATCTCCGCCGTCGGCGCTGCCAGCCGGCTGGGTGTGCTCGTCAAAGGCGGCGCGGCGCTGGAAGCCCTCGGCGCGGTCCGCAGCATCGCGCTGGACAAGACCGGCACCTTGACCCGCAACCAGCCCGTGGTCACCGAGATCGTGCCCGCGGCAGACATCAGCCCGCAGCGGGTGCTGGCGGTGGCCGCTGCCCTGGAGGCCCACAGCGAACACCCACTCGCCGCCGCGATCCTCACCGCCGCCCCGAACCCACGCGCCGCCGACGGCGTGACGACGGTGCCCGGCGCCGGGCTCAACGGCAGCCTGAACGGCGTCCCGGCCCGGATGGGCAAGCCCGGCTGGATCGACGCCGGGCCGTTGTCCGGAGAGGTGACCCGCTTGCAGGAGAAGGGCACCACCGTGGCCGTGATCGAACACGACGGCACCGTGCTCGGGCTGATCGGCATCCGTGACGAACTCCGCCCCGAAGCGCCCGACACCATCCGCACCCTGCGCGCGGCCGGGCTGCGGGTGACCATGCTGACCGGAGACAACGCCCGCACCGCCACCGCCCTCGCCAGTCAGGCAGGTATCGCCGACGTGCACGCCGAACTGCGCCCCACTGGCAAAGCCGCCCTCATCGAGCAACTGCGCGACCGGCACCGCGGCACGGTCGCTATGGTCGGCGACGGCGTCAACGACGCCCCTGCCCTGGCCACCGCCGACGTCGGCATCGCCATGGGCGCCATGGGCAGCGACGTCGCCATCGACACCGCTGATGTCGCCCTCATGGGCACCGACCTGCGCCACCTGCCGCAAGCCTTGGCACACGCCCGCCGAGCCCGGGTGATCATGCTGCAGAACATCGGCCTGTCCGCGGCAATCGTGCTCACCCTCGTGCCGCTCGCCGCACTGGGCATCCTCGGGTTGGCCACCGTGGTGCTCATCCACGAACTCGCCGAAGTCTTCGTCATCGGCAACGGCGTCCGTGCCGGACGACTCCGTCCACTCCGCGGCACCACCACACCCGCCCTCATTGCCCCGCACCAGATTCAGCCTGGGCCGAGAGCGGCGCAGGACGACGGTTGCGCGTGCTGCGCCCCCGAATCCCAGACCACGGCGCGGAAGCGCATGCTGCAGATTTCACCGATGAGGAAGCTGTGACATGAGAATCCAGGTCCCACACGTCCCCGGCTGTCCCGACGCAGCCGTGCTGGCCGAGCGGCTCGCCCCGTTCCTGGCTGCGCAGCCCGACGTGCACCTCGAACGGCAAGTCGTGACGGATGACGCCGAGGCCGTGGCGCTGGGCATGTCAGGCTCGCCGACGCTGCTCATCGACGGCGCGGACCCGTTCGCCGAGCCGGACCTGTCACCAAGCTTGTCCTGCCGGCTGTACCGGGACCCAGACGGGCACCTCAGCGGAACGCCTTCGTTGACACAGCTCTGCCGCGCCCTCGCGACAGCGGAGAACGGCCATGCCGCCCGCAAAACGGCGCCGCCGGAATGAGCCAGCGAGGTGGGCTCAGCCCCCCACCAAGGTGGCACGGCGTCTCGGCCTCGGCGACGTCCGCACCGCTTGCTCTGGTCCACCTCGTCGCGCTGATCGTGTGCCGGGCCACCGACACTCGACGGCCGTGACAAGTCCCTTGGGCCGCCTGGCGTCCGCGGCATTCCCCTTCCGGCGGTCAGCCACGGCTCTCGTCACGCGTTCAGAGCACGGTTAGCTTTTGGCGGAGGTTGTCGCCAGATGCGAAGGACGCTTGTCACGGAACGCCCCGCACCAGGCATTCCGCTTCGCCCTGCGCGGGAGTTCTGACGCCGATGCCGTGACGTCCGAGTGTGCGGGCTTTGACCAGCGCAGTGGTAGACGAGGCGAGCTGCTGGGCATCTGGATATGGTGAGTGGTCGGCCATTGGCGTAGGAGGAGACGTCCGTGACGCATTCTGACAACTACGCGCCCGAGAGCCTCAGCAGCGTGCTCGGCGCGATCGCGCGCACCCTGCAGGCCGAACCGGACGTCGAGACGACCCTCGGGGCGATCGTGAAGGCCGCCGTGGACCATGTCGACGGCGCCGAGTACGCCGGGATTTCCCTGGTCGAGGACGGCCGGATCCGCGCCGTGGCTCCCACCAGCGAGGTCGTGCCCATGATCGATGAGATCCAGCACCGGACAGGTCAGGGGCCGTGTCTGGATGCGATCGCCCGGCACGACGTCTTCCGCACCGGCAACCGGCTCGATGAGCGACGCTGGCCAGCTTTCGCGCCCGATGCCGCCGAGACCGGTATCCGCTCGATGCTGTCCTACCGGCTGTTCATCCTCCACGACACCCTGGGCGCGCTGAATCTCTACTCCACCCAGGTCGACGCGTTCAGCGACCGGACCGAGAAGGACGGGAAGGAGTTCGCCACCCACGCCGCGATCGCGCTGGCCGGAGCCCAGACCGAAGCCCAGCTGCACGCCGCGATTGAATCCCGTGACGTCATCGGCATGGCCAAGGGCATCCTCATGCAGCGCCACGACCTCGACCCCGTGCAGGCGTTCCGGTTGCTCGTCGAGTCCTCCCAGGCCAGCAACCTCAAACTGCACGACGTCGCCGCCTGGCTTGTCGGGCACCGTCGCGAGCTGTAGCTCCGTACGGACGCCGGTCCGGATCGGCCGGCCCGGGGGTGTCGCGGCGTTGCCGGTGGGTAGGGCTGGTCACGGCGTTGTCGATGTTCAACTTCCGGTGCCTGGGGGTATTGCTCAGGTACCGGCGCACCGGCGACCGGGGAGAGGAGCGCGAGCCGTGAAAGGTGACATCGAGACCTACTTCGAGAACGGGCAGTGGAAGAACAAGGTCGAGGGCAGCCGCCGGGCAGCGAACACCCACGATACGAAGAAGGCGGCCCAGACCAGAGGCCGCGATATGGCCCGGGAACGCAAGGTCGAGCACTTCATCCGCACCAAGGACGGCCGGATCGGGGAACGCAACACCTACGGTCACGACCCCCGCAGCATCCCCGGCTGAACAGGCCACGCGGCACTGCCAAATCTGTACCTGTGCCTGTGCACCCAGCGACCTTTCACGAACACGGCCTACCCTCATCCGTACCTTCCGGGGAAATCCGAGGCAGACCCCGAGCAGGCGGGACTTCCTCCTGGAACATGGCCCATCGGCTCAAGCCGAAATCGGCAGCGCGCTCCGGCCTTCCCTGCCCGGGCGAAGCGACGATGGCGTCGATCTCGTCGAGGTTGAGCTGTCGCCAGTTGTCGAGGTCGTCGTTCGCCAGCACTTGGGGAGGCGTGCCGCCGACCCCTCCACGGCCGGCAAAAACGCCATCGCCACCTTCGTGACCCCGTGGGAGGAGGTTCTGCCGATCGACGAGAATGCGAACGCGGGTGTGGCGTCCACATCGCGGCGTTGCACGAGGATGCTCTTGGCCATGCCGATCACGCCCCGGCTTTTCCATGGCAGTGTGCAGGGTGAGCTTCGGTCCGGGCACCGACGAGCGCGATCGCGGCGTGGATGGCGAACATGCGGCCGTTCTGCTCGGTCTCGTCGCCTTAGACGTCCGTCTCGGTCGAGACGAGCCCACCACAAAAGATCTTGTAACCCACGGCGCCAGTACCCCGCACCGAGACGACAATCGTGGACACGCGGCGCGGTGGCATGGCGCGCGTCGGACCCGCCGGCAGGCGTTCACCCCCTCACCTGCCGGCGGGCCGCATTACGCGAGTGCCGCCACAACGCCGCGAGGCTGGGGTTCGGCTGGCCGGCGAGGGACACGGTCCGGACATGCGCGAGAGCTTTCACGACGAGCTGAACCGCCTCAGCGCACAGCTGAGGCTGATGTGCACGCTCGCGGCCGAAGCGACCCGCCGGGCAAGCAGATCACTGCGGACCGCAGACCTCGACCTCGCCGAGCAGGTGATCGCCACCGACGCCTAAATCGACTGGGCCCGCGCAGACTGCGAGTCACACGCCCAGGCCCTGCTCGCCCTCCAAGCACCCAAAGCACACGACCTGCGGACCATCCTGGCCACGATCGACTGCGCCGAACGGCTCGAACGAATGGGCGACCTCGCCGCGCACATCGCCGGCATAGCCCGCTTCGCCCACCCCCACCACGCCGTGCCCGCCCAGCTCGAATACGACTTCGCCGAGATGGCCGACGCCGCCGCCGGCATGGCCGACCGACTCGCCGAGCTGATCGACCGCCAGCGCCCATGCGGATTCGCCGACATCGCCGACCTCGACCAGACCATCGACACCAGGCACGCCCACGTCCTCGCCCTGATCACCAGCGACCAGTGGCCTCACGGCGTCCAGACAGCCATCAACCTCGCTTTGCTCGCCCGGTTCTACGAACGCTTCGGCGACCACGCCGTCGCCGTCGCCAACCGACTGGGATTCGCCGCCACCGGCGAACTTCCCTTCCACGCCCACACCTAACTCGGCACCACGTCAGCCTGACCACAGTCAAGTGAGTCCGGCCCGGCCAGCTACGCCCCCGGCGCCGCGCCCAAGCCGCCCTTGTTCCCAGGCCTCCTCGACAGGCAGCCCCGCTCTCACACACTGAATCTCTCCGTTATAACGGTGCCGACAAGCACAGTGTGCCGTGTGGCCCGGACGCGCCCGCCGAGTAACGAGCCGGGTCAGCCCCGTCGCAGGATGCGGTTCGCCGACCAGCCGAGCAGCACGAGCTCCGCGACCGAGAACCCCAGCAGCGCCACCGGGCTCGACACCCACACCAGCGCGAACCCCACGGCGAGCACCGGCACCACCAGCCCCGCGTACGCCGACAGGAACAGCCCCGCGAGCACCTCGCCCCGCGCACGCGGGTCGGCGAGCGCGGCGACGGTGGCGACCGAAGCGCGGAACCCCAGGCCCAGCCCGACTCCGGCCACCACGCTGCCCACGAGGAAGAGCCACAGCGAGGGCAGCAGCGCGGCCACCGGCAGCACCACGAGCCCCGCGGCCATCAACGCGAACCCGAGGCGCAACTGGACACCGGACCGCAGCGCGGCGAACAGTAGCTGCCCGAGCGCGGCGGCACCCAGCAGCGAAAACGCCGTGGCCCCGGCGAGCAGGTGCCCGGGCTCGTGCAGGCCTTGGGCGAGCAGCGTCGGCGCGAGGGACGTGAACAGCCCGGTGATCGCGAACGCGGCGAACGCCCCGATCGCCGCGCCGGCGAACGCCGGCTTCGCGCCGGCCGGCAGCGCGAGCCGCTGCGGCCGGTAGGCAGGCCGCTCGTCCCACTGCTCGACGGTCTCCGGCACCAGGGCCACGGCGAGCGCGAGCACCAGCAGCGCCACCAGGTACCACTCGAACGGCGCGGTGAGCGGCCTCGACGCGTACTGCGCGAACAAGCCGCCCACGAGCGGTCCCACGCCCAGGCCACCCAGGTTCACCACGCTGGCGATCAGTCCGGCGCGGCCGGTGCGCTCACCAGGGCGGGCGATGGCGCGCAACTCCGCAAGGTACGCGGTGGCCGTGGCGGTCAGTGCGCCGATCCCGGCACCGGTGATCAGCCGCGCCAGGATCAGCCCCGGCACTTCCGGCCACGCCAGGTAGAGGGCGGCCGCCAGCGCCTCGGCGAGTATCGCGGCGACGATCACACGGCGCCGGCCGAGCCAGTCGCTTACGTGCCCGGCGAGGTAGAGGCTCGCCATCACGCCCACCGCGTAGGCGACGAAGACAAGGGTGACCACGAAGGTCGGGAACCCGTCCCGGCGCTGATAGAGCGCATAGAGCGGGGTCGGCACAGTGGAGAACGCCAGGGACGCCGCGAACGCCACGGCGATCACGCGGAATCCCCAGCCGTGGCTGAGGCGCGCACGGGACACGACGGGCGAAACGGTGTCAAGCATGGCTGCCTTTCTAAGAGGTCTGGTACTTCCGACAATCCCCGCGCGAACTCATTTCGTCGAACGAAAAGTCTTGGTTAGACTTATCGTGATGAGTGCTAATTGACGGCGTGGAGTCCCGTCAGGAAATCGAGGCAGACGCCACGGTCCAAGTGCTGGTGTTCACCAGCACCGGCCCCGACTACTTCATTTCCTACGTCGACGTGACCCGGATCGCCGAGTACCGGGCAGAGGCGGCGAAAATCACCGGCGAACCATCGATCGCGTCCTGTCCCTCCATCTCAGCGCAAGCCGTCTCGTCACCTTGACACCGACCCGCGCCAGGCCACAGCCGGTCTTCGCCGCAGTCGCCTTCCTGCGGTTGCGCCTGGGAAAGCGGCGAAGGATGTGGACGGATCCCGCCGATCACTGAACAAAGAATTGAACGTCGTGGACGTCATCGCCCGACGCGATACCCACCGCCGTCGCCCTCATCCGCGAATACCACGATAAGGGTGGGTCGTCCGGTCAGCGGGGTTGGTGAGGCTGTCCGTCAGCTGTAGGCCTTCCGACGTTCTCCGGCTGAATGCCGCTCAGGGCCATGTCGAGGACCTCCCGGACGAACCGGTCGTTCACGGGTGCGTGGCCGTGCAGCAGCCGGTGGTAGAGCGCGCCGTAGAGCAGGTCGAGTGCCACGTCGACCTTGATGTCGCCGGGGATTTCGCCGCGGTCGATGGCGCGCCGGAAAATCGCCGCGGCCTGGTCGCGACGCGGTTCGACCACGCGGTGCCGGTACTCGGCGGCGAACACCGGGTCGTTCTGCGCCTCGGCGAGCAGCGCCGCGATCACCCTCGCGTAGGGCCGGCTGCTCGCCAGCCGCGCCCACGGGCGCAACAGCGAGAGCAGGTCGCCGCGCAGCGTGCCCGTGTCCCGGGCGTGCGGGCTCGCGGCGGCCCAGTCGGTGTACAACGCGTCCAGGGCCAGCGCTTCCTTGGTGGGCCACCACCGGTAGATGGTGGCCTTGCTGGCCCCGGCCCGCTCCGCGACCGCGTCCATGCTGACCGCGGAAAGACCGTGGGCCAGCAGGAGTTCCGCGGCGGCGGCGAGGATGGCCTGGCGCGCCTCCTGACTGCGCGGGCGGCCGCGTTGCGGGCTCTCGGTGGTCATGTCACGCCGCCTTCGCGCCCGGCACCATCCGGGCCAGCACCTGGAACAGGCCGGCGATGTCGCGGTGCCCGAAGCCCAGGTCCTCGGCTTGGCTCAGTACCCGGTCGGCGGTCGCGGCGGCAGGCGCCGGGACCCCGGACTCGCGGGCGGCTTCGAGGGCGAGACGGATGTCCTTGTGCATGAGCATCACATCGAACCATGCCTCTTCGGGCAGGTCCAGCGCGAGCGGGGCGCGAGCTTGCAACATCGGGGACCCGACCGCCGAGCGGGCCATCGCGTCAGCGGCCACCTGTGGGTCGATCCCACCGCGCTCGGCCAGCAGCAGGCCCTCGCTGAAGGCGAGCATCTGCGTGGCGAGACTGATGTTGATCGCCAGCTTGAGCACCAGCCCCTGCCCGTTCGTACCGGCGTGGACGATGGTGGCGCCCAGCCGGCGCAACAGCGGTTCGACCGCCAGGAACGCCGCGTCCGGACCGCCGACCATGATCGTCAGTATCCCGGTCTCGGCCGCCGGGACGCTGCCGGAGACCGGCGCGTCGATCATGGTGGCGCCGGTGGCGCGAACGCGTTCGGCCAGCTCGCGGCTGGCCCGCGGGCTCACCGTGCTCATGTCGACGTAAACGAGGCCAGGGCGCAATCCGGCCACGATCCCGTCCGGTCCCGAGGTGATCGCGGCCAGCGCCGCGTCGTCGGTGACCATGCTGAAGACGACCTGCGCCGCCGCCGTGACCTCGCGCGGTGTGTCCCGCCAGATCAGCCCGCGCTCGACGAGCGCGGCGCCCCTGGCACGGGTCCGGTTGGTCCCGTACACCTGGTTTCCCTCAAGCAGGCGGCCGGCCAGCGGCGCGCCCATCGATCCGAGTCCGATGAATCCGATCGCGGTCATCGTGATCACTTCTCCTACTTCACTGCTTGGATTTCGGTCAGGTCCTGCACCGTCAGTTCGAGGTCCGCCGCGGCGAGAATCGGGTCCACCTGCGACGCCCGCCGGAACCCGGTGATCGCGCCGCTGACGGCCGGGTGGCGCAGCGTCCAGGCCACCGCGACCGCGCCGGGTGTCACGCCGTGCCGCTCGGCGACCGCCCGCAGCCGAGCGGCCAGCGCCAGGTGCCAGGAAAGCCGGGGCTCGGTGAACCGCGGGTCGGTCTTGCGCCAGTCGTCGCCGGGCATCGCCGCGATCCGCTCCCGGGTGATCGCCCCGGTGAGCAGACCGGAGCCCATCGGCGAATAGACGAGCACGCCCATCCCGGCCCCCTCGGCGAACGGCAGGACCTGCACCTCGACCTCGCGCTCGATCAGCGAGTACTGCGGCTGGATCGTCTCGACCGGCGCGATTTGCTGCACGCGACGCAACTGCTCGAGGCTGAAGTTGGACACCCCGATGTGCCGCACCAGGCCCTTGTCCTTCAACTCGGCCATGGCCGCCCAGCCCTGCTCGATGTCCTCGTCCGGGATCGGCCAGTGCACCTGGTACAGATCGATGGCGTCGACGCCGAGCCGTTCCAGGCTCGCTTCGGCCTCGCGCAGGATCGAGTCCCGCTCGAGGCTGTGCCGGACGCGGCCGGTGCCGTCGTCGAGCAGTGAGCTCTTGGTGAACACGTACGGCCGGTGATCGACGCCGCGCAGCGCCTGGCCGACGATCCTCTCCGAGTGGCCGAACCCGTACGCGGCGGCGGTGTCGATCCAGTTGACCCCGAGTTCGAGGGCGCGGTGGATCGCGGCGACCGACTCGTCGTCCTGCTGAGGTCCCCAGCCGAACTCCCAGCCACCGCCGCCGATCGCCCAGGCGCCGAAACCGACCCGGGTGATGTCCATCCCGGTGCCACCGAGCGGGCTTGTCGCAAGGTTTGTCTTCATGATGTGCCCCTTCCTGTCTCCCATCAAAACTAGACGCCTAGTTTCGTTATTCGCCACCGCATGCACCTGTCTGCCTTGTCACACAGGGAGCTACTTCCCGGAACAGGTCGAGGCTTCTGGCAGTTGCCACATTACGAAACTTCCAGTTCTGTAATTGATCACAAGGAGGAGGCCATGGCCGTCCTTGCCATTCCCCTCGGGGACAAGCGTTCGTTCCTGTTGCAGCGCGCGCAGCCCGCGATGACCGGGCTGATCGACGGCTCCCTGTCGACCCTCGCGCCCGTCTTCGCCGTCGCGTTCGCCACGCACCAGCCGCTCTACGCGTTCTTCGCCGGACTGGCCACCGCGATCGGCGCCGGTGTCAGCATGGCGTTTTCCGAGGGGCTGTCCGACACCGGCGAGGAGACCGGGCGTGGGAATCCTTACCTGCGGGGCGCGATCACCGGAGCGGGCACGTTCCTCGGCGGCGTGCTGCACACCCTGCCGTTTCTGATCCCTGCCTACGGCGCGGCGCTGGGAGTGGCCCTCGCCACGATCGCCTTCGAACTGGTGAGCCTGGCCTGGATCAGGTGGCGCTTTTTCGGCACCGGTTTCATCCGTTCCTTCGTCGCGATCGCGATGGGCGGAGCAATCATCACCACTGTCAGCGCCGCGCTCGGCGCGATCAGCTGAGCACACGATCGGCGTCGCATCCCGGATTCCGCCTCGTACGCACCTTGTCACGGCAAGCGTCCGCAGGTCCGCCGTCTCCTGCGGAAGCGCGCGGACTACTAACGCGTGCCCTTCACGAAGTCGCCAGGCATGATGGCGGCATGCCGCCCCGCGTCCTGCTCGCCGACGACGACCGCGCCATCCGCGAGTCGCTGTTGCGCGCGCTGGAGCTGGAGGGCTACGGGGTCACGGAGGTGACCGACGGGGTCGCCGCGCTGGCTGCGGCGCGGCGGGACCGCTTCGACGTGCTGATCCTCGACGTGATGATGCCCGGCGTCGACGGGCTCGGCGTGTGCCGCGTGCTGCGCGCCGACGG
>NZ_JBFBAE010000062.1:0-11549 GCF_040689465.1 Amycolatopsis sp. NPDC051373 | reverse complement strand
CGTCCCGGTATGGCGTGAGAGCCGTCGCCGCAAATAGTGCTTTGACCTGCTCCGATGTGACTTGATCCTGCCTTACGGAGCTAGCATAGCGCAAGCTCATACGATAAGGTAGAGGTGTGAGCGAGTCACTTGAGACCTTGTGGTCAAGCTTCGAACTAGAGCTTCGCGCCGCCGGGCGGAGCCTCAAGACCCTGGAGACCTACCATCACGCGGTCAGAGGCTTCTCTCAATGGCTGATCGATCAGGGCCGCGATCCCGTCGATGACGAACTGACACGCGATAACGTCCGCCAGTGGTTGGTGCACCTTCGGGAAACCCGGTCGCAAAACACCGTCGCGACCAGGCACGCCGGCCTCAGCCGGTTCTGCAAGTGGCGGGTGCGTGAGGGCGTTGCGGAGACCGACCCGATGCAGGGCCTCCCCATCCCCGAGTGGTTCGAACCGCCCGTGCCGGTGCTCACGGATGATCAGTTGTCGGCGCTCGTGAAGACGTGCGCGACGAAAGCGTCACCACCCGGCAGATACGACCCGCAGGTCTTCCGGCATCGCCGCGACGAAGCCGCGATTCGCCTCTTGGCCGACGCCGGTCCCCGCGTTGCGGAGATGTGCTCAATCCAGCTTGACGACCTCGACTTGACCGGGCAGGCGGTCGGCGTGATGGGCAAGGGACAGCGCCCCCGCATGCTGTATTTGAGTGGATTCCGGACCGTGCAGAGTCTCGACCGGTATCTACGTGAGCGCGGGAAGCATCCACTTCACCACTTGCCTGACCTGTTTTTGGGCCTGAGGGGACCACTGACCCCCGGCGGTGTCCGCCAGATGCTGCACGCCCGCGGCGAGCTCATCGGCATCGCCGACCTGCACCCGCACATGCTGCGGCACACCAAAGCCCACGATCACCAGATGGCCGGCGGCAACGTCCTGAACCTCCAAAGGCAGATGGGGTGGACGTCGGACCGCATGGTCAAGCGGTACGGCGCGAGCGCGGCCGACGCCAGGGCCCGGGAAGAGGCCAAGCGCCTACAGCGGGGCGACCGGTTCTGACGCCACCCCGGGAGCGGTGTGCGTCGAATTAATGTGATCTGCGCGACGAGTTAGCACCGACATTATCCACTTTTCGGCGCTAACTCGCAGGTCGGACCCTTCTTGCGTTCAGATATCCATTTCTTTTCATGATCAGTTTCCTTGTTTTGGCGGTGTCCTGAATGAGACCATCAGGCATGGTCTCAGAACTGTAACCGGAGGACACCATGGCCCTTAACTCTGCCCAACGTCGCCTGCGTGCGCAGATCGCCGCAAACGCGAAGCACGCACAAGGCGGCACCAACACGGGGCCGGCAAGGCGTGCCTTCTTCGAAACGTTCGTGAACCAGGTCGACCCGAAACGGGAACTCCCCGAAGACGAGCGCCAGCGCCGCGCCGAATATGCAATGAAGGCGCACATGCAGCGTTTGGCGCTCAAGTCTTCGTTGGTGCGCTCCAGGAATCGCCCCGAAGCAGCCGCGGCCTAAACCACCATTCACAAAAAGAAAAGGCCCCCGGTTGCCGCCGGGGGCCTAGTGCTACTTCTCATCGGAAAGAAGCGTCCTAACTTGAGCTATTCTACCACACCCATCGGCGACCTCGAAACAGCTCAACAGCTGCGCGATGAAGGCGTAGCCGCCGTCTTGGCCGCCGATGTCGCTGTCCACCGCGGTGACCGCGACCGGATCGAAGCAGCCCTTGCCGAGTTGTGTCGATCCGGCGAACCGTTCACGGCCGATCACGTGGCTCGCCTGGTCTTGGAGTCGGATCCGACGCCGTACAAAGGTCTGGTTCTCGCCAGCACGATGGCCATGTGGTCGCGTCGGGGCGACATCGTTCCCGTGTGGTCTCGACCCATGGTCCAGTCGACCCGTCGCAGCCGGCATGCAGCCCGGCTGACGTGGTGGCGTTCGGCTGGTGTCGTCGTCGCCGGTGAGGTGGCCGCGTGAATGACGACGTGGTGATCCCCCTCGCCGACTACAAGACGCTGCTGCGTGACGCCTGCCGATTCCGCCAGTTGGCCAGCAGCCCGCACGTCGCGGAGCTTGTCGATGAGTTGGAAGAGTGGCAACGACGGCGCACCCTCCGGGAGGCGTCAAACGCGATCTCCGCTGCCGCTGATTGGAGACGCGAAGCCACTGTGCCGACGTTCGCCGAGTTGGAGAAGCGCCGCGCCCACTCCGACCGGCCAGCGCAGACCCCCGCCCAGATCAAGGCCAGTTGCGCGTGGTCGTGGCGAGCGTTCGAACGCCACGCCAGCCTGGAGGATGCCGCGTGATCGAGTACGGGGAGAACCACGAAGAACACCTGGACCTGCTCGCCGATGTGCGAGACGGAGCCTGGCTCGATGAACAGGTGTTCCCGCCACTGAAGTGGGCTGTCCCTGGCCTCTTCCCTGAGGGCGGAACGATCCTCGTCGGCCCGCCGAAGACCGGCAAGAGCTACTTTCTAGGGGGCGTACTACTCGGCATCGCGTCGGGAACGAAAGTCCTGGGGCACATCCCTGCTGGCCAGCCTCGCCGCGTCCTATACCTGGCGCTGGAGGACGGCGATCGCCGTATGCAGTCGCGCTGCCGTCAGCTGCTCGGAGACGAACCGATCCCGGCACTGTTCCATTACCTGACCGCGGTCAAGCCGGGGCTCATCATCGCCACCGTCGAGGCGTTTCTTCGCGTCTACGCTGACACTGCGCTCGTCGTGATCGACACCTTGGGCAAGGTCATGCCCGAAGCCCGCCCAGGCGAATCCGCCTATCAGCGAGACTACCGCGTGGCCGGCGCGCTGAAGGCGATCGCCGACAACCACCCAGGGCTCGCCTTGGTCGTGGTGCACCACGATCGAAAAGCTATGTCGGAGGACTTCGTCGAGTCCGTATCCGGCACCAACGGCCTCGCTGGCGCCATGGACACCATCGCGGTACTAGCCCGCAAGCGCCAGTCCTCTGAAGGCGTCCTGAAGATCACCGGTCGCGACGTCGGCGAGAACGAATACGCGTTGGTCGTCGACAACGGGGCATGGCTGCTTGACGGCGAAGACCTCGAAGTTGCCGCGGCACGCGCACAGCTACGAGAGCACACCGAGAACCTCGGAGACCGCTCCAGCGAGATCCTGGCCTTCGTCGCACTCCACCCAGACGGCGTGACTGCGGCACAGGTCGAGGGGAAGTTCGGCAAGGACGCACGGCGCACTCTTGCCCGTCTCGCCGACTCAGACCGCCTGCGCCGTCCGAAGCGAGGCCTCTACACCACTGTCCCGAGCGTCCCAATGTCCCAAACCGACAACGTGATCCCCATGCCTTTGGGACAACGGGACGCTTGGGACACCACCTACGGAGAAGAAGACGCAGCATGACCGCACCCCCCGATCCCGAACCCCACCCCTGGCGAGACCCGAAGTGGCGCAAGGCCGCTGAACGGTTCCGTGATTCGTTCAGCGGATCACTCAATGAACCGTGCTCCGAATGCGGTGGCAGCCACGTCGCCACCCCGTACCTGTCCACGTCCGGGCCGTTAGTGGTCACCGTGACGCCCTGGCACAACGAGACCTGTTCGTCATACCCGTACTGGAACGGCTATTACGAAGCGTACTTCCAGAACATCGCCGAAGACCTCAAACAGCTCTGAAAGGAAACCCGCATTCCCATGTCTGAGACCGTCAACGAACTCAAGGCTCGTGTCCGCGAACTCAAGTCCTCCGCCCTCGGCTACGAGCGACTTGCCATCGACGCGGTGCAGGTCGGCGACCACACCACCGCAAACGAGAACTTCGCCGCTCACGCCACCGCCCGCAACCAACTCGAAGCCGCGGAACTCCAGCTCCGCACCACCTCCGCCGCGGAAGCCAAGATCGCGAAGGAGCAGGCCAAATTCCAGGAGCGCTACGGCGCCCCCAGCGCAGGGCACCTCATCGCCCGACGGATTACCGACCCCGAGTACCAGGCGAACTACCACGCCGCTGTCCACCTGGCTGAGGCCGAACAGCGCCTGACGGTGTTCGAATCCACCGTCCTGCCCAAGCCCACGACCGAGCAACTCCGCGACCAGGCACACGAGAAGCTTCGCGCCACAGTCGAAGAGATGCGCGCCGGCCTGTCCCCTGAGGCGACGACCATCCGCAAGCAGCTCACCGTGGAGGACTGAACCATGGGCGAACTTGAACTGACCTACATCCTCAGTCGTGATGTGTGGGAGGTCCGCGGCGAGATCCCCGCAGAAGACCTCGAAGACAAAGCGGTCAAGCCGGCGTGCCCGTGCTGCCACTGCGATCCGGCCTACAACCTCAACCCCTGATTTTTCCGGGGCTCGACCGCATGGATGACCCGTCGTTGCTCGAACCTCATGGACGACGGGTCATCTGCGGTCGTGTTCGGCGCCCGCGAAGTGGGGCAAATGCCCCAGTTTCTAATGCAAACGCTCACGCTGAGGTGTTGTCGGGTGTCTACAAAACGGCCCGGAATACCGGACATTCCGGGTGCTTGCTGGGCCGAAACTGCACACCTCAGCGTTACCGCAGGTCAGAGCCATTCTTAGTCGCACATACTCTCCCGGTATGACGTGAGAGGTGCATGCAATCAGCTTGCAGTAGCAAGCAGGAAGGTGGTGCCCAGTGCAGTGCAAGGGCACATCGAAGCGCACCGGTGAACGCTGCCGACGTTCGCCGATCCCCGGCGGACTCGTCTGCCACTTCCACGGCGGCGGCGCACCCCAGGTCCGCCAGGCAGCCGCCGTCAACCTGGCAGAGCACGACGCTCGCCGTGTCTGGGCAGCCACCGACCACCCGCCCGTCGACAACCCGCTAGAGGAGCTGCAACTCCTCGCCGGCGAAGTGGTCGGATGGAAGGAACTGATGCGCAACCGCATCGCCGAACTCCAGTCCATCGGCTACAAGGGCATGACGTCCGAGCAGATCCGCGCTGAGGTGCAGCTGTACACCAGCGCCGTTGACCAGCTCGGACGCCTGCTGACCTCCATTGGCCGGTTGGCCATTGATGAGCGACTGGCCGTGGTGTCCGCCACCCAGGCCGCAATGGTCGCTGCCGCCATCGACGCCGCTCTTGCCCTCGTCGCACGGCGCCTCACGGCCGGCGAGGTTGTTCAAGTCAAGGAAGAGGTCATCCGCCAGCTACTCGCGGCACGGGATGGTGAACGTGAGCTGGATTGACGCGCTGCGTGATGAGCTGATCCCGCCGCCCAACCGTGAGCACGGTCCACTGACTTTGATCAACCTGATCCGGGAGCGCGTGCGCAAGTTGCCACCGCTGACCCGTGAGGAATGGGCCGCGCAACCGTCGCTACCTCCGGCCGAAATGGCGGACCTGGTCGAGAAGAAACGACGCGAGGTCGCCGCCGAGGAGGCCGCTCTTTGCGCGTTGACTTCCGAGGAATGGGCCGAACGCCTGCGTCACGACGCGTCTGACAGTGACTGAAACATTCTCCCGGGTGTAGTCACCCCGGGAACGGCTGTTCGTCGTTCTGCGACACGACCCGTACTCCAGGAATCACGGTTCACCTGCTGGCCACCGCCAGGGGAGTGCAAGGTTCGCAGCCCCTGAGATGGGTGGGTTGGCTACAGAATTGGATTTTTGTAGCTGAGTTCGACTGCCGACCCCGGACAACTTTCCGGGATCCCGGAAAGTTTCTGACCAGGCCTTTTCGCGGATCTGCGAAACCATTACGGGATCCCGTAAGCACTCTGACCAACCACTTCCTTGGATCCCAGTAGCCGTCTGACCTCAACCGATCGGTCTGGTCAGAATTTACCACTTGCTTCCGCAAATGCGGGAGTGGTGGATGGACCGACGCCTCTGCGCGCCCAAAACCCCATCACGACCAAATAGTTGAAGGCCCCGGAATAGATCCACTCCGGGGCCTTCTCCGCATTCCCACAGGAAGGATGCCCACAGAGTGGACACCTCCAAGGATACACCACCACCTACGACAATCCCCAGCCCTTCCGAGGTCGCCGAAATGCTGCGTGAGCGCTTCCAGGCGGGCACGCTCAGCCGGCCACACCCAGCCGCATCTGTCCTGATCTTTACCTCGGAAAGTGGTGTGAACCATGTCCGATGAAGACGGGTACAAGATCGGGTCAGCGTACATTGAGGTCCACCTTCGGGATGAGACCGACAGTGATGCAGCCAAGATCCGCTCAAAGGTCGAGAGTGGCGAACAGGTCAACCTGAAGTCGCACCTCGAAAACCCGGACAACGTCGCTGCGATCCGTGAGGCGATCGAACAGGGCCGACCGGCGAAGATGCCCGTCGAGGCTGACACGTCACAGGCAAAGGCCGCGCTTGGTGACCTGACGGCCACGGTCGACAAATCCACGCAGGACAACAACAGCCGTTTCCAGGGCATGCTTCGCTCCACCACGGTCGGCTGGACCGCGTTGGGTGCGTTGGTTGCGGGTCCCGCCGTGGCGGGTGGTTTGGCTGTGGTGGCTGGCGGTTTCACGGCCATCGCCATCGCGGCGGAGCATTCCAGCCCGCAGGTGCAGCAGGCATTCAACACGATGAAGACCGAGGGCATCGAGTCCCTGAAGACGGGTTTTTCGTCGCTGACCCCGGTGATCGTGACGTCGTTGGGCACCATGACGGACGGGATCCGCGGACTCACCCCGGAGATCCAGACGATCTCGGGCGAGCTGGGGCCGTTCGTGTCGACCCTGTCCGGGTCGCTGGTGAAGGCTGCCCAAACTGACCTTCCCGCGTTCTCGACTGCACTCGGTAACGCGGCTCCCATGGCGCGGGCCCTCGGCACCGGTATTGACGACGTCGCAACCGGAATCGGTCAGTTCACGACACGCCTGGACTTCTCGCAGGCGTCCACTGGGTTGCAGGCACTGCTGTCCGACGTGGGCCGGCTGCTCCCCGTTGTGGCGGGGCTCGTGAACGCGATCATGCCGTTCTCGAACGCGCTGCTGACCTCGGTCATCCCCGCTGCCTCGAACCTCGCGAACGTGTTCATCGGCAGTCTGACGCCGGCGATCCACGCCATCGGCGCCGCGATTACCGCGGTGGGTCCGCTGCTCAACTTCATGTCCGGCCCGGCCGCGTCGGTGCTGGTCGGTGTCGTGGCGTTCAAGGCACTCCAGGCCGCAACTAACGGCTTGGTGCCGATCTTCAACACCATGTCCGCGGGTGCCAGTGCGTTCGCCAACAAGGCGTTGGAGATGTCCGGGGCCACGGGAAGCTCCGTCGGTACCTTCTCCCTGCTGACAGACGGGATGAAGGCGCAAGAAGTTCAGTCCGCCAAGAACGCGCTAGCCGCCGCACGCCAGGCCGCCGTACAAGCGACGGTGAATCAGGCCAACGTCGAATCGGCAGCCGCAGCGGGCACTTCCGTGTTCTCTGAGGAACAGTTGGTCGCTGTTCGTGCTCAGGCAACGGCAGCGACACAGGCGGAAGCAGAAGCGACGGCAGCTCTGGCCAGTGCTGAAGAGGCCACCTCGTTCGCGTTCGGGCCCGTCGGTATCGCCATCGGCGCTGTTGTCGCCGGCCTGTCGCTTTTGACGCTGGGACACGCCAATGCGGGTGCCAGCGCACAGGCACAGGCGCAACGCGAGCAAACCTTGGCTCAGGCGCTGAAGGACTCGGGCGGGGCGATCGACGCGAATGTTCGCGCAACCGCCGCGGGCACCCTCGCCGATTTCGACGCTGGCGACGGCAAACGGAACCTGCTCGAAGACGTCCGCAAACTCCTCGGCAATGACGGCATCACGTCGTTGACCGATTCCTATCTGGGCAATGCGGACGCACAGAAGGCGCTGGTTACCCAGCTTCGTGCAATTCAGTCCCAGCACACGAAGGTTCAGCAGGTCGGCCGCGGGACACAGTCCGAGATGGACTCTACGGCCCAGAGCGCTAAGCAGTTGGCCGATATTATCGGCGGACCGCTCGGCACCACATTCGCCGATGCGGTGCAGAAGAACAAGGACGTCGCTGCTGCGTCGCAGACCACTGCTCAGGCGGTTACCCTGACCAGTGCTCAGCAGTCAGAGGCGGCGGAAGTTGCTCAGCGCTACGGTCTGTCGGTCGGTGTTGTGGCGGGTGCGTTCGCGAGGCTTCCGAGTGCTGCCGACGCCAGCACTGCGGGTGTTGCTGGCCTCACTAGCGCGTTCTCTGATCAGGAAGTGAAGCTGCTTTCCGCGGAGCAGTCGACCACGGACTACTTCAAGAACCTGCAAAAGAACGCGGACCAGGCAGCGCAGGCCCTTGCGGGCGCTCAGCACTCCTACCAGCAGTCGGTGACGGCTGTGGCGGATGCGGAGCACTCGGCAGCGCAGGCGGCTCAGGCGGTCACCACGGCCCGTGAGGGTGTGGCGGCAGCTACTCGTTCCGTGACGGACGCAGAGCACTCCTACACTGATGCGCAGCACTCGGCAGCCCAGGCCCAACAGAGCGTGATCGACGCTGAAGCCGGCGTGATCACCGCAGAGAACAACCTGGCGAAGGCCCAGGATTCCGAGCGGCAAGCGCAGGTCGCCTTGACGGATGCCCGCAAGGCCGCTGCGGAACAGCTGAAGTCGCTGCACCTCCAGCTGAACGACCAGATCGTGTCGGAACAGCAGGCACAGATCAAACTGTTCGACCAAACCCGCACCTCAGCGGGAGCTGGTGTCACTGCGGACAACGCACAGTCGATCCTCGCTGCGCCGTTGACGGCGCAGAACGAGGCGTTGAAGCAGTCCGCTTTGGACTTGATCAGTGCCCAGAACGCCGTTGCCGACACGATGAACACGGGCGTGAACCTGCGTGAGCAGGTCGCGGCGGCGGACAAGGCCGGCGTTGACGGCAGCCAGCAAGTGATCTCGGCTCAGCAGGCGGTGAAGTCCGCTCAGGACCAGGTGCTGTCGTCGGAGCAGGCGTTGGTGAAGTCTCACCAGCAGGTGCAGCAAGCCGTGTATTCGCTACAAGACGCGAACTATGCGCTCGGCAAGGCACAGCAGGCCATCGTGGATGCCCAGGCCGGTGTGGTTCGTGCTCAGCAGGGCGTGACGGACGCGGTCTACAACGAGCAGAAGGCCCGCGGCGCGGTCAAGGACGCTATCTTCAACGAGCAGCAAGCCTTGTTCGCGTTGAAGCAGGCCCAGGACGCAGCCCGTACGGCTAACGACCTGAACACGCATTCGTTGGACTTGAACACGCAGGCCGGTAGGAACAACTGGGCCCAGTTGCAGCAGCTGTTCAACTCGTACCCAGCGTGGATGACGGACCAGCAGAAGTACAACCAGATGATCGACGACACGGCGTCGTCGTTCAACGGGTCGAAGCAGGCCGCGTTCGACTTCCTCCAGCAGGAAGGGAAGATCCCCAAGAACTTCACGTTCAGTGTCACGGGGATGACGACGGTCGACATGACCCCGTTGGCTAACTGGGCGAACGACAAGTCCGGCTACTTCAAGGGCGGGTTCCGCTCCGCTGGCGGCGCTATCGGTTTTGCGACTGGCGGCGAGGTTCGCGGTCCTGGAGGTCCACGGGACGACCTGATCGACGCGAAACTGTCCGACGGCGAGTTCGTGCAGCCTACCGACGTGGTGGATCACTACGGCCTCGGCTACATGGAAGCGCTGCGACAGAAGAAGATCCCGAAGTTCGCCAGTGGCGGACTGGTGGACGGCGTCAGCCTGAACCTGTTGGCGGCCGGCTTCGGCGCCGGATACGAGTTCATCCGGAACACCGACATCCTCGCCGGTGCTGATCCGGGGTCTTTGCCGCAGTTGTCGGCGTATGTCCCGCCACAGATCAGCGGCGGGGCCGCGGGTGCGATCCCGACGGGCCAGCATCTGGCGTTGATCGATGCCGCGTTGTCCGCGGACGGGATCCCGCGATCGGAGTGGGCGCGGTGGGAAGCGGGGATGAACGTCCTGATCGGGCGGGAATCGTCGTGGAACGCCGGGGCGGTAAACAACTGGGATTCGAATGCGAAGGCAGGTCACCCGTCGGGTGGTTTGACCCAGACCATCGGTCCCACGTTCGAGCGGTATCGGAACCGTTCTCTGCCGGACAATATGTTTGACCCGGTGGCGAATATCGCCGCCTCGATTCGGTACATTCTGTCCACGTACGGTGACATTTCGCATGTGCAGCAGGCGAACCCGAATCTGCCACACAAGGGCTACGCACTAGGGGACATTGTCGGCGCGGACGGGGCTTCGCTGCTCCCGACGATGCCGCGAGTCCCGTCGATCGTCCCACCGAAGAGCGAACGCGTTCTGGGTGATAACCCCAGGTTCGACGAGTCGTACATCCCGAACGACCCGAACGACCCGCAGGCCCAACACATCCTGGATGTAACGAACCGTCGCATGGGCAAGGGTGGAAACACGATCCACCAGTACATCAACATTCAGCAGGTCCAGATGGACGCAGACCGAACAGCAGCTGTTGTATCCAGCCGTCTCGGCTGGGCAATGCGAGGCGCCTAACAGATCGGCCCCCATCGTGAGCACCTGCTCAACGATGGGGGCCGATTTCCTGTTTACACGGCGCCCCCGAAGCCCGAGAAGACTCCGGGGGCGCCCACCGGGTCCCCGGCGTTGGGGAGCGCCGAGGACCCGGGCCTCAGTCGCGACCGTGAACCGGGGTGGGAACGGTGCGCCGAGGTTGGAACCTGGCCGCTGCGCCGGGTCGGGGCACCAGCGCAGCGGCCAGGAGGTCAGGGGTCAGGCGCGAACGGCGCGCAGTCGGGGCAGTCCTCGCCGTGCGCAGACGGCGGGATCGGGATGTGCCATAGCCCGCACATCGACTTCACGATCGTGCCGTCACTGCTGGTGTGCTTCGAGTAGATGACGTGGCGCTTGCCGTCGTCCGTCGGCATCCACACCGGTGTGATCGCAGTCCGCTCGCCCATTGTCATCGCCTCGCCCGGAAGCACGGGCGGCAGTCGCGGGCCTTGTCGCGGTCTTCGTCGAGTTCCTGTGACAGCTCCGACCGGAACGCCCACCGGGCGGGGATCACGAACGTGGACAGCGTGCACTCGGGTGTGAACGTGTCACGGTCGGGGTCGTCGATCTGGGCCCGCAGGTACCGGTGGTTACGGTTGTCACCGGCCCAGAAATGCACGGCGTGAAGCGCCTGGTCCACCTCGCCGGCTGTCAGCTCCCCTGTGATCCGCGTCCCCATGCTTTCCCTACCTGTTGGTCTACCCGTTGAGCTACCAACGGAGAGTACAACTAGGAATCCTAGTTAGTCACGGTCTGATCGGGTGACGCTACGATCTGCGCTCATGGAATCGACCGGTCCCGCGACGTACCGCCTGCTGCTCGGGCGAGCCCTCAACGAACTGATGGACGGGGCTGGCCTGAGCCGGGAAGACGTTGCGACACACATGGGCTGGTACGTCGCCAAGGTCAGCAAGATCTGGCAGGGCGGCGCCACCCTGCGTGCCGACGAGGTGGCAAACCTGCTGAAGCTGTTCAAGGCGTCGCCCGAGGACGTCGAGCGGGTGGAGGAGTACGCCGCCCACGCCCGCAAGCGGGGGAGCTTCGGCAAGGTCGCCGACTGGGCCCGGCAGTACCTCGGGCTAG
>NZ_JBFBAE010000061.1:0-11981 GCF_040689465.1 Amycolatopsis sp. NPDC051373 | reverse complement strand
ACGACCCGCGTGCGCAGCTGCTCGATCCGCTTCGCCGCGTCAGCACGCAGCGCCAGTGCCTCCGCGAGCTTCATCTCCTCGCTCATGCCGCGAGAATAACGGCGATTAACTTCGGTTGGTGAACCGAGTCGGCCGCCCTGCAGATCACCGGCATCGACTAGCTCATCGACCAGGCCAGCCCGACGCGCTTCAACGCGTCCAAGCTCCAGGTGCACTGGTGCCAACCAGACGTACACCCCAAGGAACTCGAACCCTGAACGTCTGATCCGTAGTTCTAACGCTCGTCTGGGGATACTCGGAACGCCTGGTCGAGGTAGGCAGCAGTTACACCAAACTGGGCGCGTCCGGCATCGGTGGTCAGCAGTTCGTGGACCAGGTTGTGGACCAAGATCAACCCGAGTCGGCGATCCCACCTCGACGTCACCGACACGCGCCGGGCACGCGTGTCCACGCTGCGGGGTGGTGTAACCGTGTAGAGGGTGCCCCCTCTCCGGTCGGTGCCGGTAACGTTCCAGTGCGTGACGACGGGGGATGGCGCACAGGACAAGCTACGTCTGTCGAACGCGCGCTGATTGAGCACGTTGAGCGTGGCGACGTTCTCGACCTGGCCACAGATGGGCCCGTGGACGAGGGTGTCATGCGGAGCTGGAGTGAAAAGCAGACGATTCGAGCGTGGGTCGTGCGCGACGTCGTTCGTGGCCGACTCGCCCCCGATCCAGACCCGCGGGGGGTGCAGTTGCGCGGCGCCCGTATCGCGGGCCGCTTGGACCTCGACAACATCACCAGCACAGTTGGTCTGACCTTAACCGAGTGCCTGCTGGACACAGGATGCTCGGCGAATGGCAGCCACCTGCCAGATCTTGCCTTGTTGGGATGTTTATCGAACATCCCAGCGCCGTACCGCTCTCCGCCAACTGGGTGGTTACCCGCACGCTCATCCTTGATCAGTCAACGGTGAAATCCCACAGCACGCTGGGCGGCGTCAATCTTTCGATGGCTCAAATTGGTGCAGTGAGCTGCGCCGGGGCAACGCTGCACAACGACTCAGGTCCCGCCGTGTACGCCGACTGGCTCCAGGCCGACGGTGGTGTTCTTCTCAAGGACGAATTCTCCGCGACCGGCGCCGGCGAACTCGGGGCAGTACGCCTCCTCGGCGCCCGCATCCGCGGTCAGCTGAACTGCGCCGGGGCAACGCTGCGCAACGACTCAGGCCCCGCCCTCTACGCGGACCTGCTGCACACCGACGGTGGCGTACTTCTCAATGACGGATTCTCCGCGACCGGCGCCGGGAAGCACTCGGCAGTACGCCTCCTCGGCGCCCACATCGGCAGTCAGCTGAACTGCATCGGGGCAACGCTGCGCAACGACTCGGGCCCCGCCCTCGACGCCGACGGGCTCCTGGCAGACAGTGATGTGGGCCTATTCGACGGATTCTCCGCGGTCGGCGCCGGGGAACTCGGGGCAGTACGCCTCACCGGCGCCCACATCGGCGGTCAGCTGAACTGCGCCGGCGCGACACTACGCAACGACTCAGGCCCCGCACTGAGCGCCGACCGGCTCCAGAGCGACGGTGGTGCGCACCTACGCGACGGATTCTCGGCGATCGGCGCCGGGGAACTCGGGGCAGTACGCCTCACGGGCGCCCACATCGGCGGCCAGTTGGCCTGTGACCAGGCAACGCTGCGCAACGACTCAGGCCCCGCCCTCTACGCCGACCGGCTCCAAACCGACCGTGACGTGTTCCTAGGCGACGGATTCTCCGCGACCGGCGCCGGGGAACTCGGCGCAGTACGCCTCACCGGCGCCCACATCGGCAGCCACCTGGACTTCGCTGGGGCGACACTACGCAACGACTCGGGTCCCGCGTTGAAAGCCGACGGTCTCCAGAGCAACGGTCCTGTGTCCTTAGACGGAAGCTTCTCCGCGACCGGCGCCGGCAAAAATGTGGTGCTGGATCTGACCGATCTTCGAGTCAAAGGCACATTGTTTTTTGGTCCGACGAGATTGGAGCACATCCACGACGCGCATGCCCGGTTGGCCGTTGACGGCTTGGTCTACCCCGGGTTGTCATACGGCACCTCGACCGGCTCGTGGCTGAGACTGCTGCGCGAGGCCACTCCCGTGTACTCCGCCCAGCCCTACCAACAGTTGGCCGCGGCGCAGCGGTCGGCCGGACATGACCGAGAAGCCCGGCGAGTGCTGATCCAACAACGACGGGACCAAATTCACCGCCGCGCACTGACCGGACGAGCCGAACGCACCTGGGCCCGCCTCACCGGACTCCTTCTCGGCTACGGCTACCAACCCTGGCGAGCACTCTGGGGCCTGCTCGCCACACTCATCCTCGCCGCCCTGATCACCACGCTGCTGGGCGCCCACGGCGGACTAGCGCAGGTCCAAACGCCACCGACCCCGACACCGGCTGCATGCACGCTCCTCGAACGCCTAGGAGTTGGACTCGATCTCGGGACACCATTGATCTCAACTGGAGAACGCGCACACTGCGACACCACCAACAGCACCACCGGCCAGGCACTCACTGTGCTGGGCTGGGGCCTCCGGCTGCTCGCTTGGAGCTTCGCCACCCTCTTCATCGCTGGATTCACCGGCGCGGTCCGCAAAACCTAGCCCCACGCCCTTGCGCGCGGCGCTTCCGGCGACCGCCGCGTGACACGAATGGCCTCTAGCCAGCGAGCCGGCGCAGTCAGCGTCACACAAGCATCCTTCAGCGACACGAACCGACAGCGGTCTGCAGAGCAGGGCGAGCCAACGTAACCGGCGACCCCAGCCTTGCAAAAGCGCTGGTCAACACCATCTCCGGCGTCCGCTGCACGTCAGACTGGCCCTGCTGTTGTCTCCAGTGCCTCGCGTGGATGGTGCAGACGTCATTTCGCAGTCATCATGACCGTCATTGATCAACTTTGTGGCGCGCACGACGGACACTCGGTGCCGATATCGGCCAAGTTCGAAGGCTCGGTCAGCGCATGTTTCGACCACCAGGCCAGGCCAGTACGTGAAGTCCTCGACACCGGGAAGGCCAGCGCGAATCCCCGACGCTCGCTGCGGCCCGCTCCCGGCAAGCCGGAGCCGACCGGCCAGCGACACGAGCGCTGTCCGGGACAACGGCCCGACGGCCCGCACCCGCCCGCGCCGGTCGGTCTGGCCGAGCACCAGCGCCGTCGGCCGAGTGGGGCTGCCGGTCATCGTCGACCCGAGGCCTTGACCCTGGAACACCATCACGCGTTCGGCCTCGAGTACTCCGGCCGACTGTCCCCGCCTCACGCTACGGTCGTGTGTGTGACCGACGCCGACTTCCTGACCGAAACGCGGGCGACTTACGACACCGTCGCCACCAGCTACGCCGAAATCGTTCCGGACATGGACGATGACCATCCTATGGCCCGCGCGGTGCTCGGCGCGTTCGCGGATCTTGTCCGGGCAGCCGGCAGCGGACCAATCGCCGACATCGGCTGTGGCACCGGTCGGGTGACCGCGTTTCTGGACAGGGCAGGCCTCGAGGTCTCCGGTATCGACCTATCCCCGGGGATGCTTGCCGTCGCCCGGCGAAATCATCCTGGGCTTCGGTTTTCGGAGGGCTCGGTGTTCGCCCTGGACTTGCTGGACGGTAGCCAAGCCGGAGTCGTGGCTTGGTACTCCGTGATCCATATGCCGCCGGAGCGGCTGCCTGCGGCGTTCTCGGAGTTTCATCGTGTGCTGGCTCCTGGCGGCTACTTGCAGCTCGGCTTCCATATCGGCGATCAGCGGAACCACAAGACGCAGGGCTATGGGCACGACGGCATTTCGCTGGACGTCTACTTGCTGCCGGTCGAGCGGATCTGCGAGCTGCTGAGCCAGGCTGGGTTTGCGCTGGACACGCGTGTTGTGCACGAGCCGGACGGTCGCCTCGCCCGAGTGCCGCAGGGCTATCTGCTTGCGCGCAAAGCAACCGAGTCGTGAGTACCATGCGTTCCAAGATCGCAGTCAGGATCGTCTAGTTGTAGTGCCCTGTGAGGTTGTTGACCCGGGTGATGGGTGGGTGGCCGTTGAGGGCGGTGTGGGCTCGGTGGTGGTTGTAGTGGTGCAGGAATCCGGGCAGTGCTTCGGCTCGGTGGTGTGAGCTGGTGAAGGGTTGGGAGTAGGCCCATTCTTCGGCGAGGGTGCGGTTGAAGCGTTCTGCTTTTCCGTTGGTTTGCGGCCGGTAGGGGCGGGTGAACCGTTGTGTCGCGCCGAGGCCGGTGACCGTGTCGCGGAAGACAGTGGCGCGGCGGTAGGCCATGGCGTTGTCGGTCATCACGCGTTCGATCCGGTCGATGCCCAGCTCGGCCAGGGCGGTGGCGGCGCGGCGCAAGAACTCGGCGCAGGTGGCGGCGGTTTCGTCGGGGTGGATTTCGGCGTAGGCGATGCGGGTGTGGTCGTCGATGGCGCAGTGAACGTATTCGTAGCCGACCCGGGGTGCGTTGCGGGCGGCTGCGTGTTGAGGGCTGTCGCGTCCGTGGGCTCGCCAGCCGCCGCCCTCGCGGAGCCGGCCGAGCTTCTTCACGTCGACGTGGAGCAGTTCGCCGGGCCGGTCGCGTTCGTAGCGGCGGATCGGTTGCCCGGTCGGGCGGTCCAGCCAGGCCAGTTTCGGCATGTGGTGGCGGGTCAGGACGCGGTGCACAGTCGAGGCGTGCAGGTCGAGGATCCCGGCGATGCGCGCCGGTCCCAGCCGGTGGGTTCGGCGCAGATCGGTGATCTGGCGTTCGGTCTCGGATGCGACGCGGTGGGGTGAGCGATGCGGCCTGCTGGATCGGTCTGTCAGGCCGGCGTCTCCTTCACGGCGGTAGCGGCGGACCCACTTGTGTCCGGTCGCCCGGGATATCCCCAGCTCGGCGCTGACATGCGCGACCGGGCGTCCGGCGGTGACACGCTCGACCAGCAACCGTCGACCATGCAGGGTCAGCCGGGCGTTACGGTGAGACACGAAGACCTCCGTTGTGATCGGTGATGGCGTCAGACACCACCACCACACACGGAGGTCTTCGTCATGATCAACCCGACGCGCCGCTCACACGTCAACAACGTCCATGGTCACTACATCTAGTCGGCGACCAGACGACGCAGCTACAGGGATTCGTCGTGACCACGACCCTGACCCGGTTGCAATGTCACTGGGGCGAGGTGACGGATCGGCGCGCTGGCGAGCCCGACGATCGCACAGCCCACCAGCGCACAGGCACTGACCACTATCGCGGCGCCGGGTCCGACAGCGTGCGCAAGCGATCCCAATGCGTTGTTGGTGACCAGCAACGCCGCGCTTTGCACCAAGGTCAGCAAGGCCTGAACGCGAGCGACGTAGCCGACCGGCGCAGCACTGAGCATGATCGGACTGAGGCTACTGACGAATACCCCCGTTCCGGCGCCGGCGAGGAATGCGCCTGCGATCGTGAGCGGGAGAGGGGTGCTCAGAGCAACCGTGAGCTGGCCTGCGCCGGTCCCGACCAGTGCAACCAGTCCGACCAAGCCAGGACGGGCTCCAGCGCCACGCTTGCTGACGTGCAGCGTCGAGGTGATAGTGCCGACGCTCTGCGCGCCGACCAGTACACCGGCGAAGCTCGGGTTCCAAGCGTGGTCACGAGCAAGCTGCGGAATGAGGATGCTGGCGAACGGCAAGATGAGCCCGGCCGCACCTGCGACGAGAAGGAGCGCCGAACGCACCGCGGCGGTCGTCAGCGCCAGCCGCACACCCTCGGCGGCTTCCGGCAGCAGGTGCTTGCGCTCGTCGAGTGGGCCCGGCGCAAACCGAGGGCGAATCCGAATCAGCACGACCAGCACGATCGCAAACGTCAGCGCATCGGCGCCCGCAGCGGCGGGTAGCCCGGCAAAGGCGGCCAAGACTCCGCCGAGCGGTGCACCGACCATCGACACCAGCTGGGTCCCGCTCTGGCGCAAAGCCAGGGCTCGCACAAGCTGATCGCCGGTCACCAGCAGTCGCGGCATCGATCCCTGCGAGGGAACGTAGAAGGCGCCGTTCGTGCCGATGATCAGCGCTGCGACGATCAACAAGACCGGGGGCGTTCCCACCCAGTTCGCTGTAATCGCAACAGCCACCGCCACGACCAGCATGACCGAGTCGCCGACGATCATCACCCGCCGCGCCCCGACGCGGTCACCCACAGCGCCGCCCACCAACAGCAAGATCGTCCGTGGCAACGACACCGCCGACAAGACAAGGCCGGCGACCACACCGCCATGCGCCGACGCAGCCCAACCCAGCCCGAAAGACAAGACCGCATCCCCCAGCTGCGAAGCCAAAGCGCCGCTCAGCCACACCAAAAAATCTCGTGGCAACCGGTCCTGTGCCCGCGCTTGCCCAGCGGCAATCACCTCAGACTCTCCCCCCCGGGAGCGCACAGGCGACTCCTCACCGGTCACCTTGGGAGGCGCAGTATGTCACCGGGCCACGACAGCACACGGCCCTCAACGTCTGAACCACCAGAATTGGTGCGGGGCATTAGACCTGGAGACCGACCAGACTGCGCCTGAGCCCGATCAACAGTTCCCTACCCCGTGCGGAGCTTGGATCTAAATACTGGTCAAACCGAGCAAACCAGGTGGAGGGCGGACCAAAATTCCGTAGTCCGGATAAGCACTCCGGCTGGGCCGGGCTCGGGCCGGCCGCACCTCGAGCCCAGCAGCACCTGGCCCTGCCACAACGGCTGCACCTCGGCCGGCGCCACGGGTGCGCTCGGCTGTCCCGCCACGCTCAGCCAGACCTTGAGTGGAGCGAACTCGACCATGCCGACCTTCACCGCTCCAGCAGTCGCCGCGGCGCCGGCGATCACGATGCAGATCCCGAATACCCCACGATTCCCGTGTTCACTGACCCGTCCCCCTCGCTCAGCGCGCCCGGATCGTATTGATGCACGAGGAAACCGGGCAAGGTGGGAAAAGTCAGTCCGGCCCTACGACACTAAAAGGCCTGAACCCGAAGGTCCAGGCCTGAAAAAGGGGTCGAGTTCTCGGGTGACAAGCCCCGGGCCTCCGGAACCGCCAACGACATCAGCGTCGACGCCTACCTGTACGACAAGAACGAGCTGATGGGGTCGACGTTCACCGGGTCGAAGGTCGCGAAGTGGTCGGGCTCCGGTGCCCAGACCTACCAAGGCTGGCCGACCTGCTCGAGACGCAGAGAACGAAGACTGTCTCCGTGGACGTGCACAGCACGGCGTGCCTGCGCGCCGGCAATCACGTCGTCGCGCTGACCATCGGGGCCGGACAGGAGGGTGGGCGGCTGGTCGACGCCACGGTGTGGCCCATCCCGTGAAAGTGGCCCAATGATCTTGGCCTGAAGTGACCCGCGTTCCAGTGCCATCCCGACCTTAACGTCGAGAGGGAGATCAACTACCGGGGCGGGAGTGCAAGACATGAACAAGACGATCAAGGCAACGCTGGTTTCCCTGCTGGCACTGGCCGGCGTGGCAGCGTGCAGCACAGGCGAAGCGGCCGACAGGGCACCGGCATCGAGCAGCAACCCCCAAAGCAGCAGCCCGGCGAAGCACCAGACGAAAGCCGGGGCCGTCACCCGGCTCATGACGCAGAGCCTGCCCGACATCCCCGGCAAGGAGGGCATGATCGAGATCGTCGACTTCGCGCCGGGGGAAGCCTCCCAGGTGCACCGGCACAACTGCGACCTGTTCGTCTACGTCCTCGAGGGAAGTGTTGTCACGCAAGTGAAGGGCGGCAACCTGCAGACCGTCCCCACGGGTGGCGTGTTCTACGAATCCCCCACCGACGTCCACGTCGTGAGTCGCAACGCGAGCGCGACGGAGCCGGCGAAGCTGGCCGTCTTCTACGTGAAGGCCAAGGGCACCCCGCCGACGGTCATCCTGAACGACGGGGACAACTAGCCGAAGCGGCCGTGGACGTAGTCGGCGGTGCGGTCGTCGTGCGGGGACTCGAAGATCGTGGTTGTCGGGCCGGCCTCCACGATGCCGCCGGGGGCGCCCTCTTCGGCGAGGAAGAAGGCGCACTGCGCGGAAACCCGTTGGGCCTGCTGCATGTTGTGGGTGACGATCACGATGGTCACCTCGCCGCTGAGGTCCTCGATCGTCTGCTCGATACGGCGCGTCGAAGTGGGGTCGAGAGCCGAGCAGGGCTCGTCCATGAGCAGGACCTTCGGGCGCACCGCGAGGGCGCGCGCGATGCACAAGCGCTGCTGCTGCCCACCGGACAGCGCGCCGCCGGGTTGGCGGAGGCGGTCGCGGACCTCTTTCCACAGGCCGGCCTTGATGAGGCACTCGGCGACGAGATCGTCCTTTTCGGGGCCGCGCACCTTGGTGCCCGTGAGTTTCAGGCCCGCGGTCACGTTGTCGAAGATGGACATCGCCGGGAACGGGTTGGGCTTCTGGAACACCATGCCGATGTGGCGGCGCGCGTCGGTGAGCTTCCACGACGGGTCGTAGATGTCGTCGCCCCCGAGGAGGACCTCGCCGGCGAGCGTGGCGCTCGGCACGAGTTCGTGCATGCGGTTGAGGATGCGCAGGAACGTCGACTTCCCGCACCCCGAAGGCCCGATCAGCGCGGTGACGGACCGCGCGGGCATGGTCAGCGACACGCGGTCGAGCACCTTTCGGTCGCCGAACCACGCCGACACCGCGCGAGCCTCGATCGACGTGGTCTCCTCGACCGACGACAGCAGCATGGTCATCCTGGTCTCCTCACAACAGATTCGGCAGCAGCGAAGCCGCCTGGTCGGCCACCGTGACGCCGAGCGCGCCGAGCAGCGGCACCCCGATCACCCACGAATGCCACTTGCCGACGCGTTGATGGACGTACACGACTCCGGCCGCGCTCACCACGAGCAGCAGCCCCCACAGCACGAGCGGCACCATCGCCGCCGGGTCGCCCGACAGCGCCTGCTCCGGCTCGCTCATCGCCGACGCCGGCAGCACACCCCCGATCCCGACGGTCGGGGTGAGCAGACGCGCGTCCACGCGCAGGACGTCGGCGGGCAGGCCGGGCGGGCCGTCGGCGGTGACGAGCGTCAGCCGGCCCTGGCCCTGCGCGGGCGGGGCCGGCTGCGGGTCGCCGCTGTGGCGCACGCCCAGCACCTCGTACTCGTGCTTGCCCTGCCCGGTGGTGACGCTGATCAGGTCACCGCGTTTGAGCTTGCCGATGTCGAGGAACGGCGCGCCGTACCCCGCCCGCCGGCCGAGCACCACGCTCGTGCCCACCTGGCCCGGCAGCACCGTGTCGCGGCGGTGCCCCGGCCCGGACTTCAGGACCTCCGACGTGGACCCCTCGCCGACGACCTCGCGCACGCCGATCCGCGGCACCGTCAGCACGGCCACCGGAGTCCCGGGCTCGAGCGGGTGCCCGTCGGGGTCGTAGCCGCCGGCCGGCGCGGTCGCGTTGGCGAGCTGGTCGCGGAACGCCGCGTACGCCCGGTCCTGGTCGCGGTTGTGCGCCAGCTGCCCGATCACGGCGATCTGCACGACCAGGCACAACATCAGCGAGCCGACGATCGACAGCGCCTGCCCGGTCACCCACACCGCCGCGGGTTTCCCCGCCGGCGGTGCGACGGTGTCCGTCTCGGTGGTCACCATGTGCGGCGGGCGTCCGCCCTGCGGCGGCGGACCACGATGAGCGCCACGGCGCCCAGCCCGATCAGCACGGCCGCGGCGAGGATCAAGAACCCGAGGTCGACGCCGGTGTAGGCCAGCGTTCGACCCGGCACGGAGGTGCCGACGTTCTCGCCCGCGCCGCCGCCGGAGCCGGGAGTGCCGGTGTCACCGGGCGGGACGGTCACCGAAGTGTCGCTTGTGGACGTCGTCGAGCTCGACGAGGAGTCGGTGGTCTCGGTATTGGAGACCGTGCCCGAGGACGTCGTCGTGGACGTGCCGGTCGGCGTGGTGGTGCTCGTGCTCGTCGGGGTGGTCGTCGTCGTGTGCGGAGTGGTGGTTGTCGACACCGGGCTCGAGGTGGTGGTCGACGTGCGGGTCGTCGTGGTCGAGGTCGACGTGGGCGTGCCGGTGGTGGTCGTGGTGCCCGTCGTCGTCGTGCCGGTCGTGGTCGACGTCGGCGTGGCCGACGTGGTGGTCGTCGACGAGGTCGAGCCCGGCGTGTCCGAAGTGGACGGTGTGGACGGAGTGGTCGTGGTCGTCGACGTGTGATGTTGGCCGAGCCCACCGCGTCGTAGGAGACTCCCGCATGACCGAGCAGGTGATCGGCATCACCATCATCCCGACGACCAGGCCGGCGAAGAAGGTGGAGCTGGCGAACGCCGAGGTGCACCGAGAGCCAGCGCGGCACGTCGAGCAGGTTCCACTGCAGGAACACCGCGCCGAAGAGGCCGTAGACCACGCTCGGGACAGCGGCCATGAGATCCACCAGGCTGATCAGCACCCGCTTCGGCCGTGGCGGCGCGTACTCCGAGATGTACAGCGCCACTCCGCAGGCCAGCGGAAACGCCACGCACAGGGCGGTGCCGGCGATGAGCAACGTGCCGACGAGCACCGCGGCGATGCCGAAGTTGCCGGAGTCGGGCTGCCAGGCCTGCGTGGTGAGAAAGGACGGTCCGGCCCGGCCGAGCGCCTGGCTTCCGTTCTTCAGCAGGAAACCGCCGACCACCACCATGATGGTGAGCACCAGCAGCCCGGCACCCAGCAGTGCCAGGCGGAAGAAGCGGTCGGCGCCGCCGGGTCTTCCGGTTTTCCGGCGGGCCTGAGTTTCCCCACCGGGGTGTTCGAGCACACCAGTCATGTCCCCTCCTCTCCGAATCACGCACGCGCAGCTTTACCCGGACAGCTGTCTCAGGCCGGGCAAAAACATTAACTACGGACGAACACGCGTTCGGTTGATCTCGCGGCTGGATTCGGCCAGTTGATGAAAAGAACTACCCGAATTGATCGCGTGCAGGCGGCGGCGGTACTTGCGGCTGGACACGCCCACCGACGTTCCGTCCAGGCGGAGCTGCCAGAGCCACATCCCCTGCTCGTCGCGCACGGTCAGGACTTTCGCGAGCTTGAGGCCGGCCTTGAGCGCCTGCACCGCGAGGGCGCAGGAATCACCGTCAGGGAAGGAATTAACCGACTGTGCGATGCTGCGGTTGTTGGCTGAGAGAAAACGCCACATGACGGCCCACCCCGCATCGGAATGCGCTCGTCCATTCAGTCCACCAACCGAGATGGACACCATCTCGAACCGAGGCTCGGCCATCGTTTTCCTTTATTCCAGCGGTCCCCGACCGACGCGCCCAGGCTCACCCACGTCGGTATACGACAGCCGAACAACGGGCAGCGCGGACGTGCTCCAACCGTTCACAGGGGATTAAACGCACACTCGGGTCGAGCACCCCGCACCCGGCGATCCGGGTGGTGGACCCGCGAGCCGATCCGGGGCCGCCGCGTGGGAGGGAGCCACCGTCAAGCATCGGCGGGTGGACGGACAATAACCGCCGTGGCGCAACGCATCGCTTGACGATGCCGGCGGTGGCCGAACACTGCTCCATCGGCTACCGCCCGTTTCGCTGCGGCTTTGCGCGTCAACGGCCGGCACCGCGGCCGTCCGAGCGCCAGGGCCGCGGTCGGGGAAGGCACGCATCCACCCCCGCCTTTGCCCGGAACGACCGTCCTTTGCCCAGCGGGCAACGCTGCTTCCCCGGTTCCCCACCGGCATGACAAAGGCACCGGGTGCACCCCGGTGCCGTGTCGTGATCATCAAGGAGATTTCGTTGCCACACCGAACAATTCGCGCACCGAGCGATCGAGCGCGGGCAGGACGGGAGAGAATCGAGCCCGCGTGCCGCGTGGAGCCGGCGGTGTACGCGGTCTCCCACGCTTCGCCCGACTGCCGGCAGGTGACCATCAGCGGCGGCGAGATCCCCTACTGGCTCGTGCAGAATCAGCCGAAGCAGTTCCCGGAAAGTGCGCCGCACCGGCCTGCGGGGCGCTTACCGCGTTGAGTAGAGTTGGTGAGGCGCGGAGAAGGACGATGATGACGAG
>NZ_JBFBAE010000060.1:0-12637 GCF_040689465.1 Amycolatopsis sp. NPDC051373 | reverse complement strand
TCCGGCATCGCGCATCTGCACAACATCCTCCTCGCAGACTGATCCGCAACACCAGTCCCACCAACCACAAGATCAGTTACGAGACATCCCTTAGCCTGGCCGCGATCGTCGAGTCGATGGTTGCGCTCGCCGGCGGTCGGACGTTCGGTGTCACGTCGTGTGCTGGAGGAAGTGATCGCTTTTTCTAGCTGCCTGGCTTGTGGGTTCTGGAAGAGGGAACGTGCGCGAAACGCCGGTGCGGTGGGCTGTTGCCAAAGCTGTACTCCGGGCCGCGCGCCTACTCCACCGACGGATCAAACGCCCGGTTCGTCGTCGACTGGATATGCCAGTCATGACGACGTACCGGGCGCCGCGGACTTGCAGCCACGGATTGCCGAGTATCGGGGCCTCAGTGCAGGCGGTCCAGCACGAAGGTGTGTTCGACGAGATCGTACGGCCCCTCCGGTCCCTCTCGGAGGTCACGTCGGTACAACAGCGACTGCTTGGTGCCGAACACCGGGTCGTTGGTGAGGTACGGGTCGTCGTCGCGGAACAGCATCGTCGTGACGGTCGAGAATCCTGCTGCCGCGATCCGGACGTGGATGTGCCCGGGACGCATGACCGGCCGCCTGGTGGCGTGCATCAGCTCGCCGACGGGCCCGTCGTCCGGAATCGGGTAGGGGGCCGGCGCGATGCTGCGGATCGTGACCGTCCCCTCCGGGCCTGTGCGGAACAGTCCGCGCATCGCGGCGGCGTCCAGGCCGGGTACGTCAGAGTCATAGTGGCCGTGGCTGTCGGCGTGCCACACGTCGAATTCGGCTCCGGGTACCGGAGCGCCGGTGGCGTCGACCACGGTGGCGTGGAACAGCAGTGGTGTGCCGGACAGCCCGTTGGAGATGTCGGCGCCGTCGGCGAACTCAGGCCGTACCTCCCGGTAGAAGGGGCCCTGGACGCTGTTTTCGGTCGTGCCGGTGCTACGTCGGTGGTTGACCGTGTCGACGAGCATGGTCACCCCGAGCACATCGGAGAGCAGGATGAACTCTTGCCGTTGGTCATCGGATTTCTGTCCGGTTCGGCTCAGAAAGTCGACCCCATACGCCCATTCGGCCTCAGTGAGGCCCACGTCGCGGACGAAGTCGTGCAGATGCCGCACCAGGCTGGACAGCACAGTGCGGATTCGCGCGTCGGGCGTGTCCGCCAGTGTCTGCAGCACCGCTTCGGTGATGCTTTTTTCGTCCGGGTCCAGCATCGTTTCCTCCTCGTACTTGTGCTTAAAAGGTAGCCGGGCTTCCGTTAGCCGAGGAGAAATGCGGTGTTAACTCAAATTCACCCGGCGAGCTCAGGTTCGTCTCACCCCGTTCCGCGGCACGGTGGGTACCGGCGCATTGAGACGCGCCACTGAGCGGAAGGAGCGATCTGTGCTGCGAACCGGTAAGGAATACCTGGACGCACTGGACGACGGCCGTGTGGTGTGGGTCGGGGATGAAAAGGTCGACAACGTAGCCACCCATCCGAAGACACGTGACTACGCGAAGCGCATCGCGGACTTCTACGACCTGCACCACCGCGACGACCTGCGCGATGTCATGACCTTCATCGACGATGACGGTGAGCGTCGTTCGATGACCTGGTTCCGTCACACGACCAAGGACGAGCTGAAGCGGAAGCGCCGTTATCTGGAGACGGCGATCCGCGAGCTCGACGGCGGCGCCGTGCCGAGGACGCCGGACGTCAACAACTACGTGCTGCAAACCTACAAGGACGATCCCGCGCCGTGGAGTGAGCAGTCGCAGGGCACCGGCGGGCGTGACCTGACAGTGGGAATCCTGGAGTTCTGGGACCTTATGGTCGAGGGCGACCTCAACGCGGCTCCGGCGTTCGTCGACCCGCAGACGGACCGGTCGCGTGAGTCGGCTCAGGCCGAGTCGCCGGCGCTGCACATCGTGGAGACCCGCGAGGATGGCATCGTCGTGCGGGGTGTGAAGGCCATCGCGACGGGTGCGGCGTTCGCCGACTACATCCACATCGGGGTGTTCTTCCGGCCGGGTATCACCAGCGAACAGGTCATCTTCGGCGCGGTCCGGGCGAACACCCCCGGCGTCACTCTGGTCTGCCGGGAAAGCACGGTGAAGGAAGGGCAGTACGAAGAGCACCCGCTGGCCGCCAAGGGCGACGAGCTGGACACCACGATCCTCTTCGACGACGTGTTCATCCCGTGGAACCGGGTCTTTCACATCGGCAACCCGAAGCACGCTTCGCTCTATCCGCAGCGGGTGTTCGACTGGCTGCATTACCAGGCGCTCGTGCGCCAGACGATCCGCGCCGAGGTGATGGTCGGCCTGGCCCTGCTGATCACCGAGCACGTGGGGACCTATCAGCTGCCGCCGGTTCAAGCTCGGCTGGCTCAGCTCGTCGGCTTCCACCAGTCGCTGCGAGCCCACGTGCTCGCCTGTGAGGAAGACGGGTTCACCACACCAGGCGGTCTGTACAAGCCGAGTGTGCTGCTGTTCGACTTCGGCCGGGCCTACTATCTGGAGAACGTGCCCCGGATGGTCAACGAGCTGGTCGATCTGGCGGGACGCTCATCGCTGATCTTCCCCACTGAGAAGCAGTGGAACCAGCCGGAGTTGCGCCGGTGGCTCGAGCCGTTGCAGACGGGTCCGATCGGGCGGCCGCATGACCGGCTCAAGATCAGCCGGGTGATCCGGGACCTGTACCTGTCGGACTGGGGTGACCGGATCAGCGTGTTCGAGAACTTCAACGGAACCCCGTTGTTGGCGGTGCGAATGCTGACCATGAACCGCGCCGAGATGGCACCAGCGGGCCCGATGACCGACCTCGCGCGAAAGATCGCCGGTATCGACCCGGCAACCCCAAAGGACGACGGGAAGACGGAGTACGCCGGACAAGCCGGCTACGCACGCCAGCAGGACGCGCGCGCCCATTGACCGCCAGACCGCGGCTCGGGACGGCCGGTGCCCACTACCCGGCCGTTTCGGGCCGCCACCAAGCCGGAGAGTGAGACAGGCGGGCACCGCACTGTCATCGGCTTGGTGAGGCCGGCGCCGGTAGGCGTGGCGCGACCGGTGGCCATGCCGACTGCGGCTCCCCGGCTGACGGCATCGGCGCGATCGTGGGCACCCAGCTTGCGGAACACCGACCGGACATGGGTTTTCACGGTGTTGTGCGAGACGTGCAGTTCGGCGGCGATCTCGCGCAGGGTCAGCGGCCCGGACAGTGCCCGCAGCACGGCGAGTTCCCGATCGGACAGCACGGCCGGGCGGAGATCCGGGACCCCGCAAGGCCATTGCTCCTCGAACAAGTTGGCGAGCACCGGGCCGTACCGGAGGTCGGCGAGTGCGGCGCGCGCCTGTGCGTGTGCGCTCCGCCGGTGCCGAGCGTCCCCGAAAGCGGACGTTGAGTGCGCGTTGATGAGAGCCGAGAACGCCTCCGCATGGGGAGCGGCGGGTACCAGAGCCACTGTAGGGAGCGGGGTTCTGCCGCGGTCCGCGCCCGCCCTGGCAGCCAAGCAAGCCGTTGCGACGACGGGAGCCACACACCGCGTCGGATCGACCTCGTGCATGGAAACTGCTTGCGTGGCCGAGGCCAGCGCGGCTGTGGCGTCGCCGGTGAGCAGCAACCCGGCGGTGCGTGCGTCCAGTGCCCGCACCGTGACATCCCGATAGCCGAGCCCGTCCGCGTCGCGAGCCGTCACGGCGAGCTGGTCGACGACGTCGGCTGCCTGCCCCTCCCACACCCCGACGGTGCCGAGCGCGGCGTAAGCCATGAGCAGCCACCAGGGCCGGGCTCCTGCCGGTCGGTGGGTGGTGATCACCCGCGTGGCGTCGCACTGCGCGGTGGTCAGATCGCCGCGATGCAGTGCCAGCCACGCCCGCACCGCAAGCGCCGGGCCACCGTCTGAACCGGCGAGCCGGGTCGCCGCGCGGGCGTGGTGCCCGCAAGTCAGCTCGGCTGCCGCGGCGATCGCATGAGCCCCGGCGGGCATCGTAGGCACCTCGTCGAGCCGTGCGAGCAGGGTCTGCGGGTGCGCCGCCGGCCAGGTCTCGAGTGCGGTCCGGAGAGCGAGATCGGGTACCCCGGCCATTCGGGCATGCTCGTAAGCGGCGTCCGGATCGCCTTCCTGCCGCAGGCGTTCTGCCGCCCGCGCGTGCAAAACCGGGACAGCATCGGGTTCTTCCGACGTCAGCACGGAGCCCAGCACGAGCCGTAGCACCGGGTGGCACCGCAGACCCGACCCGGTCCGCCGCAGCAGCAGCGAGGACGCGGCCAGCGCGCTCAGCGTCTCGGCGGCAGCAGGTAGCGCCGTCACTTCCGCACAACGATCGGGCGTCAGCTCTGCCAGGACGCTGCTGTACAGCAGGAGCCGGCGTTGGCGTGAGGTGACGCGTTCGAGCACCTCGGCGCGGAAGAAGTCCTCGACCGATGGCACGGGATGTGGCAGGGCAGCGCCGGGCGGCTGGTTCCGCAGGGCCATGCCGGCCAGCCGCAGACCGGTCGCCCAGCCCGCGTACCCGCGCCACAGCGCCGCCGCTTCGGCCCGGTCGACCGGGCGGGCGGCCGTGGCCGACAGCAGTTGCCGTGTCTCCGCCAGGTCGAGCCGCAAGTCCTCTTCGGTGAACTCGGCGAGGCGGCCGGCCGCGCGAAGCGCGGCGACCGGCCCACTCGGCGGGCGTGCCGTGGCCAGCAGGATCCGGACTGTGTCGGGAGCCCGGCGTACGAACTCGTCCAGCGCTGCCCGGGTCACGGGGTGCTCGACGACGTCCAACCCGTCGAGCACGAGCACCAATGACCCGGTCGAAGCCAGTGCATTGAGCAGCTCGGGGATGATCTCGGTGAACAGGGTCGTTTCGTCGTCGAGCAGTGCTGCTGGGGGTGTCGGGACGTCGGCGCAGTAGGGCCGTACCGATTCAAGCACTGCGGACCACACGCCCGCCGGGGTGTCGTCATGGCTGCTCAGGCTCACCCAGGCACACCGTTGGGGGGCGACCCACTGGGCCAGCAGCACGGTTTTCCCGGCGCCTCGAGGCGCGGCCAGCAGGATCACTTGTTCGCTGACCGCGTCCAGCCGGGCCAGCAGTCGCGCGCGGCGCACGTCGTCCGGGTGCGGGGCAGGTGGCCGCAGTCGGGTCCGGACGACGACGGCCGAACGCGTTCGGGGTGTGGTCACATTGCCGACGCGAAGTGCCAGCCCCCGGCAGTCCCGCTGTGGGTGGCCGGGTCGGCGAGATTGCCGAAAGCACTCGCGAAGTACACAAGGGGGTTCGAGCCCGGGACATGATCGCACTTCAGCACGTCGCCTACCACGATCGTGTGGTCACCGCCCGGCAACGTATCCGCGACGGAGCAGACAAAGTGCGCGATCGCGTCGGTGAGCACCGGGACGTCACTGTCTGTCCGCAGCTTGATGCCGGCGAACTTCTCTTTCCTGCGGGTCGCGAAGTGCTTCGCGATGTGTTCGTGGTCTTCGCCGAGGACGTTGACGGCGAACTTCCCGGACTCGGTGATCGCCTTGCAGGTCGGAAGATTCGAGCCGATGCACACGAGCAGCTGCAGTGGGTCCATCGACAGTGATGCGACCGCGCTTGCGGTCATGCCGGCGGGCCCGTCCGCGGTGCGGGTGGTGATCACGGCTACCCCTGTGCTGAACCGGGAAATGGCCTGGCGGAAACGGAAAATCCCATCGTCCGTATCAGCAGGCACGGCAAGATGCTTCGCGCTGTCCATTGCTACCTCCATGGGAGCACGTGGGTGACGTTGGTCAAAAACCAGCGTGCCAGCGGCCCCGTTATTGACTGGGAAATCAGTGCGTCAGCTCCGCAGCCGGGTGACCAGGCGGTGCACCTCCGCCGACGGCGGGACGGCCAGCTCTCGCATGGTCGCCACGTAACGTTGGTACAGCGCGAGCACGTCGTCGTCGTTTGCGCTGGCTTGAGCGAGAGTGATCCGCAGCAGCCAGGCCTGCTCGCGGTACGGATCGAGGCGCAACACCGCGTCCACGTTGGCAACCGCTTCCCGATACCGGCCGACCCGGAACGCGGCCCTGGCGACGTCCAGCCGGGCCCGGAGGATGCGCTCGTCAAGTTCGGCGCGCCGCGCCTCCACCCACGCACCGGACAGGCCACTGAGGTACCTGCCTCGCTCGGTCCGCGCCAGTGCTTCGATCAACGTGTCCAGCCGGGCTTCCCCGTTCTGGTGATCGGCCTGCGCGAACGCCTCCAGGACTTCGGCCGCGCTGCTGCTGACCAGGTCGGGCCCTGGGAGGCAGAACAGGTCTTCGCGGAGGACGGGCGACAGTTCGTCCGGCAACACCTCACGCAGGCGATACAGCGCCTGCCGCAAGTAGCTGCGCCCGGCCGCTTCGTTGTTCGAGTCGAACAGTGAGCCGAGCAGTTCCTGACGGCTCGCCTCGTGGTCGGGGGTGCCCAGTAGGTATGCGAGCAGCTCGACGCTCTTGCGCAGCCGGGGTGTCACCGTCGAGCCGTCCACCCGCAGCTCCGGCTCACCCAGATCCTCGAGCACCAGCCTCGGCGCCCGGCCGGCCGCGGTGATCCGGCGGCCGTTCGCGAGCGACGCGGTCAGCTCATGCCAGCGCGACAGCCGGTTCGATTCGGTGTCCGCGCCGCGTACGGCCACGGCTGGTACGTCCGCCAGCGCATTGAGCAGCAGATGCACCGAACCCCGTTCCTCCGCGATACTGATCGCCAGTGCCGCCGACTCGTCGGAAGCATCCTCCGCGCCAAGTCGCCACTGGACTTCGGCCAGGTAACACGCCACGGTCGGGGTCTCGAGCATGCGGTCCGCGGCGCGCATGCTCTGCAGGCTCTGTTGCAGCACGTCACTGGCCTCGGCGTCGCGGTGCCGCAGCAGGAACGCGAGCCCTCGCCAGAGAAATGCCAGCTCGCGAGTGAAAGCGTGCCTGTGTGAGCCGCTCGTCTCTGCCTCGTCCAGCGCGCGATGCGCGGCTTCCGGGTCATGATGAAGGCGCAAGCACAACTTCGCCTCGATCAGGTGCAGCAGCACCCGGTAAATCTGGGACCCGGTCGCGGCCACGAGTTCGTGGCCGCGCTGCAGGGCCTGCCACGCGTCCTCAGCGCGCCCGAGGTCGATCATGAGCTCCACGGCGTCCAGAGCGTGCAACCACAGTGGCTGAGGTGCGTCGCGGTGTGCCTCGTAGCGCGCCATCGCCTGTTCGATCCGCCCCGTCGCGCGGAGGCCGGCGATGACCCAAGGGGCACCGAGAACGCTGCGCCAAGGACCGTGTGTGCCGGGGTCCTCCAAGCCGGCCAGCCGCCCGCGCATGAAGGCCAGCCGCATGAGCATCCCATCCAGCGGTCCCGACGGGGTCGTCGCAAAAACCGGGAACGGGGGTGGTGGTTCGTCGCGGCTCAGTGCGAGCACGGTGAGTGCGATGTCCTTGGCTCGCCCCGGTGACACCAAGTCGGCTACTTGCCCGGCATCGGCGGTGCGGCCCGCATGCCACAGGCACCACACCAGCAGTACCAGCGCTTCACCCGAGCCGTTGTGCCCGTCGGCTGCCAGTTCGGTGATCCAGCCGCGACCGTGACGGTCGTACAGCTCAACGCCCCGCTCGGCCTGTTCCAGGGCGAAGGCGACGCGCAGCACGATCCCGCCGATCCGCGGGCTGAGCGAACGCTCGGACGCCTGCAGTTCGTCGAGCCATCGCGCCGCCGGACCGAAGTCCATCCGTTCGATCAGGCGTGGCAGCAGCTCTGCGGCCAGTACCCACGCCTCGTCGACCGCACCGACACCGAGCAGGGCATCCACGGCCTCTTCCTGCTCGCCACGATGAACCAGCAGCCGGGCGTGCAGCAGGCGGACCCCCTTCAGCTCGCCATGCTCCTGCTCGGCGAGCAAGTCGCGCAGGTGGTCCCGTAGCTGTGGACTGACGATCAGTGTTCGATCGTCGGGCCAGGTGGCGGGAAGGTGCCGGTGTCGCAGCGCCGCCATGATCCGTGCTGCGTCTTCGAGTTGGAGCGCGACCGCGTCGTCGACGGTCACCTCGTCCAGCAGGCTGGTGTACATCAGGAACCGTCGCTCCTGTTCGGACAGTCCGGACAGGACGTGCTTGGAGAGATATTCACGAAGCCGGTGCGGTGCCTCGGCGACGGCACCATCGGCGAAGAGGATTCCCGCCACCCAGCCGCCGGTGACGCGAATGGCCTCAGCCGCCTCCGATGACGATCGCCCGGCCAGGCGCAACGCTTCCTCGGCCTCGTCGAGGTCGAAGGCGAGGTCCGAACCGGTGAGCTCGGCGACGCGGGCCAGTTCTCCGGTCGAACCGGTGTCCAGCGGCAAGGCGGTCCGGGAAATGAGGATGATGCCGACGTCCGTGGGTGCGTAGCGGGCGAGTGCGGACAGCACGGCGAGTGCGTCGTCGCTGCCGGAGATCCGCTCGGCGTTGTCACAGACGAGCACGATTCTGGTGCCGTGCAAGCTTTCGGCGAGCAGACCCGCCGCCTCACCGATCAGGATGCCGGCGGCAAGCGCATCGGTCGCCACGCCACTCGCCTCGGGGCCGTGCGGCGCGACCGCCGCCTCGATGTACAGCAGGAGGCGTCCTGCAGCTGATTCCGTACCGTCGAGCGACAGCCACGCTACCGGCCGGTCGAGGTCCCGCAGCGCCATGGCGACGGCGGTGGTCTTCCCCGATCCTGCTGCCGCATACACGGTGAGTACGTTCGCCCGCTCGAGCAGAGCGTGGATGCGGGCAGTCACCCGATCCCGCCGGACCAGATGATCACCGAGAATCGGTGGCGCCAGCTTCCGCCGGATGACAGTACGCGCACCTGACTCCGGCGACACGCCGCCATCGGCAGGCGCCACGCGACGCACCTCCCATCGCTGTGTTGCTGAGCCGTGTGGCTCTTCCACGCTCAAGTGTCCCCTGAGCGGCACCGGCCAGCAACGTGGGATTTCGCCTGGATTAACAGGCCTGCGTCACCTCAGCTCCGGTGCAGGAAAGCCACCTCGAGCAGGCGTACCTCGCGCCGCCCCTCGCATTCGATGACACCACCGTCGAGAACGGTCACCTCGGTCGTCGAGCCGTCGACGACCGCCGTGTAGCGACCTGGGCGCGGAATCGCCAGAGCCGGATCGAGCACCAGGCGGTCGTCGCCGAGGGCACGGGCGGGCAGCGTGTGCGGCCGACCGAGCAGCCGTGCGGCCCGCTCGACATCACCGGCGGCGACGAGATCACGGATCCGAGACGAGGACACGATGTCACCATCCCCGCGACGGTAGTGGTGAATCGCCGATCTTCCAGCAGGGTCTGCGCGTCGCCCATGCCACGCGCGCCGAACCGGAAATCGGCCCCGACCGCCACCCGGACCGCGCCGAGTCGTCGGACCAGCACCTCGTCGACGAACGTGGCTGCGTCCATTGCTGCCCACTCGCGGTCGAACGGAATGACCACGACTTCCCGCACGCCCAGCGCGGTGAGCCTCCTTCGCTTGCCGACCGCGTCGGTCAGCAAGCGTGGGCCATCGCCTGGTCGCGCTGCCGACCGCGGGTGCGGATCGAAGGTCAGCACCGTCTCGCAGCCCGCGATCACTCGCGCATGACCCAGGTGGACACCGTCGAAGGTGCCGACCGCCACCGCGCGGCGGCCCGGCCGCACCTGCAGCGCATCGATGAGACGGGTCGGTGAGCTGTTCGGTGTCCGGAGCACTCCGGGACTATCCATGGTTCCTCCCCGTTTGGGGCTTGAGCTCCTCAATCGTGCCCCACCGTGTGTTAGCGACGCGAGAGCCGGGCCGCTCGGTGGCGAGTACTACGTGAACAGCCCTGTTAGGTCGACTTGTCAGCGCAGGCTGGATCGCGTTGCAGTGGAAACACCGTTCCGGCGGAACTGCCGGGGACAAGCAGAAGGAGACACGAATGGTGTCACGCACCGAGCAGCCGGGGCGGCGCACGGCGCTGGTGACCGGGGCCAGCCGCGGTATTGGGTACGCCGTGGCGCAGCTACTGATTGAGCAGGGCGCCGCTGTTGCGCTGCTCGCCCGGGACGAGAGCGCCGTAAAGGACGCCGCGGCAGGTCTGGGCGGGGAAACGCTCGCCGTACCCGCAGATGTGCGCGACAGCGAGTCCGTCGCCGCCGCCGTCGGCAAGGCGCACGCCTGGAACGGCCGGCTCGACATCGTCGTCAACTGCGCGGGACCCCAGATCGCGTCGGCGCCACTTGCCGACACCGACCATGGTGTGCTCGGTGCAGCGCTCGATACGAAACTTCGCGGTTTTGTCCGGGTCGCCAAAGCCGCTCTGCCCAGGATGACCGGTGGCGCGATCGTCAATGTCGCGGGAGCTACCGCGCACGTTCTGGTTCCGGGTGCCGCGGTCACTGGAATCACCAACGCGGCCGTCGTGGCTTTGACCAGTTACCTGGCGGCCGAAGCCGTGCAGCGCGGGGTCCGGGTCAACGCGGTGTCGCCGGGGATGACGCTGACTGAAGGCTGGCTCACGCGACACGAGGCGATGGCAGGGAAACAAGGCCTGACTGCCGACGCGGTGCGCGCCAACATGGTCGATGCGCTCGGGATCCAGCTGGGTCGCTGGGCGCGCACGGAGGAGGTCGCCTCCGCGGTCGCGTTCCTTGCCTCTGACGACGCGTCCTACATCACCGGTCAGGTGCTGCGCGTCGACGGCGGCCTGACGAAGCCGGTGGCCTGATGCCGTTCATTCAAATCACGATCGCCGAGGGACACGACACGTCCATGAAACGCAACCTGCTGGCCGCCGTGTCCGCGGCGGCCGCCGATGCCACCGGAACGCCGGAGAGCGCCTTCCGGGTCTGGCTCGTCGAGGTGCCGGACACCGAGGTCATGGTCGGTGGCACGATCCTGCACGACACCCGACACCCGCGAGAAGCACCATGACAGCCGAGTTCGAGTACGTCGGCCTGCCGTACCGCATCGTGTTCGGCCGGGGGGTGATGGAGAAGGTCAACGCAGAGGTCTCCCGGCTGCGCCGGTCCCGGGTGCTGCTTCTGACTGGCGTTGAGCTGGCCGAGCTCGGCGACAAGGTCGAGAAGCTGCTCGGCCCTTTGTGCGTCGCTCGGTTCGACGGCGCCGCTCTGCACACCCCGGTCAGCGTGACCGAGGAGACAATGGGGCACCTGCGAGCAAGTGATGCTGACTGCGTGGTCGCGGTCGGTGGGGGCTCGACGACCGGACTGTCGAAGGCGCTGGCCGCGAGGACCGGTGTCGATCAGGTCATTCTCCCGACCACTTACGCGGGCTCCGAGGTCACCCCCGTGCTCGGCGAGACCACCGGCGGGAAGAAGACCACCCGGTCGTCTCCGTCGATCCTGCCGGAAACGGTGATCTACGACCTGGAGCTGTCCCGCGGGCTGCCCGTGCCGATCGCGGTTACCAGCGCGGTCAACGCGCTCGCCCACGCGATCGAGGCGCTGTATTCGGCCCAGGCCAACCCGATCGTCGACGGGTGGGCACTCGATGCGATCTCAGGCATCGGGAGGGGATTGAGCCGCCTCACCGGCGAGCCCACCGACGTCGAGGCGCGTTCGGATCTGCTCCGGGGCGCATGGCTGGCCGGAATGTGCCTGGCATCGGTAGGAATGGGCCTTCACCACAAGCTGTGCCATGTGCTGGGTGGCAGCTTCGGCCTACCGCATGCGGCCACGCACACCGTGATCCTCCCGCATGTGATGAGCTACAACGCATCCGCCACACCGGAAGTGATGCGGCGGATCGGCGGGGCACTGGGTGTACCTGATGCACCTTCCGGCGTGTTCGACCTGATCAAGCAGGTCGATGGTCCGACGAGCCTGCGTGAGCTCGGATTCGACTTCGATGATCTCGGCGAGGTGGCGGACCAGGTGACCGCATCGCCGTATCCGAACCCGAAGCCGCTGACCCGGGACGGCATTCTGGAGCTTCTCACCCAAGCCTGGTACGGCGCTCGACCGGCCGTTGGAACGCACGGCCGTCGCGGGTGAATCAGTGAGTGGTAACCAGCCGTTGCCTTGGCGAGATGACGCCCGACTCAGCCCGTCGTCTCGCCGGAGGCATCTGGCCTCGCCCATTCCCAAGCTGGGCCCAGAGCCGGACGACCCGGTCGATGTCGACGAGCGAGAGATACCGAAGGAACCTCTGGCGTACGCCGTCGGAGTGCAACTCCATCGTGGCCTGCGCCACGCGCCCGCCGGCCAGTAGGGGGTGCTGCGCTGCTCCAGGCGGCCGACAGTCCGGGTGACGCAGCCTGCAGTGACAAGCAGCGCGGGCCGGGTCGCCAATCCGGAGCTGTTCGTCGCGCGTCCGCCACAGCTGCTACAGCACGTCGAACTCGGCTGATGGCCTCCTGGTGTGGCGGCGGTAGGAGGCCGGCGGCAGCGCTCGCGATGACAACGGAGGTAACCCATGCTCGCACTGACTGAGATCTGGGCGATCACAACAGGAGGAGTAATCGCGGTCGCGCTCTCGACGGTCGTGATGTACGTGGTTTTTCTGGTGCTGCTGCGGGTCATGGGGCGGCGCAGTTTGGCTGCGATGTCGACCTATGACGTCGCTAGTGGTCTGTGTTTGAAGTGGTCTGACGGTTGGACTTCTTGAGGATCTCGTCGGCGGTTTTGGTCCAGATGAAGGGGTGGCAGCGTTCGTTC
>NZ_JBFBAE010000059.1:0-12901 GCF_040689465.1 Amycolatopsis sp. NPDC051373 | reverse complement strand
ATCTGAGTCGTGCGACTCAGATCGCGGCCATTCTGCGTCGTATCACTCAGAAATGTCAAGGCTCCCCGGGCAGCGCGCGGGTGCCCACACGGTTTCAGCCGCGCTCGGCCAGCGCCTTCAGCAGCGCTTCGGCGGCCTGCTCACCCGAGGCCGGGTTCTGGCCGGTGATCAGGTTGCCGTCGACCACCACGTACGGACCCCAGGCCGGGCCCGAGGAGTACTCGGCGCCGGCGCCACGCAGCCGCTCCTCCAGCAGCCACAGGGCGTTCTGCGCGAGGCCGACCTGCTGCTCCTGCTCGTCGGTGAACGCGGTGAGCCTGCGGCCCTTGAACAGCCAGCCGCCCTCGGGGTCGCCGGCGGAGAAGAAGCTCGCCGGGCCGTGGCACAGTGACGCGACGACCTTGGACTCGTCCGGCAGCAGCGCGGCCAGCACGTGGGCGACGTCGGCGTTCACGGCCAGGTCCTGCATCGGGCCGTGGCCGCCGGGGATCAGCACCCCGTCGAACTCGGCCGGGTCCACGTCCTCGAGCCGCGCCGGCCGAATCCGAAGCCCACCTGCAGCGGGCCGCCCTGCGTTTTCCGGTGACGACGGTCGTCACGGCCCAGGGGTGCGAGCTGCACCCGACTGGCACCGGCGTCGACCGGTCGTTCTCGCACCTGCTCAGCGCGGTCGCCGACCTCGCCTCGCGGGGCGCGTGGCCGCGGGTGAAGGTGTGCAAGAACGACACGTGCTACACGGCGTTCTTCGACAAGACGCGCAACTCCTCGGCGCTGTACTGCAGCACGACGTGCAGCGGCCAGATGGCGACGCGCGCGTACCGCGAGCGGAAAAAGGAGTGCGCCGCTCGGTGATCAGCGGAACACAGCCGTCCGTTCAGGAGTTGAGCGTGGCATGAGCCAACTCGTGGACCGCACGATCACCGCCCTGCGCACCGAGCACGACACGCTCGCCGCCCTCGTCCGCACCCTGACCGACGAGCAGCTGGCCACCACCAGCGGCGCTGCCGAATGGACCGTCGCGCAAGCCCTGTCCCACCTCGGAAGTGGCGCGGAGATCGGCCGCGCGCCGATCGCCCGGGCCGCCGGCGAGACGGTCGCGGCCGAAGACAACCCGACGATCTGGGCCCGCTGGGACGCGTCCGCGCCGCGCGCGCAGGCCGAAGGTTTCCTGGAGCACAACGCCCGCTGGCTCGAGACCGTCGAAGCCCTCACGGCCGAGCAGCGCTCGTCGCTGACCGTCGATCTCGGCTTCCTGCCCGAGCCGGTCTCGCTGCTGACCGCCCTGGGCATGCGCCTCAACGAGGTCGCCAACCACTCGTGGGACGTGCGCGTGACCTTCGACCCCAAGGCCGGCGTCGAAGCCGCCTCGGCCGAGGTCCTCGTCGACCTGATGCCGGCCCGATCGGCTTCATGCTGGGCTTCCTGGCGAAGCCGGCCGAGCTCGGCAAGCCGGCGTCCGTCGCCATCCCGGGTGCCGGCCTGGTGATCGACGAAGGCGTCACGGTGGTGGACCACCTCGAATCGCCTTCGGCCACGTTCGACGGCCCGGCCGAAGCCTTCATCCGCCTGGTCAGCGGCCGCCTGAAGGCCCCGTACGACACCGGCGTGACCGTCGACGGCGCTCTTTCCCTCGACGACCTGCGCCGGGTGTTCCCCGGCTTCTGACGCGGGGTGTCCTCCCCGGCTTGGGACGGAAGGGACAGCGGGCTGACCGGTTTCGCACACGTTCAGCCCGTTTCCGTCATTCCGGCGATAACCTTCGCACGTGAGCGGTTCTGGGGTGTGCGGTGTGCCGCAGGGATTGTGCGAATTCGGACGGGCGCTGGCGCCGTTGCACCATTTCATGATCGGTTGAGGACAGTGGCGGTCGACGAACCACCGACGATCCGCGTCCTGCGGTGGGGACTGTGGCTGCAGGTCCCCGCCGCCCTGATGGCGGCGGGCTTCGGGGTGGCCGAAGTCGGGGACAGCAGCGGTTGGTGGAGCGCGTTCCTCGTCGCCGGCCTGGTACTCGACGTGGTCGCCGCGGCACGTTCGCGGCGTGCGCCGTCGCGCTCGGCGATGGTGCGCGGTGGGTTCTGCGCTCGATGACCGCCCGCACCTGGCTGATCGTGGTCCAGGGAATCGTCTTGATGCTGAACGGGCACTTCTTCGCCACCCCGTCGTGGGTTCTCGCGGGGGCGCAGGCGCGCGTGGCGAGGTACGGCGCCGAGGAGTGGTTCGACGCCTGAGCCCCGCGGCGATCACGTCCGCTCGGCGACTCTTCGCACCCGGTGCACCGTCCTCGGGATCCACGCCCACAGCGCCCCGGCCGCCGCGAAGCCGACCAGGCCGCTGACGACGATCCCCAGCCCGAGCCCGGCCAGCGCGGTCACCCCGGCCAGCAGCAGCGGGCCGAGGCCGGAGCCGACGTCGGCCAGCTCGTTCCAGATGCCGATGTGCGTCGGGCGGCCGACGGTCGGCGAGACGTCGGCTCCGAGCGTCATCACGATGCCCGAGCCGAGGCCGTTGCCGAATCCCATCACCATGGCCACGAGGGCAAGCAGAACCGGCCCGTGCGTCAACGGCATGAGGACGAAGGAAGCACCGAGCACGAACGTGCAAGGGACCGCGACCCACCGGCGGCCGCGGCGGTCCATCACCTTGCCCGCCGGGTAGAAGACCAGCGCGTCGATCGCGCCGGCGAAACCGTAGATCACCGAGCTGACCGTGGGCGACAGGCCGAGGTGGGCCGCCCACAGGGGAACGACGGTCTGGCGCGTCTGCCGGATCCCCGACAGCAGCAGGATGCCGACGCCGAGCGTCGCGTACACCCGCCACTTCTGCTTGACCATCCCCCACGTCGTGATCGCCGCCGCGGCCGCGCGGTGCTCCTCGGTCGTCTCCAGATCCGGCACCCGGTACACGACGATCCCGGCGGCGAGCACCGCGACGAGGCTCAGGTAGTACGCGCCGGCCTGCCCCCAGACCTGCATCGCCGCGGCCCCGGCGAACGGACCCAGGAACAGCCCCACGCGCATCGTCCCGCCGAGCGTCGACAACGCCCGCGCCCGCATGTGCAGCGGCACCGCCTCGGTCAGGTACGACTGTCGCGCCAGGCCGTACACCGCGCTCGCGGCGCCGATCAGCAGCACGCCGGCGCCGTAGACCAGCAACGCGGACTGCCCCGAACCGATGTTGACCAGGCACAGCGCCAACCCGACGGCCGTGACCCCGGCCGCCACCAACATCGACTTCCGCTCACCGACCCGGGTCGCGAGGATGCCCGCCGGGATGTTCGTGATCAGCGAACCGATCCCGAGCAACGCCCCGATCAACGCCGCCACCGACGTCGTGGCCCCGCGGTCGATCGCACTCAGCGCGACGACCGGCAGCATCGACCCCTCCGCCAGCCCGAACAACGCGGCGGGCCCGTACACCGCGACGGCCACCGACCGCAGCCGGAACTCCTCAACCATGCCCGGCCACCACCGCGATCACCAGGTCGCGGTCAGGACCGTCCGCTCTCCGAGCGCAGGAGTGCCACAGAGCGCGGAGACTTGGTATTTCGGCAGCGAGAAGTCCTGTGCTCACGGGCCGATCTTCGCAAGCCCGGCCCTTTCACCGGCCCGCTCGTGGCGAGTCCCACACCGGTCTCCGACCGTCTGGAGCACAACTCGCGCCGCAGAACTACACAATTCTCCTTCAACGGACTTTCCGCCGGCTCGGCTCCCGTGTTCGCCGACGATCATCCGATGTCGGACTCCGACCGGATCAGCGAGATCTCCAACGACACCGAGATCTACGCCAACGCCGGCGAACGGATCGTCCAACCCCGCGGCGAGTGGCATACCTTCCGGAACGACACAGACGAGCCCGCCGCCGTCCTCGGTGATCGAACGCCACCAGCCGGTCTCCTGACGGGGCCGGTCAGAACTGGTCGACGTCCACAATGGCCTTGGCGAACGGCTGCGGGGCTTCCTGCGGAACGTTGTGACCGATCCCGGTGAACGTGCGGTGCTCGTACTTGCCCGTGAACTTGTCGCGATAGGCCTTGCCGTCGGCCGCAGCGGCGTCGAAGTCGCTGCCGATCGTGATCGTCGGAACGCCGATCTTCGGCGAGGCCTGAAGTTTCTGTTCGTAGACGTCGTACTGCGGTTCGCCCGGGGCAAGGCTTTGGCGCCAGCGGTAGTTGTGCACGACGATGGCCACGTGGTCGGGGTTGTCGAACGACTGCGCTGTGCGGTCGTAGGTCGCGTCGTCGAAGTGCCACTTCGGAGAGACGTTCTTCCAGATCAGCTTGTTGAAGTCGTGCCGGTACTTCGCGTAGCCCAGCTCGCCGCGATCCGTGGCGAGGTAGTACTGATACCACCACCCGTATTCGGCCAGCGGGGCCAGCGGCTCCTTGTTGACCGCCAGGTTGTTGATGCCGTAGCCGCTCACCGCCACCATCGCCTTGACGCGTTCCGGCCACAGCGCCGCGATGACGTCCGCGGTGCGCACCCCCCAGTCGTAGCCGCCGAGGATCACCTTGTCGAGGTGCAGGGCGTCCATCATGGCCACGATGTCGAGCGCGACCGCCGCCTGCTGTCCATTGCGGACGGTGTCCTTGGACAGGAACGTCGTCGGGCCGTAGCCGCGCAGGAACGGTGCGAAGACGTGGTAGCCGGCGCCGGCGAGCAGCGGGCCGACGTCGACGTAGCTGTGCGGGTCGTACGGCCAGCCGTGGAGCAGAATCACCGGCTTGCCCGTGGCCGGGCCCCACTCGGCGTACCCGACGTCGAGCAGCCCGGCCTTGACCTGTTTGATCGGGCCGAGCGAGGTGTTCTTGCCGGAGCCCGCCCTGAGGTCGTCGCCGGGCGCGGCGGCCGGCGCGCTCTGTCCGGTGGAACACGCGGCCAGCGACGCGGCCGCCGCTGTCGCGGCGAAGGCCTGGCCGAACTGCCTCCGGTTGATCATCGGAACTCCTTGGGTGGATCGCGCGTTTTCGTTGACTCGGAAAACCTATGTGGACAGTGATCTTCGGCGCGAGCGTCAGATGACGCTGTCGGTGTACGTCACGCCTGAGGGCGTCGGTTTTCGGGCGCGGCAAGGGTTCCGTGGACGGTGATCGTCTCCCCGTGCCGCACGAACCGGATGTCCGGAAGCCGGCGACGAAGCCAGTCGAGGACGAAGTAGTTGGCGCCGAGCACATCGCACCGCACCCGCGTCGAACCGCCGTCGGAGAGGGCGTTCGCCATCTCCCGCAGGAGTTTCCGGCCGATGCCCCGGAACTGGTAGTCCTCGGCGACGACGATGCCGATGTCCACGCCGTCACCGTCGTGCTCGGTCGCCATCAGGTGCCCGACCACGGTCTCCCCGTCGAGAGCGAGGAGCACGACTTGGCCGGGCGCGACCGTGGTCAGCGTCGTGAGCAGAGCCGGCGAGATGTGCCGGATGCCGGAGAAGAACCGGTGGTACCGGCTGGCGAGCGACAGTCCGATGAGGAATCTGCCGACCGGTTCACCGTCCTCGGCAGAAGGTTCGCGCACGACGATCCGCGCCGCGAGGTCGGCTTCAGGCGCCATGGAACCTCACAGCGTCAGCACCGGAAGCCCCAGTGCCTCGGCCGATTCCGCGCGCATCTCGACTTTGCGGATCTTGCCGGTCACGGTCGTGGGGAACTGCTCCACCAGACGCACGTACCGCGGGATCTTGTAGTGCGCCAGTTTTCCCCTCGCGAAGGCGCGGATCGCGTCGGCGTCGAGCGGCGCCGCGCCGGCCCGCACCTTGACGCACGCGCACAGCTCCTCGCCGAACCGCTCGTCGGGCACCCCGACCACCTGCACGTCCTCGATGTCCGGATGCGTGTAGAGGAACTCCTCGATCTCGCGCGGATACACGTTCTCCCCGCCCCGGATCACCATGTCCTTGATCCGGCCGACGATCAGCGCGTACCCGTCCTCGCGCATCACGGCGAGGTCACCGGTGTGCATCCAGCCGTCGGCGTCGAGCGCGTCCGCCGTGCGCTCGGGGTCGTTCCAGTACCCGATCATCACCGAATAGCCGCGCGTGCAGAACTCGCCCGGCGTCCCGCGTTCCACGGTTTCACCGGTCTCCGGATCGACGATCTTGATCTCGACGTGCGGGTGCACGCGCCCGATCGTCGCGGTGCGCCGGTCGAGGTCGTCGTCGGCGAGCGTCTGGCAGGAGACCGGCGAAGTCTCCGTCATCCCGTACGCAATGGACACTTCCGCCAGGTGCATCTCGGTGACGCAGCGCTTCATCACCTCGACAGGACACGGCGCGCCCGCCATGATCCCCGTGCGCAGCGTGCTCAGATCGTACTCCGCGAACGCGGGCAGCGCCTGCATGCCGATGAACATCGTGGGCACGCCGTACACCGCCGTGCAGCGTTCGTCCTGAATGGACCGCAATGTGGCCGCCGGGTCGAACGCCGGGCCCGGGATGACCATCGCGGCGCCGTGCGTGGTGCAGCCGAGGTTGGCCATCACCATGCCGAAGCAGTGATAGAACGGTACCGGGATCGCCAGCCGGTCAACGTGGGTGAAGCCGATCGTCTCGGTGACGAAGAAGCCGTTGTTCAGGATGTTGCGGTGGCTCAGCGTGGCGCCCTTGGGAAAGCCCGTGGTGCCCGACGTGTACTGGATGTTGATCGGGTCGTGCGGGCTGAGCGAGGCCAGGCGCCCGGCGAGGTCCTCCTCACCCGTCGCGCAGTCGAGCAGCTGCTGCCAGTCGTCGGTGTCGAGGTACACGACGGTGCGCAGCGCGGTGCCGGCACGGACCTCGTCGATCATGGCCCCGTAGTCACTGGTCTTGAACGTGCTCGCCGAGATCAGCAGCGTGACACCGGACTGTTCGAGCGCGTACGCCAGCTCGTGTGTACGGTACGCCGGGTTGATGTTGACCAGGATCGCGCCGATCTTCGCGGTGGCGTACTGCGTGATCGTCCACTCGGCACAGTTCGGCGCCCAGATGCCGACGCGGTCGCCCTTTTCGACCCCGACCGCCATCAACGCCCGGGCAAGCGCGTCGACGTCCGCATTGAGCTCGGCGTAGGTCCAGCGTCGCCCGGTCGCGAACTCGACGAGGCCCTCGCGGTCACCGTGCGCGGCGACAGTGCGTTCGAAGTTCGCGCCGATCGTCTCTTCGAGCAGGGCCGGGCGGTCGGCGCCGCGGGCGTAGGAGAGCATGATCCACTCCGATCACTTGAGTTCGGCGGACGACTTGCCGAGCAGCCGGCGCGCCACGATGAGCTGCTGGATCTGTTGCGTGCCTTCGAAGATGTCCATGATCTTCGCGTCGCGCGCCCACTTCTCCAGCAGCGAGTCCTCCGAATAGCCGAGGCTGCCGGCGAGCGCGACGCAGCCCAGCGCGATGTCCGTCGCGCTGCGGCCGGCCTTCGCCTTGGCCATGGACGCGTGCATCGAGTTCGGCCGGGCGTTGTCCGCCAGCCACGCCGCTTCCAGGGTGAGCAGGTAGGCCGCCTCGTAGTCGGCCTCCAGGTCCAGGAACGTCGCGACGGCCGCGGGTTGCCGCGGGCCGGCCCGGTCGTAGTCGATGGTCAGGCCGGCCTCGGCGAGCAGCGTGCGCGTCTCGTCCAGCGCGGCGCGGGCCACGCCGACGGCCATCGCGGCGACCAGTGGACGGGTGTTGTCGAACGTCTGCATCACCCCGGCGAAGCTGCGTTCGACGTCGATCTCCGGGTCGCCGAGCAGGTTTTCGCGCGGAACCCGCACGTTGTCCAGGCGCAGGTGCGCGGTGTCGGAGGCGCGGATGCCGAGCTTGTGCTCCAGCCGCACGAGTTCGAACCCCGGCGTGCCCTTCTCGACCACGAACGACTTGATCGCCGCCCGGCCCAGCGCGCGGTCGAGCGTCGCCCACACCACGACGACGTCGGCGCGCTCGCCGGAGGTGACGAAGATCTTCTCGCCGTTGAGCACGTAGTCGTCGCCGTCGAGCACAGCCGTGGTGCGGATGGCGGCCGAGTCCGAACCGGTGTCCGGCTCGGTGATGGCCATGGCCGCCCACTTGCCCGCGAACCGCTTCGCCTGCTCGCCCTTCGCGACCGAGGCGATGGCGGCGTTGCCGAGGCCCAAGCGCGGCATTGACAACAGCATTCCCGCGTCACCCCAGCACAGCTCCATGATGCCGAGCACGCTGGCGAGGTTGCGTCCATTGCGGACTTCCCCGGTGGCCACCTGCCCGCCACCCGCGGTATTCAGGTCGTCGGCGAGGGGCGTCAGCGCGTCGAGCTCCGGCGGACGCGTGTGCTCGTCGCGGTCGTTGCGGCGGGAACCCGGCCGGAGCAGCTTCTCCGCGGTGAGATGGGCCTGGTCGACCACTGTGGACAACCGGGCCGGCACTTCGAGGTGGATCACTGGCTTGCTCCTTGCGTACCGGTTCAGACGAGCAGGACACCGCTGGCGACCCCGACCGCGCGCAGGTCGCGGTACCAGCGTTCGACGGGGTGTTCCTTCACATAGCCGTGCCCGCCGAGCAACTGCACGCCGTCGCTGCCGATGCGCATGCCCTTGGCCGCGCACAACCGGCGGGCAAGCTCGGTCTCACGGGCGAACGGCAGGCCGGCGTCGGCGCGAGCGGCCGCGCGATAGGTGGCCAGCCGCATGCCTTCGAGCTCGATTGCGACGTCGGCGACCTTGAACGCGACACCCTGGCGGTGGCTCACCGGCTCGCCGAAGGCGACGCGCTCGTTGACGTACGGGATCACGTAGTCGAGCACGGCCTGCGCCGTGCCGACCGCGAGCCCGCACCAGGCCAGGCGCGACAGCCGCACGCACTCCGTGTAGGCGGCCGGGTCGGCGTCGCCCAGCAGGGCCGTTTCGGGCACGTGCACCGTCGCCAGATCCAGCCGTCCGGTGCCGGCCGCGCGCAGGCCCATCGCGGGCTCGGGCTCGACGCTCGTCCCCGGCGCATTCGCCTCGACGACGAACAGTGCGGGACCGTGGCCGTCCAGCTCGGCCGCGACCACGAAGAGCTCGCCCTGCGCAGCCCGCGGCACCAGCGACTTGGCGCCGTCGAGGACGAACCCGCCCGGCGTGCGGCGGGCCACCGTGCGCAGCTCGAACGGGTCGAACACGGCACGCGGCTCGAGGATGGCGAGAGCCGCGGCCGGCACGGTGTCGCCGACGAACGCGGGCAGGTACGCGGTCTGCGCCTCGCCACTCCCCCACAGCACGAGCGCCGTGCTGACCGCGGAGGACGCGAGGCACGCCACGGCCAGCCCCATGTCGCCGGCGGCCAGGGCCTCGGTGACCAGGGTCGCCGTGACCGCGGACCGCGCGGTCGCGACCCCGCCGAGTTCCTCGGGCACACCCAGCAGGCTGAGGCCGAGCTCGGCGGACTTGGTGAGCAGGTCGTCCGGCGCTGCGCACCCCGCGTCGGCCTCACCCGCCCGCGCGCGCAGGTGCTCGGCGGCGAACTCGGCCACGGTGTCGCGGATCAACCGCTGGTCCTCGCTCGGGGTGAAGTCAAGCAGGTCGGGCGGGGTGTCGAGCCCGGGCCGGCGGGGTTCACTGCTGGCCATGACAAATCTCCTGACGTGCTAGTACGGGCTTGGGCCCTGGGGGAAGAGTGAGCTCGGACTCCGGAAGCGCGGTGGTGCTCAGGCCTTCTTGGCGCGAGTCCCGGCACGACGACGAGCGGGGGCGGGCGCCTGGCCGAGGCCGGCGATCAACGCGTCGAGCCCGAGGCGCCAGCGGCGGTCCACCGACTGCTTCGAGCCGCCCAGCCGGTGCGCGCTCTCGGCCGCCGCGATGCCCTGGACGTAGGCGAAGAACACGTGCGCGATGTCCGTCGGGTCCGCCGCGAACAGGCCGGCGTCGACGGCGGTGCGAATGTGGTGCACGAAGATCTTGCGCACCTTGACGCCGGCTTTGTCCTCGTCCTGCGTGGGATCGAAGTCGGTGAACGGGCGCGAGAACATGATCTCGGCCAGCACTGGGTTCGCGACCACGAAGTGCCGGAAGGCTTCGGCGAGGTGCCGCAGGGCATCCAGCGGGTCGTCGGTGGCCGGCAGCGCCGCCAGATCGTCGCCCAGCAGGCGGAAGCCCTCGAAGAAGACCTCGCGGATGAGACCCGCCTTGTCGCCGAACACCTCGTAGATGGCCGGGACCGAGGCCTCGGCCCGGCGGGCGACGGTGCGCGTGGTCAGCCCCACCACGCCCTCCTCCTCCAACGCGGCGATGGACAACGCCCGCGACGCCACGCAGATCTTCGGCGGCATGGGGTTCATCAACGAAGCCCCGGTCGCCCGGTACTACCGCGACGCCAAAATCCTCGAGGTCGGCGAAGGCACGAGCGAGGTGCAGAAGATGCTCATCGCCCGCGAGCTCGGGCTCTGACGCGCTCGCTCGAAGGGCGGGGCCCGGGGTGCGCCCGGGGCCCCGGTGAAGAAGGTATGTCGACCAATAGTAGGTCGTCCTATTAAATCGGAGGTACGATCCCGCCATGGAAGGCACTCGGACATACAGCTGGGTGGACCCCCAGGAGATGGCCAAACTCAGCCGCGAGATGGACGGGCTCGAGTTCAGCCGGCACCTGCTCGACGCCGGCGAGTCCGGGATCATGCCGATCGCCGCGACACTGGGCTTCCGCCTCGCCGAGATCGAGTCCGGCCACGCCGTGCTCGTGGGCGAGGTCGGCGAGCACCTCTACAACCCGATCGGCATCGTCCACGGCGGGGTCGCCGCGACGCTGCTCGACAGCGCCGCCGGTTACGCCGTGCAGACGACGGTGCCGGTCGGGAGCACCTACACCACTTTGGACCTTTCGGTGCACTACCTGCGACCGCTCACCGCGGACATCGGCGCGCTCCGTGCTACCGGCAACGTGATCAACCGGGGCCGGCGGACCGCGCTGGCGCACGCCGAGATCCGCGACGCGAAGGATCGGCTGCTCGCGCACGCGACGAGCTCATGCATGGTGTTCACCACCGACGCGTGACGGTGACGAGGCGGACATGAACGGACCCGAACTGCGCTCCCGTCGTCCACTGTGTCCCACCCCGCCGGCCACAGTGGACGACGGGAGCGCGATCCGGCGCATCATCGACGACCTGCTGCCCGAGCGGCTGGAGCGGCTGCGGAAGGTGACCGGCCTGCCGATCGCCCTCGGCGGCACCACCCGCCACGGCGCCTCCGGCCTTCACCTGGTGCTCGACCGCCTGATGGGCAACTCGGGTGATGCGTTGCGGGGGCTCGTCGTGCAGCCCGGGAAAGGGCTCGGCGGGTGCGTGCTGCGCAGCCGGACCCCGTTCCGCGTCAACGACTACGCGTCCACGATGGCGATCACCCACGAGTACGACGTCGTGGTGCGCGAGGAGGGATTGACGTCGGTCTTCGCCGTACCCGTGCTGGTCCGGGGTGAGGTGCGCGGGGTTCTATACGGCGCGGTCCGGGAAGGCAACCCGATCGGCGACCGGACTGTGCGCAGTGCCGTGGTGGTCGCCGATCAACTTCAGTTCGATGTGGAGGGACAGCTGCGCCGCGATCCCGGTCATGCCGCCGTCCGCTCGCGGGGCGCGCTCGCCGAGCTCGCCGCGCTCATCCGTGACACGAGCGATCCGCAGCTGCGTGCGCGGCTGGAGCGGATCCAGGCGGACCTGACGGGTGAACCCGTGCGGGCCGAGATCGCGGCGTCCGCGTCGCTCGCGCCCCGGGAGATCGACGTGCTGCGGCTGGCGGAGGTGGGGGCCAGCAACCTGGAGATCGCCGCCCGGCTGGGGCTGAGCCTGGAGACCGTCAAGGCCTACCTCCGATCGGCGATGCGCAAGCTGGAAGTCCACAACCGAACAGCCGCCGCTCATCAGGCACGGCTGAACGGTCTCTTGTGAGCGGACGGGGCCACGACTGTCGTGGCCCCGTCCGGCTGTACTAGCCGAGTTTGCCGACCGGCAGCACCTGCCGACCGTAGGTCGCGGTCATGATGTCGGCCGTGCCCCGGTAGAGCCCGAGGACGGCGAACACCACGGTGACGTACCCGGAAGCCTGCACGAAGCCCTCGCTTCCACTGTGGACGCCGATCACGAGGAGCACCAGTGCCGCCAGAAGCAGCACCAGCACGCTGACGAGCACCGCGTCCGTCCGCAGCGCCGAGACGAGGAAGACGAACGTGAGCACGGCGAACATCGCGAGGAACACCGTGAGTCCGCTCGACACCGCGGCGGCGGGATCGACGTTCGCCTTGGTCGCGGCTTCGACCACCTTCTCCTCGAACGTCGTCTGGATGAAGCCGTAGATGACCCAGAACGGCCCGAAGCTGCCGAACACGACGGCGCCGAACACGTTGCCGCGCACCACTTCGAGCACGGCGACCATGATCTGGATCGCGCCACCGAAGAAGAAGGCCACCGGGATCACGAGGGCGGCACCGGCGGTGTTGACGAAGTTTCCGTTGTAGAGGCCGAGCATGAGCGAGGTGGCGGAGAAGGCCAGGATCGCCCACGCACCGGGGTCGGCGATCGGGACGGTCCGCCCGGCCGGCCGGTCGAAGGTCTTTTCGCTGATGAGAGAGTCGTGCTGAACAACACTGGTCGTACGAGTTCTCCTTGGGGGTTGGCGACCAGTAAAGGTCGTGCACGCCCGAGGGGCTACCCCCGGCCGGGGGTGACTTCGCCGTAGGGAACCCGTCCGGTGACACGCAATCCGTAGCCCTCCAGGCCGACGCGTTTGCCGGGGTTGTCGGAGAGCAGGCGCATGCTGCGGATGCCGAGATCAAGCAGGATCTGGGCACCGGTGCCGTAATCCCGTGCGTCGGCCGCGACACCGAACGAGAGGGTGGCGTCCACAGTGTCCTGATCGGCGTCTTGCAGCTGGTAGGCCTGCAGCTTGTGCAGCAGCCCGATGCCGCGGCCCTCGTGGCCGCGGATGTAGAGCACGACGCCGCGGCCCTCGTCGGCCAC
>NZ_JBFBAE010000058.1:0-14182 GCF_040689465.1 Amycolatopsis sp. NPDC051373 | reverse complement strand
TCTCGACTGGGCGGTGCGATCGGCCCCCGGCCGATCCGACCGCCCAGTCGAGACGCCGGCTTCCCGGCGATCTCGCACGCCTCGGCGAAGCCGAGGCAGACAACACCGCCGGCTTCCCGGCGATCTCGCCCGCCTCGGCGAAGCCGAGGCAGACAACACAGTTCCCACCGGATGGGAAAGAGGACGGCCGTCCCGTTTACAGTCGAGGTATGCAGACTTGGTCCTCCGTCGACGTGCCCCGGTTGCCGGGCACGCCCCGCCCGCTTCGGCTCCACGACACGTCGACCGGGCAGATCCGCCCGACGGCTCCGGGAGCCACCGCCCGGATGTACGTCTGCGGCATCACGCCCTACGACGCCACGCACCTCGGCCACGCGGCCACCTATCTGGCGTTCGACCTGGTCAACCGCATCTGGCGGGACAACGGGCACGAGGTCCACTACGTCCAGAACGTGACCGACATCGACGACCCGCTGCTGGAGCGCGCCGAACGTGACTCCGACGACTGGGTCGTGCTCGCCATGCGGGAGACGGCGCTGTTCCGCGAGGACATGGAGGCGCTGAGCGTGCTGCCGCCGCGGCAGTTCGTGAGCGTCGTGGAGGCGATCCCCGAGATCGTGGAGGTGGTCGCGAAGCTGCTGGCCAACGGCACGGCGTACCGCGTGGACGACGCCGAGCACCCCGATGTGTACTTCGACCACTCCGCGACCGGGCGGTTCGGCTACGAGTCGCGCTACGACGAGGCGACGATGGCGAAATTCTTCGCCGAGCGGGGCGGCGACCCGGACCGAGCCGGCAAGCGCCACCCGCTCGACGCGCTGCTGTGGCGCGCCGCACGTGAGGGCGAGCCGTCGTGGGATTCGGAGCTGGGCCCCGGCCGCCCGGGTTGGCACATCGAGTGCAGCGCGATCTCGGTCAACCGGCTGGGGTTCGGGTTCGACGTGCAGGGCGGTGGCTCGGACCTGCGGTTCCCCCACCACGAGTACAGCGCCGCGCACGCGGAAGCGGCCGCGGGGGACCACCCGTTCGCCCGCCACTACGCGCACGCCGGGATGATCGGCCTCGACGGCGAGAAGATGTCGAAGTCGCGCGGGAACCTGGTCTTCGTCTCGCGGCTGCGCGCCGACGGCGTGGACCCTTCGGCCATCCGGCTCGCGCTGTTCGCCGGCCACTACCGCGAGGACCGGCCGTGGACCGACGCCCTGCTGACCGAGGCGCAGGAACGCCTGGCCCGCTGGCGCGAGGCCGTGGCGCTGCCCGCGGGTCCCGACGCGACGGAGACCCTCGCGCGGCTGCGCGACCATCTCTCCGACGACCTCGACACCCCGAAGGCCCTGGAGGCCGTCGACGCCTGGGCGACCGCCGCTCTGCGCCGCGACGGCGCGGACACCACCGCGCCGGGCCTCATCCGCATCGCGGTCGACGCGTTGCTGGGAATCACTCTCTGACGACCCGCTGCGAAACACCGCCGGCCCAGGAAGTCCTGGGCCGGCGGTGTTTGTATAACGACCTATACGGCCGGGCATTGGTCGGTGTGCACGTTCGGGCGAAGCGGAGGCGGCACATCGGGCAGGGGTCCGGCGGCGGTCCGCGAGCTGCCCACTTCGGCCCAGGGGTCGCCTGGGGAAGTGGGTGGCGAACGGCCGCGGAGCGGGCTTGTCAAGCGAGGCGCGGTCCGCGGCGGTGGGGCAGGAGTCGCCCGCGACGGCCATGACCGGTCTTGGCCGGAGCGGGCAGCGAACGTCCTCGGAGGGGGTTGACGGGAGTCCGATCGTCGAGCAAGGCGCGTGGGCGACGCAGTGTCGGCGCCATGAGTCCCGCTTCGGCCCGGGACGCTCCTGGGCCGAAGCATTCTGTATAACGATTTATACGGCGGCGGGCTGGGCAGCGCCCAGCTCCAGGTGGTTGCCGTGCCAGCGGCGGCGCAGCCATCGATCATGAGAGGCGATGACGACGGCGCCCGGAGCGTGGTCCAGTGCTGCGAAGAGCTCCTCGGCGAGGGTGAGCGAGATGTGGTTGGTCGGCTCGTCGAGGAGCAGCACGTCCGGCGGCTCCGCGAGCAGGACCGCGAGCGCGAGCCGCCGGCGCTGGCCCACGGACAGCTCGCCGACGGGCCGGCCGAGGTCCCGCGAGGACAGTAAACCCAAGCGGGACAACGGCGGCGCGTCGTCCCCGAGCGCGGCGCGGTAGACCTCGTGGGCCACGCGCTCCGGATCGGGGAACACCACGTCCTGCTCCAGCAACCCCACGCGCAGTCCGGGTCCGAAGTGGACGGACCCGCGCGCGGGTGTCAGCCGGCCCGCCAGCACCGACAGGAGCGTGGACTTGCCCGCACCGTTGCCGCCGGTCACGAGCAGCCGTGCCGTGCCGGTCACGTCGAGCCGATCGAGGGTCAACCGGCCCGGCACGTCCAGGTCCCGCACCGAGATCGCCGGTCCTTCGCCGGAGGCGGCGGCCGTGAGTCGCGCGCGGAATCGCAGTGGCGCAGGGGGTTTGCGCACCTGGTCGTGTTCGAGCTCGTCAAGCCGCAGCTGGGCGTTGCGGACGCGGCGGGACACCTGCTTCTGCACCCGCCCTCCCTTGAAGTTGTAGAGGTTCTTGTCGCCGTCGGGCTGTGCGCGGTTGTGCGCGACTCGCCGGGCCGTGACCGCGACGGACTCCCGCAGCTCCTTCAGCTCGTCCTGTTCCTCGGCGTAGCGCTGCTCCCAGCGCGCGCGTTCGGCCCGCTTCTGGTCGAGGTAGTCGCTGTAAGTGCCGCCGTAGCGCGTCGCCCCGCCCACGAGCCGGTCAGCCGGCGCCGGGTCGAGGTCGACGATGTCGGTGCACACCGCGTCGAGGAACACGCGGTCGTGCGAGGACAGCACGACGATGCCGGACAGCTCCGCGAGGTGGTGCTCCAGGAACTCCATCGCGGTGTCGTCGAGGTGGTTGGTCGGCTCGTCGAGCAGCATCGTGGCGGGACGGCGGATCAGCAGTGCCGCCAGCCTGAGCCGGGACCGCTGCCCGCCTGACATCTCGCCGAGGAGCCGGTCGCGCCCGAGCGCGCCGAGGCCCAGCCCGTCACACACCAGCTCGGCACGGCGGTCGGCGTCCCAGAGGTCGTGGGCCTGTGCCCACTCCAGGAGCTTCCCGTACTCGTCGAGCACGCCCGCGTCGTCGGGCCGGTCGGTCATCGCCGCGGTGAGCACGTCGAGCCGAGCGGCGGCCGAGCGGATGTCCGCCAGCGCGTGGTCGAGGACGTCGCCGAAAGTCGCCCATGCCGGGAACGGCAGCTCCTGCAACAGGAAGCCGACGTCGTCGCCGCGGGCGATCTCGCCCGAGCGCGGCTGTTCGAGGCCCGCGAGCAGGCGCAGCAGCGTGGACTTGCCGGTGCCGTTCTCGCCGACGAGCCCGAGGCGGCGCCCGGCGGACGCGGTGAGCGAGACCCCGTCGAGGACGGTCCTGGCGCCGTAGCCGAATACGACGTCGGTGGCTTTGAGGGACAAAGACATGAGGGATCACCGGCCCTGGTGGGTGAAACGGGTTCCCCGACGGGACTCGTGGCTCGCGGGAGCGGTGCTCGACCGGGAGCTGCCTCGGTGCGGGAAAGGGCTGGGCTCAGTTGTCCATGATGGGACGAGGTTAACGCAACGCCAGTAGGGTTAGTCAACCCCGAATTTCGCGGGGGCTCCGCGCGGCCTCGTCGACCTGCTGCGTGGCCAGGTCCGCGGCCGTCTCGCCCTCGGTCAGAAACGACACCAGGGCGGTGAGCTGACGGCGGTCGAACCCGGCCAGGCGCTCGCCGAAACGCTGGGCGAGCGGGGCGTAGAGCTCGGTCAGCTCCGCCATGCGGTCGGGCAGCGCCCGCACGCGCAGCCGCCGGCGGTCCGCGGGGTCGGGCGCGCGCTCCACGAGCCGGGCGCGCTCCATCCGGTCGAGCATCCGCGTGAACGCGCCGGTGGTCATCCCGAGCAGCCGCGCCAGCTCCGTGGGGGAGTCGGTGGTGCCGCTGTGCACGAGCTGCAGGCAGTGCAGCTCGGCCGGTGTCACGCCGAGCCGAGCGGCAACCGCGGCGTGGAAGCGGACCGTGGCACTCACGAACCGGGGGAGTGCCAGTGCGGCGGCGGTGGCGAGTTCTCGCTGGTGGGGCAACAGACCGTCCTCGGCGCGGGAGTGGCTGGCGGACACAACGACTGCACGGAGCAGTAACTGTCCGTGATGGTAGCGAAGCCCGTTGACAGCAGGTCGGGCGGCTGCAACTCTGAAAGGATAATTTCGAAAGAATCCCTTCAGGGTTTGACTCGCAGAGCCGGAGGACCGATGGCCGAGCTGCCACCGCGCAAACGCGTCGACGACGCCGAGCTGCTGCGCGCGCTGGCGCACCCGCTGCGTTCGGCGCTGCTGCACCACCTGATGGCAGTCGGGGCCCGCACGGCCAGCGAATGCGCCGAAGCGGTCGGCTCCACCGCGTCCAACTGCAGCTGGCACCTGCGCCGGCTCGCGCAGCACGGCCTCGTCGAGCGCGCCGACGCCACCGACGGACGCGAGCGGCCGTGGCGCGCCCTGCAGGTCGGCCTCGACCTCGGCGACCCGGGGGACGACCCGGCGCTGAACCGGGCGCAGCTGGCCGTGGTCGGCACGCAGCTCGCGGAGGAACAGGACCTCACGCGGCGCTACCTGGACGCCCTCGAAACGCTCGACCCGGCCTGGCGCGCGGTGGGCGGCTTCAGCTCGTACACCCTGCAGGTCACGCCGGCGGAGCTCGACCGGCTGCTGCAGGCGGTCGACGCGTTGGTCCGCCCGTACGTCGGCGCCATCCGCGAAGACGCGCCGGAAGACGCGCTGCCGGTGCACGTCGGCCTGCGCGCGTTCCTGCGGCTCGGGCCGGACGGGGAGCCGGTGTCGTGAGACAGCTGCTGGGCGTGCCCGCGTTCGTGCGGCTCTGGCTGGCCGCGTTCTTCGGCGAGTCCGCAGAGTGGATGCTGCAGGTCGCACTGCCGGTGTTCCTCTTCGCGACCACCGGCTCGGCCGCGACGACGGCGCTCAGCGTGGTGCTCGGCCTGCTGCCGGCGGTGCTGCTGAGCCCGGTCGCCGGGGTCGTCGCGGACCGCTGGGAACGCCGGGCCGTGCTCGCCGTGGTGTGCGTCGGCCAGGCAGTGGTCGTGTTGCCGTTGTTCGCCGGCGACGGCATCCCCGTCGCGCTCGTGTACCTGGTGATGGCCGCGCAGGCCGGGCTGGCGTCGGTGTTCGAACCGGCGCGCAACGCGCTGGTGCCGGAGCTGGTCGGCGTCGCCGAGGTGACCGGCGCCAACGGCCTGATGAGCGTGAACGGCAGCGTCGCCCGGCTCGCGGGCGGCTGGGCCGGTGGCGCGCTGCTCGGCTGGGGCGGGCTGGACCGCGTGGTGCTCGGGTACCTCGGCGCGCTCGCCGTCGCGGCGCTGCTGCTCGCGCGCCCGTTCCCGGGTCCGGCGGCGCCACGCGTCCGTCAGCCACGCCGGGAACCCGCCGTCGCCGCGTGGCTGGCCGGGCTGCGAGAGCTCACTCGGGACCCGCGGCTGCGGGCCACCGGGATCGCGACGGTGCTCGTATCCGTGGCCCAGGGGATGTTCCTGGTGCTGTTCGTGGTCTTCGTGCTCGACGTGCTCGGCGGCAACGAGGCGGACGCGGGGCTGCTGCGCGGCGTGCAGGCGATCGGCGGGCTGGCGGCGGGCTTCGCCGTGGCGACGCTCGCCCGGCGCGTGGCGGGCGCTTCGCTGCTCGCGTGGGGCTCGCTGGCGACCGGGCTGGTGTCGGCGTTGATCTGGAACGCGGCAGCCCTCACGACGGCGCTGGGGATCTACGTGGGCCTGTTCGCGGTGGCCGGCGGACCCGCCGTGCTCACGGGCGCCGGCCTGCTGGCGCACGTCCAGAGCGTGGCGGCGCCCGAGCGGGCCGGCCGGGTGCTGAGCACGGTGTTCGCCGTGGTCGCGGCGGCCCAGGCCGCCGGGTCGCTGCTCGCCGGGGCCCTGGTGGCCGTCACCGGCCCGGCGGTGCTGCTCGACGTGCAGGCCGGTGTCTACGTGGTGGCCGGGCTGGTGCTGCTGGGGTGGCGTAAGGGGCAGTTCTGGCGATCTGCCGGGCGGGAAATGGCTACGGTGGAGGAGTGCCGTCTCTCTTCGCCACCAGCGACCTCCACGTGACCCACGAGGGCAACGGGCCGATCCTCGACCGTGTCGTGCCGGATGCGCCGGAAGACTGGCTGCTCGTGGTCGGTGACGTCGCCGAACGCTCGTCCGTCATCCGCGACACGCTCGCCACCCTGCGCGAGCGATTCGCCAAGGTCGTGTGGGTGCCGGGCAACCACGAGCTGTGGACCACGCCGAAGGACGAGTCGCAGCTGCGCGGCCAGGCCCGCTACGAGTTCCTCGTGGAGCAGTGCCGGGAGATCGACGTGCTGACGCCCGAGGACGAGTTCCCCGTGTGGGAGCACGGCGCCAGGCCGCTGACGATCGCGCCGCTGTTCGTGCTCTACGACTACAGCTGGCGTACCCCGGCCGCCGAGGGCAAGACGATCGAGGAGGCGCTCGCGCAGGCGCGTGAGGCCGGCGTGGTCTGCACGGACGAGTACTTCCTGCACCCCGACCCGTTCCCGAGCCGCCAGGCTTGGTGCGCCGAGCGCCTGAAGGTCAGCACCGACCGCCTCGACGCCATCCCGGCCGAGCACGGCACGATCCTCGTGTCGCATTGGCCGCTGCACCGCCACCCGACCGCGCCGCTGCACTACCCGGACTTCGCGCTGTGGTGCGGCACCACGCAGACCGAGGACTGGCACCTGCGCTACCGCGCCGAGCTCGCCGTGTACGGCCACCTGCACATCCCGCGCACGACGTCGGCCGACGGCGTGCGGTTCGAGGAGGTCTCGCTCGGCTACCCGCGCGAGTGGAGCCGTCGCGCCCGCGGGGCCGTGCCGCTACGGAAGCTGCTGACCGCGTGACCGGCGAGCCCCGGATCCGCACAGTCCTCGGCGACGTCGCCCCCTCGTCACTCGAGGTGTGCGACGCCCACGACCACCTGTTCTTCGCCTCCCGGCAGCTCGCCGGGCAGGAGCTCGACGACGTGGCGGCCGCCGAGGCCGAACTGCGGGCGTTCGCGGCCGCGGGCGGGCGCACGGTGGTCCAGTGGACGCCGTTCGGCCTGAACCGCCGCGCGGCCGACCTCGCCGCGCTTTCGCAGGCGACGGGCGTGCACGTCGTCGCCGCGACGGGCTTCCACCGCGCCGAGCACTACCGGGCCGAGGTCCTCGACCGCGTCGCCGACCGGCTGGCCGAGATCTTCGTGGCCGACCTCCTCGACGGCATCCCCGCCGGCGACGACCCGGACGCCGACCGCACCGGACCTCGCGCGGGCCTGATCAAGGTCGCGGGCGCGTTCCACGTCGTCGACCGGCACGCCCGCTGGACGATGGTCGCCGCCGCGCAGGCCCATCAGGAGACGGGCGCGCCGATCGCCGTGCACCTGGAGCTGGGCACCGCGGCCCGGGAGGTCGCCGACCTGCTGTGCGGCGAGCTGGCCGTGCCGCCGTCGCGCGTGATCCTGGGCCACCTCAACCGCAACCCCGACCTGCGCGTGCTGCGGGAGGTCGCCGACACCGGCGTCTTCCTGGGCTTCGACGGCCCGTCGCGCGCCAACCACGCCACCGACTGGCGTCTGGCCGACCTGCTGTTCGAGCTCGCGACCTCCGGTCACACCGGCCAGCTGCTCCTCGGCGGCGACACGACCACCGCCGCGGCCCGGCTGTCCTCGGGCGGCGGCCCCGGCATCCCGTACCTGCTCACGACGCTGCGGCCCCGGCTCGTCCGAGCCTTGGGCGACGACGTCGTGCAGGCGATGCTGGTCTCGAACCCGGCCCGTGCGTTCGCGGCCCGCTGGCGTCGCTGAGCCCGAGCCCGGAGACGGGAAAGGCCCCCGCCGCCAGTGCGGCAGGGGCCACTCCGGCTGGGTAGCGGCTCAGCGGAGGCCGAAGCCCCCGCCCTCCTGGCCCGGGCGGCGCCGGCGCAGGTAGCGCTCGAACTCGGCCGCGATCTTGTCGCCGGAGACCTCCTCCATGGTGAAGTCGGTTTCCGCGTCGCCACGCTCTTCGAGGCTGCGGACGTACTCGCTGATCTCCTCGTCCTCGTCGGCCATCTCGCTGACGGTCCGCTGCCACTCCTCGGACTGCTCGGGCAGCGCGCCCAGCGGGATCTCGACGTCGAGGACGTCCTCGAGCTTGTGCAGCAGCGCCAGGGTCGCCTTCGGGGACGGCGGGTGCGACACGTAGTGCGGCACGGCCGCCCAGATCGACACGGCGGGGATGCCGGCCTGCACGCAGTAGTCCTGCAGCACGCCCACTATCCCGGTCGGCCCCTGGTAGTTGTTCAGCTCGAGGCGGAACCGGCTGGCGGTGTCCTTGTCGTAGGCGGTCCCGGTGACCGGGACGGGCCGCGTGTGCGCGGTGTCGGCCAGCAGCGCGCCGAGCGCGACGACGGTGTCCACGTCGAGCTGCATGATGTGCTCCAGCAGCTCCGCGCAGAACGCGCGCCAGCGCATGTTCGGCTCGGGGCCTTGCACCAGCACCACGTCGCGGTCGAGCCCCTCGGGCCGGCAGATGGACAGGCGCGTGGTCGGCCACTCCACCTGCCGGGTCACGCCGTCGACCATGCTGATGGTCGGCCTGCTGACCTGGAAGTCGTAGTAGTCGTCCGGCTCCAGCTCCGCCAGCGGGGTGGCGTCCCAGTTGAGCTGCAGATGCTCGATCGCGCGGCTGGCCGCGTCACCAGCGTCGTTCCAGCCTTCGAAGGCCACCACCATCAGGGGGCGCTTCGATTCCGGGCGGGCGCGATCCGGGTCTCCGGGTCGCTGGGTCTCGTCGACTGGCTCACTCACCTTCCCAGCCTACGACCCTTCGCCCGTAACCTGTGCAGCATGTCCGACCGCGCGCCGTCACCACCACCGCCCGCGCGCGGCGGGCGGGTCCCGGTGTGCGGGACACTCCGGGGAGCCGCAGCTCAGTGCCGTGTGGGCGGTGCGCGGCGCCCGCGCCCAGTGGCGCGATGCGAATGGGATACTGGAGACGATCCGGCCCGCCGTCGTGCCCGGTCCCCCGGTGGACGGTCCGGGGCCGCCGCCGGCGCGACGCAAGCCCACTCTTTCGAGGCGGATTCGTGCGGGTGCGCCGCGGCCGTCCGTCCGGCCACCCGCCGACGCACCGACAAGGAGAAAACCGTGACTGCACCGTCCTCTTCGGACGGACTGGGCGCCGTCCTGTGGGACATGGACGGCACGCTCGTCGATTCCGAGAAGCTCTGGGACGTCGCGCTGTACGAGTGCGCGGAAGCGCTCGGCGGCAGGCTGTCGGAGGAGCAGCGGAGGACGCTCGTGGGGTCCAACATGGACGCCACAGCCACCTATCTGCTGGAGGTGACCGCGCGGGAGGTCACGCCGGAGTCGGTCGCCGAGACCGGCGCGTGGATCCGCCGGCGCACGGCGGGCCTGTTCGACGACGCGCTGCCCTGGCGCCCGGGCGCGCGCGAGGCGCTGGCCGCGGTGAAGGCCGCCGGCATCCCGTCCGCGCTGGTCACGTCGACCGAGCGCGCGCTGACCGAGCTGGCGCTGCGGACGATCGGCCGCGAGTTCTTCGACGTCACGGTGTGCGGTGACGAGGTCGACGGGCTCAACAAGCCGCACCCGAGGCCGTACCTCAAGGCCGCCGAGCTGCTCGGCGTGCCGCCGGAGCGGTGCGTCGCGGTGGAGGACTCGCCGCCGGGCGCGGAGTCGGCCGAGAGCGCCGGCTGCTCGGTGCTCGTGATCCCGAACGACGTGGAGGTCCCGGCGGGGCCGGGGCGGGTGTTCCGCGAGTCGCTCGCGGGCGTCGACGTGACCGCGCTGGCCGCGTTGCTGCCGCGAGTGTGACCCTTGCGGCATCGGGGTCACCCGGGGCAGCGCCCGCCCGTGCGGGATGGAAGGATCTGCAGACCGTGAAGACCTTCGATGAGCTGTTCGCGGAGCTTGCCGAGCGCGCCCGCACCCGTCCCGACGGGTCCGGCACCGTCGTCGCCCTCGACGACGGGGTGCACGCACAGGGCAAGAAGGTGCTCGAGGAAGCCGGCGAGGTGTGGATCGCCGCCGAGCACGAGTCCGACGACCGCCTCGCGGAAGAGATCTCGCAACTGCTGTACCGGGTCCAGGTGCTCATGCTCGGCCGGGGAATCTCGACCGAGGACGTGTACCGCTACCTGTGACGCGTTCGCGCACCGGTGAAAGAGGAGAGAGCGAAATGCTGCGTGTTGCCGTGCCTAACAAGGGAGCCCTCGCCGCGGCGGCGGCCGAGATGCTTTCCGAGGCGGGCTACCGCAAGCGACATGACTCGAAGGACCTGACCGTGCTCGACCAGGTCAACGAGGTCGAGTTCTTCTTCCTGCGCCCCAAGGACATCGCGATCTACGTCGGCTCCGGCGAGCTGGACCTCGGCATCACCGGCCGCGACCTCGCGCTCGACTCGGGCGCGCCGGTCGAGGAGATGCTCGCGCTCGGGTTCGGCGGGTCCACGTTCCGCTACGCCGCGCCGGCGGGCCAGGACTGGAAGCCGGCCGACCTGCAGGGCAAGCGTCTCGCGACCTCGTACCCGCGGCTCGTGCGCGAGGACCTGGCACGCCACGGCGTGGAGGCCGAGGTCATCCGCCTCGACGGCGCCGTGGAGATCTCGATCCAGCTCGGCGTCGCCGACGCGATCGCCGACGTGGTCGAGTCCGGCCGCTCGCTGCGCCAGCACAACCTGGTGGCCTTCGGCGACCCGATCTGCGTGTCGGAGGCCGTGCTGCTGCAGCGTGCGGGCAGCGACTCGGCGAAGGCGAAGAGTCAGCTGGCAGCCCGGCTGCGGGGTGTTGTGTTCGCGCAGCAGTACATGATGCTCGACTACGACTGCCCGCGCACGCTGCTGGAGCAGGCCATCGCCATCACGCCGGGCCTGGAGTCGCCGACGGTCGCCCCGCTGGCCGACGAGGACTGGGTCGCCGTGCGCGCGATGGTGCCGCGCAAGAAGGTCAACCAGATCATGGACGAACTCGCCGAAGTGGGCGCCAAAGCCATCCTGGCCTCCGACATCCGCTCCTGCCGGTTGTAACTGCGTGACAGTGTTGCCTGCACCCGGCTCTACCGAGCGCAGGCAACACTTCGAATGTCCAGGTCTACTTCTCTCGGCCTTCTGGCCAACCATGGCGCGAGATCGCGCCGGTGTCTCGAATGGACGGTGCGATCGGCCCCCGGCCGATCCGACCGTCCATTCGAGACACCGGCTTGAGGCGATCTCGCCGTCTCGGCGGAGCCGAGACAGAAAACACAGCGCGCGTCGAGGCGGAGCCGAGACGTCAGCGCGGTCGCGTGGGGCGTTTAGGCATGAGGTCGTAAAGCTTTTTGCGGGCGCCGTTGTCGTTGGCGTTGCGGGTCATCGCGACCTCGGAGATGAAGTCCTCGAAGACGAATTCGTCGTCGGCCGGGACCTCGGTGGGGCCGGGGTTCTGGGCCAGGTAGCCGTCGAGGGTTTCGGCGATCTCGCGGAACGACAGTGCCTGCAGGGTTTCCGGCGCGTACGTGGTGACGGGCACGCCGTTGGCCGCGGCCTCGTTCATCACGACGCCGAGCGGGACGTGCGAGAGCACCGGGACGCCGAAGTTGTACATCTCCTGCAGCGCCGCGGCCGCGTAGTGGGAGATCGGGCGGCGGTAGAGCCCGGGCACGATCCCGTACCACGCGATCGGCGTGCGGCCGGTGGTCTGTTCCACGTAGCGCACCTGGTCGCCGAGCAGCCGCAGCGCGCGGATGCTCGTTTTGTCCGGCTGCACCGGCACCAGGATCCCGTGTGACGCCGCGAGTGCGTTGTTGGTCAGCACGTCGAGCGCGGGCGGGCAGTCGATGACCACGTGGTCGTAGTTCGCGAACTGGATCACGCGCGCGAGCTGCCAGCCCGGCACCCGGAACGAGTCCAGCCGGCGGATGAGGTCGAACATGCCCGGCGACGTCGGGATCACGTCGAACGCGCCGCCGCGGCCGAGGTTGCTGCGCGGGTGCGGCACCGCGAGCTCCTCGATCGGGCCCTTCCAGAGCTTCGTGAGCGCCTTCGCGAGCGTGGGCGCGTCACCGGACACCTCGGCCAGGCCGAGCATCTCGGTGGTGGCGTGCCCCTGCGGGTCGAGGTCGATCAGCAGCACGCGCCGGCCGCGTTCGGCCAGCGCCGCGGCCGCGCCCACGCTGAGTGAGGTCTTGCCGACCCCGCCTTTCTGGTTGACCACCGAGGTGATCTGCATGCCGGAGCGCTCCCTTGTCGGTCGTTCCGCGAAGGTTATTGGATCAGGGGCGCGGGCGCGCGGTTATCCGCCTCCGGCCTGTCGCGGCCGGACGAGCAGAGCCTGCGCACCGGTGCCGACCGGACCGGAGCCGTCGTGCAGGGTACTCGTGGCGGTGCCGACGCCGTGCGGCCCGACCAGGGTCACGGCGTCGAGCCCCATCCACTCGCCCTCCGGCGCCCGGCGCAGGTGGACCGTGAGCTCCGAGTTGATGAACCACCAGTCGTCGGTGGGCAAGAAGTGGGACACGCCGTTGGCCGAGTCCGCGACCGCGAACAGCCGCTGCAACCCGGTGGGCTCCTCGCCGTCGACGAGCGGGATCCGCTGCCGGCCCCACACCGCGGCCGGGCCCGGTGCCGAGATACTGCCGCGCACGGCCCGCCACTCGACGGCGTTGAGGTAACCACCGCGCCAGTCGGCGGGGAACGTCGACTCCGTGCCCGCCTCGGCCGAGGGCAGCAGGGGACCGGCGTCGGTCGCGACGCTCGTGGTGTCGGTGGTCGCGATCCGCCACGCGCTCGCCCGGGCGATCAGCCTGCCGGCCGCGGACAGCTCCGACTGCAACAACTCCACCGACCGGCCCGGCCGCTCGATCCACGACCGCTGGTCCAGCTCCGCGACGGGCGCAGGCCCGAGGATCTCGATGGTCACGCGCGCGATCAGCGCCGGGTGCGGCGCTTCGAGCCGTTCCAGCCCCCGCGCGAGCAGCGCCGACGGTGGCCCGAAGTGCTGCGCGCCGGGTGCCCACGGGCCGCTGGTGTGCTCGGTCGCGGCGTACCGCTCGTCGCCGAGCGGGACGTAGAACGCGTCGGCCATCAGTCGGCCCGGTCCAGTGCGGTCTCTTCGCCCGCGTCGGGTTCCGGCCAACCGGGGTATTCCGGCGGAGTGCCGCCGAACTCCGGGCAGTGCGCCTGGTGGTCGCACCACGAGCACAACTTGCCGGGGTTGGGCCGGAAGTCGCCGGTCTTGCCCGCCTTGAGGATCGCCTGCCAGATGGCTTCCAGCGTCCGCTCGAAACGGACCAGCTCCGCTTCGTCAGGCGTGTAGGCGAGCGACTGGCCGTCGGTGAGGTACATCAGCTTCAGCTGCCGCGGCACGACGCCGCGCAGCCGCCACAGCACCACGGCGTAGAACTTCATCTGGAACATCGCCTTGGCCTCGCCGATCTCACGCGGCGCGGCCCCGGTCTTGTAGTCCACCACGCGGATCTCGCCGGTGGGCGCCACGTCCACGCGGTCGATGTACCCGCGCAGCAGCACCCCCGAGCCCAGCTCGATCTCCACGTGCAGCTCACACGCCTCCGGCTCAAGCCGGCGCGGGTCCTCCAGCTCGAAGTACGCGTCGAGCAGCTTCTCCGCCGACGCCAGCCACTTGTCGGATTCGCCCGCCTCGTCGTCCGTGAACAGCTCGGTCCACTCCGGACTCGCGGCCGACAGCTCCGCCCACGTGGGCGCCAGCAGATCCTTCGCCCGCGGCGCCACACGCTCACCCGCGGGCAGACCGAACAGCCGTTCCAGCACGGCATGCACGAGCGTCCCGCGCACCTGAGCCTTCGTGGGCACCTCGGGCAGCCGGTCAACGGCCCGGAATCGGTAGAGGAGCGGACACTGTTTGAAATCGCTGGCACGCGACGGCGACAGCGCCGGCCGCCTGCGGACGGGCGCGTCACCGGTTCCCGGTGGGGTGGTGACCGTAGCGGTGTCGGGCATGGCCAGAGCGTAACGCTGGGCACCGACAGGATTGTTGGCCCCGGCTCCGCCGGGGCGTGCGAGGTCGCCTTTGAGTCGGTGTTTCGACGGGAACGGTCGGATCGGCCTGGCGGCCGATCGCACCGTTCCCGTCGAAAC
>NZ_JBFBAE010000057.1:0-15066 GCF_040689465.1 Amycolatopsis sp. NPDC051373 | reverse complement strand
CGGCGTTGATCCCGAGTATGCGCATCGACCTGCCTCTGGCGTCCGGGGGCCCGCCGGCGGACCCGCGTTCGTCTATAGCGCTACCCGGCGAAGTCATAAATAAACGGCCGACGGCAAAAGCCCTGGGCGTCGCTACTCAGCGCGACGGACCTGCCGGAACCACGCCGCTGTGCGGCGGAGCCCGTCATCCGCGTCGATCTTGGGTTCCCATCCCAGGATGTCGCGTGCGAGGGAGATGTCGGGGCACCGCCGCTGCGGGTCGTCGACGACCGCGTCGACGCACTCGACAGCGAGCTGGAACCGGTGATTTGCTTCACGCGTTCGGCGACCTGACGGACGGTCAGCTCGTCGGGGTTGCCGAGGTTGACCGGCCCCGGATACCCGGAGCGAGCGAGCGCGACGAGGCCGCCGACGGTGTCCTCGACGTAGCAGATCGAGCGAGTCTGCTTGCCGGTACCGGTCACGGTGAGTGGCTCTCCGGCCAGCGCCTGCGTGAAGAACGCCGGAATCATGCGGCCGTCGTTCACGCGCATCCCGGGGCCGTAAGTGTTGAAGATCCGGGCGATGGCCGTGTCGACGCCGTGCTCCCGCCGGTATGCGGAGGTGAGCGCCTCGGCGTAGCGCTTGGCTTCGTCGTAGACGCTGCGCGGTCCGACTGGGTTGACGTTGCCCCAGTAGCGTTCGTGCTGTGGGTGTTCCAGGGGATCGCCGTAGACCTCGCTGGTGGAGGCGAGCACGAAGCGGGCGCCGTCGCGGCGGGCGAGTTCGAGTGCCTGCTCCGTGCCGTGGGAGCCGGCGCGCAAGGTTTCGATCGGCAGCGCGAGGTAGTCGCGCGGCGAGGCTGCGGACGCGAGGTGGAACACGACGTCCACCCGGTCCTCGTGGGGGATCGCTTCGGTGACGTCGTGGCGCACGAACCGGAAGCGGTCGTGGCGGCGGAGGCCCTCGAGCGTGGCGGCCGAGGAGGTCGCAAGATTGTCCACAGCGGTCACTTCGAGACCTTCGGAAAGCAGGAGTGCGCATAGGTGGGCGCCGACGAAACCGGCGCCTCCGGTCACCACGGCGCGATCGAATCGCCTGGTCGTCATGCCGTGGCGGCTACCTGGCGCAGATGGCGGCGAAACCGTGTGAGGCGGGCACGGGCGGGTACCCGAGGGGTATGCGAGTTCTGCTCACGGGTTGGGCCAGTTTTCTGCACGGAGAAGCGACGGCCGGTGACGTCCTGGGGTTGCGCGCTGCCGCGGCCGCGCTGGCGGCCGCGGGGATCGACCACGACGTCGTATGGAGCCTGGCGTTCCGCCCAGGCATGCTGCACCTGGACGCAGCATCACCCGGGGACTACACGCACGTGGTGTTCGGCTGTGGCCCGGTGCACGGGCCGCAGCTGCGTGACCTGCACGAACGGTACTCGGAATGCCGGCGCGTCGCGGTGGGCGTGTCGGTGCCCGACCCGGCCGACCCGGGCGACCCAGCCGACGCGGCCGTGACCGGGTTCCACCGCCTCCTCCCGCGTGACGACGCCACGACGTCGGCCCCGGACCTGTCGTTGGGCGCGGCCCTGTCGTCGGTGCCGGTGCTCGGGGTCGTGCTCGCGCCACGACAGCCGGAGTACGGCACGGCCGGTCGCCACGACGAGGTGCACGACGCGCTCACCGGTTGGCTGGCCGGCCTCGACTGCGCCCACGTGTCGCTGGATTCGCGGCTCGCGCACGAGGACTGGCAGCGGTGCGCCACCCCGGACCAGTTCGTGACCGCACTGTCCAGGATGGACGTGGTGGTCACGACCAGGCTGCACGGGCTGGTGCTGGGCCTCAAGGCCGGGGTGCCGGTGGTCGCGGTCGATCCCGTCTCGGGAGGCGGCAAGGTGACCGCACAGGGGCGCGCCCTGGACTGGCCCGTCGTCGCCGCGTCGGACGCGGGCGACCGCGCGCTGCTGGATGACCGGCTGGCGTGGTGCCTTTCGGCCGATGGGCGGGCCAGGGCAGCCACGGGCGCGGGGGGACCGGAGCCCACTTTGGCCGGTCTGATCGAAGAGCTGGTGAGCTCGCGGTGAGCGCGCGCACGACGGTGGTCGTCGCGACCCGGGACCGGGCTCGCGAGCTCGACCGGACGCTCGCGGAACTGTCCACTCTGGACCCTGAACCTCCGATTGTGGTGCTGGACAACGCGTCTCGCGACAACACCGCGGCCGTCGCCTCATCCTATCCGCAGGTGCGCCTGATCCGGCTGCCGCACAACCTCGGCGCCGCGGCGCGCAACCTGGGCGTCCGGGTGGCCGGCACGCCTTACGTGGCCTTCAGCGACGACGACTCGTGGTGGGCGCCGGACGCACTGAACAAGGCCGAGCGCATCTTCGGCGAGCACCCCCGCGTAGGTCTGCTCGCCGCCCGTACGCTCGTCGGCCCTGAGTGCCGCGAGGACCCCGTGATCCCGGAGATGGCGGACAGTCCACTGGGGCGGCCCGGCGACGCGCCCGGACCACTGGTGCTCGGCTTTCTGGCGTGCTCGGCGATCGTGCGCTGTGAGGCCTACCTCGAGGTAGGTGGCTTCAGCCCGCTGCTGCACTTCGGGGCGGAGGAGCAGTTGCTTTCCTACGACCTCGCCGCGCGCGGATGGGAGCTTTGTTACGTCGAGGACCTGCGGGCGCACCACCACCCGTCCCGCTCGCGGCCGCCGTCGTCGTGGCGCCGCCGCGCGGAGGCCCGCAACCGGCTGCTCATCGCCGTGCTGCGCCGGCCGTGGCGCGAAGTGCTGCGTACGGCCCGGAGCGCGCCGTCGGCCGTACTGGGCGCGCTGCCGCGGCTGCCGCGCGCCGTGCGCGAACGACGCGTGCTACCCGACCCCGTCGAACAGCAGGCCCGCACACTGGAAGGAACCGCGAAGTGCCCCGCATCTCGGTCGTGATCATCACCCGCAACCGCCGCGAACAGCTCCGGCGCACGCTGGCGCACATGACGTCGCTGCCCGACGAAGCTCCGATCGTCGTCGCGGACAACGCGTCCACCGACGGCTCGGCGTCGATGGTGGCGCGCGAATTCCCCGGCGTCCGGCTCTTGCGGCTGGACGAGAACCTCGGCGCGGTCGCACGCAATATCGCGGTCGCCGAGGTGACGACGCCCTACGTCGCGTTCTGCGATGACGACACCTGCTGGCAGCCGGGCGCACTGACCCGCGCCGGCGAGCTGCTCGACCAATACCCGGGCCTCGGTTCCGTGACGGGCCGGTGCCTCGTCGAGCCCGGGCTGGCGGAGGACCCGATCACCCCCGAGCTGCGCCACTCGCCCGTGGCCGGCCCGGACTGGCTCCCGGGCCCCGCGCTGCTCGGGATCATGGCCGGCCTTACCGCGGTGCGCGTCGACGCCTTCGGCGAAGTCGGCGGGTTCTCGCCCAGGATGTGGCTCGGCGGCGAGGAAGAGCTCTTCGCCCTCGATCTCGCCGCGCGCGGCTGGTGGATGTGCTGGGCCGAGGACGTCGTGATCCACCACGCGCCTTCGCCGCTTCGCGATCCCCGCCGCCGGCGGCGCCTGGGTATCCGCAACACGCTCTGGACGCTGCTCCTGCGCCGCCCCTGGCCCGCGGTCTTCCGCCGCGGTGCCGACGTGCTGCGCTCGGCGCCCCTGGACAGCGCGACGCTGGCCGCCCTGGGCGAGGTGGCGCGGGGACTGCCGTCGGTGCTGGCCGAGCGCCGCGTGGTGCCGCCGGCGGTGGAGGAAGGGCTGCGGCTGCTGGAAGGGCCGCAGCGGAAGTCGAAAGCTCGCCGCTACGTGGGCTGAGTGCGGGCCCTGCCCCGAGCGGGTGCGCCGCCGGGCAGGGCCCGTGGTCACTGTGCTTCCGCGGCTACGGCGAGTCCCGGCACGATCTTGTCGTATGCCCGGGCCGTGTCCGCCGCGACGCGGTCCCACGAGTAGCGCGCCCGTACCCGGTCCAGGCCGGCGACCCCGTACGCGTGGCCCAGCGCCGGGTCCTCGACGAGCAATCGCAGCCGCGACGCGAGCTCGTTCGCGCGGCGCGGGCGCACGAGCCGGCCGGTGACCCCGTCCACGACGGTGTCGGTGAGCCCGCCCACCGCGGCGGCCACGACGGGCACCCCGCAGGCCATGGCTTCCAGCGGGACGATGCCGAACGGTTCGTACCACGGCGTGCAGACCACCGCGTCGGCTGAGCGCAGCAGCGCGGGCATCTCCGAACGCGCCACCTGCCCGGCGAACCGCACCCGGTCAGCGACGCCGGACCGCTGCGCGAGGTCCCGCAGCCGCTGGGCCTCCGGGTCGGACGCCAGGCGCCCCTTCTCCGGGCCACCGGCGATCACGAGCTCGGTGTTTGGCAGCTGCGCGAGCGCGACGATCGCCGTGTCGAACCCCTTGCGCGGCACCAGCCGGCCGACAGCGACCAGGCGGTGGGCGGCCCGGCGCTTGGCGACGCGGCCGTCGGGGCTGAAGCGCTTGAGGTCGACGCCGCACGGCACGACGGAAATGCGGGTGCGTGGCACGCCCAGGCGGGAGAGCTCGAAAACCTCGTCGGAGCACGTGGCGATCACGCGGCCCGCGCGGCGGCCGATGAGGCGCTCCAGGCGAATCCGGTCGGTCGGGCTGGTGTCCTGGTCACCTTGGTAGCGCTTTTTCACCACACCCAGCGCGTGGAAGGTCTGCGCGGTCGGGGTGCCGGTGGCCTGGGCGGCCAGCGACGTGGCGATGCCCGACATCCAGAAGTGGGCGTGGGCGAGGTCGGGCCGCTCGGCGCTCCAGCGGTCGCGCAGGTAGCTGCCGAACGCGCCCATGTGCGGCAGCAGCTGGTCCTTGGGCAGCGTGCGCGCCGGGCCGGCGGGCACGTGCACGACGCGGTAGCCCTGGGGCGTCTGGAGCTCCTCGGCTTGGTCTGGGTTCTCGCGGCGGGTGTAGACGGTGACCTCGTGGCCGGCCCGTACGAGCGCCGCCGACAGCTCGGCGACGTGCACGTTCTGCCCGCCGGCGTCTTCTCCGCCCAGTGCGGCGAGGGGGTTCGCGTGCTCGGACACCATCGCGATCTTCATCGGGGTCGTGCTCCCTTCGGGTCAGCGGTGATCAGCGAGTGGTTTCGGTGAGGAGCTCGTCCCAGGCGCCCAGGAAGGCGTCGAGACCGAAGTGTTTCAGTGCGTACGCCCGCGCGTTCTGGCCCGCGAGCGCGGCGTAGTCCGGTTCGTGCAGGAGCTCGCGGAATCCGTCGGCCAGCACGGAGACGTCGGTGGAGAGCACCCCGGCCTCGGGCGGCACGGCGGCGACTGCTTCGGTCGAGGCGAACACGACCACCGGCATCGCGAGGTGCATCGCCTCCAGCAGCGACAGGCCCAGCGACGTCCAGCGCGCGGTGTGCAGGAACACCCGCCGGCGCGCGATCTCGTCGTGCAGCGCGGGCGCCGTGACGTCGCCGAGCCCACGCACGCGCCCGGTCAGCTCGTCGGTGCCCATGCCGAAGACGTCGACGGGCGCGACCTCGGCGAGTACGTCCAGAAGGTCGGCGCCGGTCACGCGGGCGCGGCGCACCGGCTCGTTGATCATCGAGACACCGGCCTCGAGCTCACCCGTGTAGCGCGTGCCGGGGTCGGGGATGCCGTGGGGGATGACCTTCGTGGGCGCGTTGCCGCAGTCCCACATGGCGTCGTTGAAATGCGTCACGTGCACGACGGTGATGTCCGAGCGCCCGGCCAGCGGGTGCTCGCTCGAGGCGGCGTAGGGCCGCGGAGCGTTGTGCTCGACGTAGACGATCGGCACGCCCAGCCGTTCGGCCACCCCGAGCTCCTCGGGCCGCTGCACTACCACGACGTCGGGTTCGGCTACGGCCACCGCGTCGAGCGGCACCTCGCTCGCCGAAGGCCAGTCACGCCCGGCGAGCCCGAGCCCCCACGGCGCGCCGGCGGGGGAGACCGGCAGGAGGCACTGGTGCCGGCCGCGGACGAAGGCGTCGGTCCACGAGCCGTGGACGTGCCACAGCAGCACGCGCAGGCGCCGGGGTTCGGGTGCGGTCATGGCACTCTGATTTCCCGGAAAATCCGCGTTAAACGTTGCCGGGAGAGGGGTACCCGGCCGCGATGACCGTGCGAGCGGAACGTGGGTGCAGGCGCCCGGCGGGCCCCGCTCCCCGATCGGGTCCGCCGGGCGCCGCTCAGTCGCCGCCGCGGAAGTTCTCCGACCCGCCGGGGTGTCCGCGCCGGGCGCGGCCCTCGTCGTCTTCGAGGGGGGTATCGCGCGGGTTGCGCCGCGGTGGTGCCGGTTCGTCCGGGTGATTGCCGCTTGAGTCCGCTTCGCCGGCCGGATGGCGCGGTTCTCGGGTGCGGGGTTCGTCGTCCATGGTGCCTCCAGGGTTCAGTTTTTGCCGGGCCACACAACGCAGGCCTTCTCGAAGGCGACTGCTCCGGTCCGTGCGGCGGCGGCCGTCACAGCATCGAGGATGGCGCCTTGCACGGCCCCGGCGATGAGGAGCTCTTGCCACGTGCGGTGCTTGTCGGTGGCGTTCCGCGCCTCGTTGTTCCCGGCGATCCGCTGCCACACCGGTGTGAGCACCCGGCCGGCCGCAAGCCCGCCAGGGGCGCTGCGGACGAGGTTCAGCTGGCTGTACAGGGTCTTGCTCATGCCTCGGGAGTACCCCGCGCGGCGCGGTCGGGAACCTACGGCGTGCGCCAGCTCTGGTCCGGGAACGCGGTGCCTGCCTGCGCGCCCATCAGCAGGAGCCCGCCGTCGACGACGAGGGACGCGCCGGTGATGTATCCGGCGGCCGGTGTGGCCAGGAACGCGACAGCGGCGGCGACCTCGCGGGCGTGACCCGGACGGACGAGCGGAATGCCGGGCCGGTCCTGCTCGCGCGGGTCGGCGTCGGTCTGGCCGGTCATCGGAGTGGTGATCTCGCCGGGCGCGACGGAGTCACGGCGATGCCGTGTTCCGCGAGTTCCAGCGCCAGCACCTGGGTGAGCGCGCCCGCGCCGGCCTTGGCCGCGCAGTAGGGCGCCGCGCCGACGCGGGGCACGTCCTCGTGCACGCTCGTGATGGTGATTATCCGTTCTCCTCGCCCGGCGGCGATCATGCGCCGCACGGCGCGTTGCGTACACAGGAATATCCCGGCGAGATCGACATCGAGCATGCGCCGCCAGGTCGCGAAGTCCATGTCGACGCCCAGCTCACGGCTGCCGGTGCCAGCGCAGTTCACGAGCACGTCGACGCCGCCGAGCTTGCCGGCCAGGTCGTCGACAACCTTGTTCAACGACCCGTTGATCAAGCGCTGCCATCCACCGGGTCGACGTCGTCCCGGTTGATGAGCAGGCAGCTCGCCTGCTCGTCGACGGCGCGCAAGCACATGGCCTGGTCCGGCCGGTCGCGGTGCCGGGGTGCGCAGCCCGAAGGAGACGAGGGTGGGCTGCACCGGCAGCAGCCATTCGTCGACGCCTCGAACCCGTGGTCGGCGAATCCGATGAGGTTGAGCGCGCCCGGCGGTCGCCGGGCGCGGGCACCGGTCCTTCCCGTGCCGTGGACTGGCCTCGGTCGAGTTCCCGCGCGCGTTCGTCGGTGAATGCGGTCTTGCCGTCCTGGATCGCCGTGATGCCAGCAGGCCGACGCCGGACGTGCCTCGCTCGACCGGGCGGCGACGGTGTCCAGGGCGTCCGCATCGTGCTGGTGGTCGGTCTCCCGTGAACGAGTGCGGACCGCCATCGCAGAGACGGGCTCTTCGAAGTCTGCCGCTCGTCGTTCCTGGATGTTGGTGCGTGCGAGGTGCCCGGCCCAGGCCGAGGGCATCCCGCAGCGCAGTGGCGTTGCGTTCTGCAACGGATTTTTGGCGAGAACATCGCCGCGGACGCGCAGTCGGCGAGCAGCCGGTTCAGCGCAGCTTCGAGAGCAGCCGCGCGGTGGCGCGCTCCAGCACTGCCCGCGCTTCGTCGCCCTCCAGCTTCGCGGCCCGTTTTACGGCCGGGGCAATGGTCCGCTGCGAGCGGTATGCCTCAACCAGGCGCGGGTCCACATAGGAGGATCGGCACACGGCCGGGGTGTTCCCGAGCGCCTCGGACACCTCACACATCACGGCTGCCTCGGCGCGCTTGCGCCCACGCTCGGACCGGGGTGTTTCGGCGGACGCGAAGGCTGTGGCCGCGAGCACTGTGGCGTTCCACGTCCGCAGGTCCTTGGCGGTGCAGTCCTCGCCCGCGAGCTCCTTGAAGCGGTCGTTGACGTCCGCGGCGTGGATCTCGTGCCAGCCAGCAGGGGTGCGGTAAACGAGCAGCCGGTCGCTGCCGGCCCGGCTGCGCAGCAGCGACCGGACCACCTTCCCGAGCTCCGGGTCCTCGATCGACACCGCCCGGTCGATCCCGCCCTTGGCCGGGTACTCGAACACGCACGCGCCGGCTCGGACGCGGGCGTGCTCACGCAGCAGTGTCGCGACGCCGTGCGTGCCGTTTTCCTCCGCGTACTCTTCGCCGCCGGTGCGGAAGATGCCGCGGTCGAGCATGCGCAGAGCCGCCCCCAGCACGCGCCGGCGGGTGAGGCCGCGTCCGGCCAGGTCCTCCGCCACGCCCGTCCGCCACTGCGGGAGCCGCCGGGCCATGGCCAGCACGCGGTCGTGCTTCTCCTCGTCGCGCTGACGCCGCCACTGTGCGTGGTAGAGATACTGGCGGCGGCCGGCGGCATCGGTGCCGACGGCCTGGATGTGCCCGTTGGCCCACGGGCAGATCCACACGTCACGCCACGCGGGCGGGATCACGAGGCCGTCTATGCGCGCCAGTGCCTCGGGGTCGGCGAGCCGTTCGCCGGAGACGCCGGTGTAGGAGAAGCCGCGGCCGCGCCGGTGGCGCCGGATGCCGGGCGAGGCGGGGTCGCTGCGCCGCAGCCTGGTCGAGGTCACCTCATGGTAGTTACCCGAGTCGTGGGGCCAGAAACCATCGCGAAGCGATCATGCCTGCCGGGCGTCGTACGCGGTTCGGCCCCGAAGCCGTCTTCCGCCGTCCTCGCCGAACGACCTCCATCATGGGCACACCCGCTCCCGGGTACGTCGTTCGTCCGCCGAGCATCCTCGTGGTTACCACGGCGGAAGCCGCCACCGTGACGGTCCGCGGCGACGCCAGCCCCCGAGTTTGGCCGACTCGCCCAGCTGCTTGCGATCGCCGCGCTGGCTCATCGATCTGATCGCTGTCTCGTTCGGCTCGTTCGATGGGCTGAGCACCCTTGTCCTCACGTGAGCTATGGGAGGCCGCTGATCTCGCACAGCCGTTCCGGGGGCCGCGCGCTCGACCCCGGGGTGAGGAGCTCGCGATGGGCGAGGTCGCAGGACCGCTCGGCGGACGCGAGCGCTTCGCGGGGCATGGTGCCCGGCTTCCGGTTGGAGACCGGCGACAAAGTCTTCGAATCGCCGGGCCACTGCCGGTCACAACCAAGGTTTCGTTCGTCCTGCCCTTCGGCTGCTCAATCGCGCTCCGGTTCTCGCGCCGCGTCGAGTGATCGCGCGGCCGCGTCCGACAACGCGATGTCCACCGCGGACAGGCACAGGAGACCAGAAGTGCTGTCCCACTCGAGGGTGCCGTCGGCCTCCGGCGTCTCGGTCGGCACGCGGTGGGCGCGGGCCGTGATGTGCTCGACCGCGGGCGAGCCGGGCGTCACTTGTCCCGCCGGCTCGGGAGGAATTCCTGCACCTTGGTCTTCACGCCCTGCACCACGAGGTGCATCGCGTCGGTATCGCCCTTGAGGACCGCCTCGGTGGCGGATTGCATCCGTTCGAACGTGGCGTGCGGCGGTATCGGCGGCACCTCGGGATCGCAACGGACGTCGAGGACCGCGGGCTTGCCAAGAGCCGTACTCTCCGCCGCAGCACGCGTTCAAACAGGTGCCCTCCAGCCCACCGAGCACGTCGTGGCCCCGTCCCGTACCCGTGGAGGCCGACCTCGACGCCGCCGCCGAGGTGCTCAACGCGGGGGAGAAGATCGCGATCCTGGTCGGCCAGGGCGCCCGCGGCGCGGCAGCCGAGGTCCGCCAGGTCGCCGAGGTGACCGGTGCCGGAGTGGCGAAAGTATTGCTGGGCAAGGACGTCCTGCCCGACGACCTGCCGTGGGTCACCGGCGCCATCGGCCTGCTCGGCACGCGCCCGAGCTACGAGCTGATGCGCGACTGCGACACCCTGCTGATCGTCGGCTCGAACTTCCCGTACTCGCAGTTCCTGCCCGATTTCGGCCAGGCGCGCGCCGTGCAGATCGACCTCGACTGCCGCTTCATCGGGATGCGCTACCCCACCGAGGTCAACCTCGTCAGCGACGCTGGCGCGACCCTGCGCGCGCTGCTGTCGAAGCCGGCGAGCAAAGAAGACCGATCCTGGCGCGAGAAGGTCGAGAAGAACGTCGCGTCCTGGTGGGACACTGTCGACCGCGAAGCCGCTGTGGCGGCCGCGCCGGTCAATCCAATGAGCATCGTGTCCGAGCTGTTCCGCCGGCTGCCGGCTTGGCGTCGTAGAGCCCGTTAAGCAGGTGGATCGCACCCGGTCCCGACGTCGCCATGCACACCCCCGGCCGCCCGCTGAACTTGGCGTACCCGACCGCCGCGAACGCGGCCATCTCCTCGTGGCGCGCCTGCAAGAACCGCGGCCGGTTGTCGGCCTTCCCGAACGAGGCGACAAGCCCGTTGATCCCGTCGCCCGGATACGCGAACACCTGCTCGACGTCCCACTCGCGCAGCCGCTGGAGCACATAGTCCGCAACGCTTTGACTCATGCCGCCCGGGTACCGCGGTCCAGCGACCGGCAAAGATGGCTCTAGCCGGCGGGGTACTGCTCCCGCTTGAGCAGTTTCGCCAGGTGTACGGCGTTGCGCACGAGCGTCGCGTTCGTCGACGCGACAGCCTTGGGTGTCTCGTCGAGGTCGTTGTAGTCGCCGCCCTGCATGGCTTCGCCGTTCCAGTAGGTCGCGCCCTGCGCAGGGACGGTGAAGCCGGTATCGTTGAGGGCCTGGAACAGGTCCGCGATGATCTTGTGGGCTCCGTCCTCGTTCCCGACCACCGCGGCGACCCCCACCTTCCCGAACATCGCCGGGCGGCCCTCGTCGTCCGTTTCGGACAGTTCCGCGTCGAGGCGCTCGAGCACGCGCTGGGCGACGCTCGACATGTGCCCGACCCAGGTCGGGGTCGCCACGAGCAGCACGTCGGCCGCACTGATCTTACGCCGGATCTGCGGCCATTCGTCGCCCTCGCCCATGTCGGCCTCCACCCCCGGCCGGACGTCGTAGTCGACCACGCGCACCACTTCACCGGTGGCGCCGTATTCTGCGAACAAGTCGAGCAGCTGGTGCGCGATGAGATCGCTGCTCGACTTCGCCGGGCTCGGCTTCAGCGTGCAGGTCAGCGCGGCGACGCGCAGGGGCTGGGTCACGTTTCCTCCCGGTGCCGAGGGTCCAGATCCGGTGGTTTCCCCAATCCGCCGGTTGAAACCGCCCTAAACGCGGGTATTTATCGGCAACCCGGTGTGCAGGCGAAAGGACGATCATGCGGCTGACCCCACGGGGAACGAAGTTCTTCGACCTGCTCACCGATGCGGCGGGCAATCTGGTCACCGCGACCGGGCTGCTGCGGGAGCTCGTCGATGCCGAGCCGGGGGAGCGGGAGCCGGTCGCCAAGCGTCTGCAGGATGTGGAGCACCGTGGCGATGAGCTGACGCACACGATCATGGTCGAGCTCAACAGCTCCTTCGTCACACCTTTCGACCGGGAGGACATCCAGGCGCTCGCCGCCCGCATCGACGACGTCCTGGACTTCATGGAGACGGCCGCCGACCTGTCGGTGCTCTACCGGCTCGGGAGCTTTCCACCCGGCACCGAGACACTCGTCCGGCTGCTGTGCCGGTGCTCCGAGCTGACCGCGTCGGCCATGCCGGGCCTGGCGAAAGTGAGCGAGTGCGAGCCGTTCTGGATCGAGATCAACGAGCTGGAGAATGAAGCCGACCGCGTCTACCGGCGCATTCTCGCGCAGCTGTTCGAGCCCGGTGCCGACGCGCTGGAAGTGTTGAAGACCAAGGAGGTCGTCGAGCAGTTCGAATTCGCCGCCGACGCCTTCGAACACGTGGCCGACGCGGTGCAGACGATCGCTGTCAAGGAGTCCTAGTGACGGGCCCGGCCGCCCTCGTGACGATCGTGGTGCTGACCCTGGTGTTCGACTACACCAACGGTTTCCACGACGCCGCGAACGCCATCGCCGGCGCAGTGTCCACCCGTGCGCTGACCCTCCGGGCGGCGCTTGTCCTGGCCGCGGTGATGAACGTCGCCGGCGCCCTGCTGTCCACCGGGGTCGCCGCGACCGTCGCGAAGGGAGTAATCGACGTCCCGGCCGGGCCGGGCGCGCTCACGGTCGTGTTCGCCGCGCTCACCGGTGCCATCGCGTGGAACCTCGTCACGTGGTTCTTCGGCCTGCCGTCGTCGTCCTCGCATTCGCTGATCGGTGGCATGGTCGGCGCGGCGCTGGCGGCGGCGAGCACGGTGCACTGGACCGGCATCGTCGAGAAGGTCCTCGTGCCGATGGTGGCCTCACCGCTGCTCGGGCTGATCCTCGGCTACGTCGCGATGGTCGGTGCGCTGTGGCTGTTGCGGCGCGCCAATCCGCACCGCAGCGGCCGGGTGTTCCGCCGCTGCCAGCTCGTGTCCGCCTCGGCGCTGGCGCTCGGCCACGGCTTGCAGGACGCCCAGAAGGGCATGGGTGTGATCGTGCTGGCCCTGGTCGCGGCCGGGCAGCAGAAGACCTTCGAAGTGCCACTGTGGGTGACGCTGCTGTGCGCTGGTGCGCTGTCGCTCGGCACTTATTCGGGGGGCCTGCGGATCATGCGCACCCTGGGCCGCCGGGTGTTCCCGCTCGATCCGCCGCACGGGTTCGTCGCCGAGTCGGTGGCCTCGTCCGTGCTGTACGTGACGGCGTTCGCGGTAAAAGCGCCGATCTCCACCACGCACGTGATCACCGCGGCGATCATGGGGGTGGGCGCGACGAAGCGGCTCTCGGCCGTGCGCTGGGGCATCGCCCGCGACATCGTGCTGGGCTGGGTGCTTACGTTCCCTGCCGCTGCGGCGGTGTCGGCGGCGGTCTACTTCGTCGCGCACGCGATGACGTGAGTACCCGGCCCGCCCAGTCCTCGGCGCGGGACCGGCGGCGCGGGATGATCACCGTGGCCGGCGTGAGCCTGCCCGGCGGGCGTCAGGACGATCACCACGAAGGGCATGGCGAGCCCGTCGTCGAGTCCCGCCTCGGTGGTGAAGGTGAAGCGGATTTTTGTGTTGCGCGTCAGATCGGGATCGGCACGCGGAGCGGGTCCGCCGATGTCGCCCGCCAGTAGCGGGTCCGCCGCGCAAGCACCGAGCCGAGCAGCGCGCGGCCGGTACAAGCCGCAGCCACCCCCAGCCGCGCTATTACCGCGTCGATCGCCGGTGGCATGGACCGGGCGAGCAGCCGACACGTCGGCAGTCACCGCCGCAGCACGAACGGCCGGTCGACCGACAGCCCGGGCCCAGGTCAGTGCGACGAGGATCGCCGACTGGGTGAAGGGGCTCGACGCCCCGCCTGCCCACGCGGCGGGCTACCCAGACCAGGGCGGAGGCCTCACGTCGGTTACAGCTGGTTGCGGACCCCCGCTTCGTCTGGCAGTCGGGCGGTTTGCGCCGGAAGGTCGCTTTCGAGGGCCTTGCGTGCGCCGGCTCGCCGGAAGATCGGCAGGGTGGTGCGCTGGTGGACGTCTTCGATGAGGAACGCGCCGCCCGCGTAGAGTGCCAGGACGAACAGCGCGAGCGCGACTCACCCACTGGCAGCTTGTACGGCGTGCGGCGCGCCGAACTGGTACGCGGCGGACAATCCGGCGCGGATCGCAGACACGGGCAGCACCACACCGAGGAGCGCTTTGCCAGGAACGCGACGACGATCAGCGGCACGAGCGCGCACGCGAACGCTCCGAGGTAGAAGCCGAGAGCGACGCTCGTGTGCTGCTGCGGCGCCACGATGTGTACAGCGCTGAGCGCCGGCCGCGACGTCGCGAACATCCCCAGCGCGGCCGCTGCTTCCGTGTCGCGCGAGGAACGCGATGACCGCCGCGAGAAACTCCAGCGGGAACACGAAGCCGTTGTGGGCGCTGGTCGAACCGCTGATCCCGGCGGGAAAGACGCGCCCACAGGGCGGCGGGATGTCGCGAGTGGACGACCGGGCAGTGTTCACCGCGATCGTGTTCGTGCTGACCAGCGGGTGCGCCTGGCGACACCTGCCGCCCAGCTTCGGGGTCACGGTACCGACAGCGCATCGCCGGTTCACCGAGTGGACGACCGCCGGACTGAACCGGCGGCGACATCATGTTCGCCCCGTGCCGCTGCGGGACAAATCACGAGGATGAGCGCCGCACGCACGGGTGTCGTCCCCGGCCACCCGGGAGGATCACGCCGGCCAGTCGGGGTGGTGGACGACTCGGTCATCGCTCGGGTGGCGTGGTGGGGTCCGGCGGTGGGGACGGCGGGGCCGGGGCGTGCTCGGGCCCGGGGATGCGGTGTGGCGGCGGACGACGTCGTCGAACAGCGGGGCCGGCTAGGTTTCGGGCTGCCCATGCCTCGCACGGGTCTGCGCTTCGAGCCGAGGCGAGTTGACGGGTCGGGCGTGTGGTGATCTTGCCGCCGTAGCACGGTGGTGCGCGGTGATGGTGTTGATCACCGTCAGGTGATCAACGCGATTCTGCGTTCGCTCGTGAGTTACCAGATTGCCGGGTTTCGCGCCGCTGCGCAGAGCAGCCGCGCCGCTGCGATCACGCTGGACCCGCGAGGACCGATCATGGTCGTGGGGCCTTCGGCAGCGCCTGCAGCAATGGGCGCAGCGGGACGGGAACCTCGCCGGCGGCCCCGGCGAACTGCGTGGTGAGGCGTTCAGCGAGAACCCACCGGACGAACCGGCCACGAAAGAAGATCTCCTCACCCCCTCCGTATGAATGGCAGGTGTGGGAGCTTTCGCCCCGGCATAGGTCCCGCACTAAGGGATGTCTCGTAACCCGGTGTGGGTCGGTTGGGGGTGGTGGTTGATCATGGTGTGGTGCAGGTGATCTCGGCGTCGCGGTCGGAGTGGA
>NZ_JBFBAE010000056.1:0-16143 GCF_040689465.1 Amycolatopsis sp. NPDC051373 | reverse complement strand
AGGCACGCCCGAAAACGGCCAAGTTGTCAACGAGTCATCCCGCACCGCCGGACCATCCTGACAGCGACCACCAGGCCGCCCGCGCAGTCTCACAGTGGTTGTCAAGCCGCTGCGGGGGCGGGAGCTGATTCGGGGTGGCGGTAGTGGGTGCGGTTGCGGAGCATTGCGTAGAGGACGTCGCAGCGGCGGCGGGCCAGGCAGATGAGGGCGGCGTTGTGTTTCTTGCCCTCGGCTCGTTTGCGGTCGTAGTAGGTGCGGCTGGCGGGGTCGTGCAGGGCAGCGAACGCGGCGAGGAAGAACGCGCGTTTGAGCTTGCGGTTGCCGGTCCGGGCCGGGTGCTCGCCCTTGATGCTGGTGCCGGAGCTGCGGGTGACCGGAGCGATGCCGGCATAAGCAGCCAGATGCGCGGAGCTGGCGAAGTGGGAGGCGTCGCCGACCTCGAGGAGGATGCGGGCTGCGGTCCTGACGCCGATGCCGGGCATCGAGGTCAGGACCCCGGCAAGAGGGTGCGCATCGAGTATCCCCTCGACCTGCTCGGCGACGGTCTTTCGTTGTTGGAGCACGGTTTTGAGGCTGTCGGCCAGTCGCGGGAGCACGGTGTCTGCGGCGGCGGTGCCCGGGACGGTGACGGTCTGCTCGTCCAGGGCGGTCATGATCGCGTCGATGAGTTTGTCGCCCATGCGGGGCGCGTGGACCTTCGCGATCGCGGTGAGTTGGCGGCGCCCGGCCTTGGTGATGCCGGCCGGGCCGCCGCAGCGGGAGAGGATTTCCAGCACCGCGGGGTGGCTGATCCGCGGGCCGATGGCCCGCTCGAGGGCGGGGTGGATGCCGGTGAGCAGGCCGCGGATCCGGTTGCTGAGTCGGGTGGCTTCGCCGGCCAGGTCGTCGTCGAACCCGACCAGCACCTCCAGCTCCGCGAGGGCTTCGTCGCCGACGTCGACCGGTCGCAGCGTGTGGGGCAGGGAGCGGGCGGCGTCGGCGATGACGAACGCGTCCCGGGCATCGGTCTTCGCCCGGCCCGGGTAGAGATCGGCGATGCGGCGCATCGCCAAGCCGGGCAGGTAGGCCACCTGGTGCCCGGTCGCGCGGGCGACCGCGACCGGCAACGCCCCGATCGTGGCCGGCTGGTCCACCACGACCAGCAGCGGACCGTGCCGGGCGAGCTTGTCGAACAAGGCCCGCAGCTTGGGCTCGCTGTTGGGCAGCGGCCCGTCGTGCAGCCGCTTACCGTCTGGGTCGAGACCGACCGCGTGATGGGCGTCCTTGCCGACGTCCAGGCCGAGGAACACCCCGAAATCGCTGCTCATCCACCGTGCCATTCGGTCGTCGGACGTGGTCACTGGTCGAGCATCGATGGCCGGCACCCACGTTACGACGAGACCTACCAGTTGGCGGCCGTGTCCCTATTCAGCGGTCCCTCGATGCCACCAGACCCGGTGACACCACCCCCCGGATCATGCCTTCGACTGGGGGCGTAAGTCATGCCAGGCCTGGTGACCACAACTCCCTGGTGGGAGCACACGAAAAAGGTAACGGGGGCGGTGTTGCAGCGGCGATCATCGCGGCGATGCTCGCAGCAGTGTTCGCGGGTCGGACACCACGGACCCCACCTCGGACCGCGCGCCCGTGATTGCGTCTCCTCCGACTCCGTCGCCGTCGACGCCTGCCATGCCAACCGTGGCGACCGCTACGGCGGGGACACCGCAGCACGCCGCTGAGCCCGTGCCGGCCGGGCCGCCGCCCGCGCGCCGAGCAGGAGGGGGCGTCAGCCACGCTCACGGCGGACCGCACGCCGAGGATGCGATGGACAACGAGAAGCAGGGCAACGGCAAGGGCGAGGCAAAAGGTGGGGCCAGGGGCCCCGGCAGCCGCTAGCGACCGCCCATGCCCGGGGCGGGAGAGGAGTGACCAAGGGGCGTCGTCTGCATCGCCCTGAAATTGCCGGGCGTTTGGTCACCTCCGGGCCGGGTAGGCGCCGGGAACGGGCCGCCGCCCATTCCGGCCGAAAGGAGCGCATCATGGCCGGCCAGGAAGACCAGCACGGCTGGTCCGAGGACATCGACACCGAGGGCGGCGCCGCCGCCGAGGGTGCCAGGAAAGCCCGCGAAAAGCCGGACCCCGAGCCCGACCCCCACCGCGACTACTCACCCACCGGCACCCTCTCGGACACAGACATGGAGCCTGGCTCGCCGTTCGGCGCGGGCAGCAGTACCACCTGCCGGGGCGAGGAAATCGGCCCGGATCCTGGTGAGGCCGCGGAGGGCTACAAGGGCGCTTCGCAGCGGCCGTACGGTAGTTCGCACGAGTAGCGCCCGGCGCTGTAAAGGCTGGCCTCGCTCAGGAGCGGCGGCATTTGATCGGTGCCGGACATTCGGTCGGCGATTACCGGCCGGCCGCAGTTACTGTGCTCGCCCTCGAGGGCGGATGGTGTGGTGCTGACCTTCACGTTCGACGCGGCCGGGCGGCGCCGCGCTGATGGCCACGGCTAGCCAGAGCTCGGGTAACGCTCCCCGCTCTTCGGCAGTCAGGCGGACGGGCACCACTTCGGCTCCGAGGTGCGTGAGAGCAAACGGAGCGTGGCCGTGCCGAGGTCGTATCGTCGAGGCCAGCCCGCCCGGTTCACGATGTGCCCTGTGGGCCAGCGGCGGTCACCTCGGTCTGCAGCCGGGGCTCACCGTGCCCGCCAATGCGGCCCGGACCCCGGGCCGCATCTTTCTTCGCCTCCGCGTCGTTGGAACGCAGCAGCGACCACGGGCTGGTTCACGTCGTGGGTGTCACGCCGGTGGCGTGGCTGACGAACCGAGCGGCGAAGTCGCGCAGTTTGACGTTCTCCCGCTGGGACTGTTCGACGAGCAGGGTGAACGCCTCGTCCGCAGAGATCCGGCGTAGGGCCATGAGGATGCCTTTGGCCTGATCGATCACCGCACGGCTGGTCAGCGCCGTGCGGAGCTGCTCGGTGGTCTCGTGCGCGTGCTTGTAGCGGTTGTGGGCGCGCAGGGCGGCGGTGGCGGCGGTGGTGTAGAGGTCGAGCAGTTTCTCGTCGAGCTCGGCGAAGCCGTGGTCGCGGACGCTGTAGCAGTTGACCGCGCCGGCGTGTTTCTCGCTGATCACCAGCGGCGCGGACAGAAAACTGCCGAATGCGGCCTTGGCCGAGTCTTTCGCGAACACCGGCCAGTGCTCGGCGGCGTCGGCGATCGACACTCGCACCATGGTGCCGGTGCGCGCGGCCCGCAGGCAGGGTCCGTCGCCGACGACGTATTGGTCGCGGTCCAGCGCGGCCGCGATCTGGCTGGTCGTCGCGGCGGTCGTGGGCACACCGCCGGTGATCAGGGTGATGGTGGCCTCGTCAACGCCGGGCACCGCCCGGGTCACCTGCTCACACACCTGGTGCAGCAAAACCGCGGAGTCGTCGACGCTGTCGAGCGCCGCGATCAACGTTTCCAGCGCCCCGGTGACCTCATCAAGCACTGTCGGCCACGACTCGTTCCGAATGTTATCCATGACCAGCTCTCCCATCTGCCAGGCAGAACGACGAGGAACCGGACACGCGCGCGGAGCAGGCGACAGCGAACCAGGCACCACCACATCCTCCGGCAATTCCGGTGTCGACGTGGACGTGTGCTTCCAGGCCCGCTCTTGGACGAAGAGGTAACGCGCCGCATTCTCCCCGCGGCGAGGCCCTTCATCGCTCGCGCAAGGTCGGTATGCCGCGAAGGCGGCGCACCGCCCGACCGGAACGCACGAAGAACCTCGGCTCTCGCACTGTAACGCCCGCAGCCATCCCGCGCGGCCCGAACCCCACACACAAACGAGCGTTTCCGAGACCAAGATCAACCTTCGCGGCGAGCTGGCACCCGTGGACGGCTGAGGTCCAGGACGGCCATCTGGCGCGCAAGCGCCAGCGCCGATTCAGTGCAAGGCGAGCTTGATCGCCGACATCGGCAGTGCGCGCCGAGGTCGGCGGCTGAGACCGTCGCCAGACTGCTCACCTTGCCGAACACGCATGACTACTACAGGGCATGTCAGGCTCGACCGACTTACGTCCGGCGATGACCCTCCGTGTCGGCGCCGGGAACCTGCGCGCAGGCGTGTGACGAAGCAGCCGGTTGTCGGGCTTGGTGGGCCCGACCTGCTCAGGTCATGCGTGCGGCATCGATGGGATCGGGTGCCACGTCATGGTCACGATGGTGCCGAGCTGGGTGGCGTCGATGGCCGCGTGATCGGGCAGGGCGCGGATCAGCGGCAGGCCGCGTCCGTGCAGGCCACCGGGGTCTGGAGCGGGTGGCTGTCAGGGGCCGTGGTCGGTGACGGTGATGCGGACCAGGTCGGATTGGTGGTGGGCATGCAGGTCCACTATGCCGGCGGAATCGTCGGGGTAGGCGCGTTTCGCGGTGTTGATCAGCGCCTCGTAGGTCGACAGCTCGACGTCGTCGGCGAGATCACCGGCCAACTGGTGAGCGCGGACCCAGGCGGTCACCTCGTGCCGCAAAACAGTGACGTCGTCGACGTCGGCGGGCCGGCGGGCCCGCAGGTCATCGTTCGCGGCCGGGCCGGGCTCGCCGGCTGGGAGCATGAGCCATACACCTCGCGCCGTCGTGTCCTCGGATGTCGACGTGGTACCCCTGCCGGGCGCGGATACGCGCGAAGACCGGTGCCGGTCAGTGGCCGTGACCGATCAGCGCGGCGCTCGCCGACGACCGCTAACCGCACTCGGTGCCTGAGGATTCCGCGGTGCAGGTCGTCGACCGCGCGACCAGATCGGTGAGCGCAACACCTACGGCCACGACCCCCGCAACATCCCCGGCTGGCCAGCGGATGCCGGCCGCATTCCCCTTTTGCCGGCTGGTGGCCGTGCGGCACAGTGACCGCTGCGTCAGGATCGAAAGCATGCAGCCCTTCGAACCGGACCCAGCAGGGCACGCCGCCGCACTCGGAGGTACCACGGGCGTCTCTCACCGCGCGCGGCGAATTCGACGTGCTCACTACGCCCCATCTGCAGATCGCGATCCGCGAAGCGCTTCTCGAGGCCCCGCCGGTACTGGTTGCCGGCCGGGCTCGACGAGGTGCGGGTACTTGTGCGACCACGGCCCGATCAGGCCGCGCCGGGGCACGTCGAGGTGGGCCATCAGCCGCGTCACGGCGTTGGAGTAGCCGTCGGCCCAGCCGCTGGAGGCGAGCACCGGTACTTGCACATCGTTGTAGTTCTCCGACACGGACGCGTGGCGCCAGTAGCCGTCGCGGCGCTGGTGGCGCAGCCACTGCTCGGCCCACAGGCTGCAGCCCTCAAGTCGTTCCCGCCATAGCTCCAGCCACCGATCTCCCACGACCGCTGGGTCCGGCGGCAGCGTCGCGTCGGAGAACATGGTTCCGGATGCGGCGACGTTGTCGGAGAGCAGGCAACCCGCCCATGTAGTGCATATAGTCGGCGAAGCGGTCGTCGGATCGGGTACCTACAGGAAGTCGTGCGGTGGTGGGACCACTGGCTCAAGGACGTCGAGAACGGTGTCCTGGACGGGCCAATGGTCCAGACCTGGCTGCAGGAGAGTGTGCCGCCTTCGACGTCGTACGAGGATCGCCCCGGCCGGTGGGTCGGCGAGGCGCGGTGGCCCTCGCCGCATGTCAAGCCTTCGGAGCACGCGCTGGCGCCGCACCGCATCGCGCGGCCGGGGGAGGACGTGCCGGAAGTGATGCTGGAGGTTTCCTCACCTCTGTCGGTCGGGCAGTTCGCCGGGAAGTGGGCGTCCTACAGGGCCCGCCGGACCTGCCCTACGACCAGCGCAAAGGGGCTCGCGGTCTCGGCCGACCGGCCCGTGGCGATGGTGGCCGCGCGGCTGTCCGATGTGGCCCCCGATGGCCGTGCCACGCGGGTGACGTACGGGCTGCTCAACCTGACCCGCCGCGACGGTCACGAAGAACCGAAGCCGATGGAGCCGGGTCAGGTGTGCGAGGTCGAGTTCGAGCTGAACGGGGTGGCGCAGGCATTCCCGGCCGGCCACCGGTTCCGGCTGTCACTGTCCACTTCGTACTGGCCGCTTGCCTGGCCCCCTCCGGAGCCGGTCACCTTATCCGTCCACGCAGGACTCAGTTCCCTCACGCTTCCGGTGCGACCGATGGCGGAGTCCGATGAGGTGCCCGCGAACCCATTCGGTCAATCGGAAGGCCCACCGCCGCTGACGACGACGGAACTGACCCCGCCGGAGCAGCGCTGGGAGGTCTCGCGCGACCTGGTCGCGTATCACTCGGCGCTGGACATCGTGAAGAACTCCGGCGCCGTCCGCTACGACGACATCGACCTCTCCGTCACCCGCGACGTGCACGAGCGTTACACGTGGGTGGCCGATCGCTTCTGTTCACCCGTCGCGGAGACGGAGTGGGTCGTGACGTTCGAGCGCGGCGACTGGTCCGCGCGAAGCGAAACCAGCACACGGGTGTCCTCCACGCCCGAGGAGTTCATGATCGACGCGTGCCTCGACGCCTACCACGGCGACCGACGGATCGTATCCCGCAACTGGCACCACACCGTGCCGCGGGACCTGATCTGACGAGTTTACCGTTATGGTGAAGGGGAAATCCGGCAGGTATGAACCAACCGGAACGAACGAGGAGTGCCAGACCGATGACGACGAACATCTTCGTGGTCGGGCTGGACGACAACAACGCACAAGTGCTCGAGCGGTTGCCCGAATCCGACCAGTACGCGTTCCACGGACTGCTGACGCCTGACGAACTCCAGCACGGCGAAATCGACATCGGCGAACTGCTCGACAAGGCGACAACGGCGCTCGACGCGTTCGAGGGTTCGATCGACGCGATCGTCACGTTCTGGGATTTCCCGGCGGCGTCGCTCGTACCACTGTTGTGCGAGAGCCGCGGCTTGCCGCATGTGCCGCTCGAGGCGATCCTCAAGTGCGAGCACAAGTACTGGAGCCGGTTGGAGCAGCGCGAAGTGATCGACGAGTTGCCGCACTTCGGCATCGTCGACCTCGACGACGCCGAACCGAAGCTTCCCGAGGGTGTGTCGTACCCCGTGTGGCTCAAGCCGGTGAAGTCCTTCTCCTCGGAGCTCGCCTTCCGCGTGACCGACGATGCCGAGTTCGCCGCGGCGGTCGCGGACATCCGCGAGGGTGTGGGCCGGGTCGGCGAGCCCTTCGACGAAGTACTCGGGAAGGTCGAGCTACCGCGCGAAATCGCCGCAGTCGGCGGGGCGGCGTGCCTGGCCGAGGAGGCGCTGCACGGAGTGCAGGCCGCCGTCGAGGGGTACGTGTACCAGGGCGAAGTGACCGTGTACGCGGCGCTCGACTCGGTCGACTACCCGGACAGCTCGTCGTTCCTGCGCCACCAGTACCCCTCCCAGCTGCCGGAGGAGGTGCGGCGGCGCATGGCGGACGTCGCGAAGAGAGTGATGCGGCGAGTCGGCTTCGACAACGGGACGTTCAGCATCGAGTTCTTCTGCGACGTGCAGTCCGGACAGGTGTACCTGCTGGAGATCAACCCGAGGCACTCGCAGTCGCACGCCGGACTGTTCGAGCTTGTCGACGGCCTGGCCAACCACGACCTCATGGTCCGCCTCGGACTCGGGCAGGCGCCGCGCCACCGCGCCGGCGCGGGTCCGTACGGCATCGCCGGCCGCTGGTACCTGCGCCGCTTCTCCGGCGACGCCGTGGTGACGCGCGTGCCGACGGCCGCGGAGATCACGGCTTTGCAGGACCAGCTCGGCGGGGTGGAGATCAGCATGTCGCCGAAGGAAGGGCAGCGGCTTTCGGAGCTGCCCGAGCAGGACAGCTACTCCTACGAGCTCGCACAATTCCTCATCGCCGCGAACAGCGAGCAGGAGATGGAGCAGAAGTACCAGCGCTGCGTCGACGAACTCCGGTTCGAGTTCGACGACGTGGCCTGAGGCGGTGCGGCGCTGTGCGGGGATTCAGCACAGCGCCGGCACCGTTCAACCGTGGGAGTCCTGGGGGTTGCCGACGTGGCGGCGTGTCGGCGGGTACTGGCCGCGAGCGCGCTCGAGGGCGGTGAGCAGGACGCCGAGCACGATCATGCCGGCGCCGAGGCCAAAGTGCAGCCAGTCGTCAGCGTGATCGAGCGGCACGAAGTCGGCCTGGCTGTGGTCGTCGGTCGCGGCGCCGTAGACCCAGAGCAGGAGGTAGACGAGGCCGCCGATCATGAGGAAGGCGCGCGCCGAGCCGGATCTCCGGGTGGCCGCCAGCCCGACGATGCCGAAGAGCAGGTGCACGATGTTGTGCAGCGCCGAAACGCCGAACACGCCGAACAACCGGGCGCCGGAGTGCGGCCCGGCGAAGGTGAGTTCGCCGTAGTGCGTGGTGATCCCGGGGATGAAGCCGAGCACGCCGACCAGCAGGAACGCGGCCGCCACGACGGCGGTCACGCCCTGGATCGGCCGTCGGGAAGCCGGTGCTTGCTTGTCTGTCATCGAAGCTCCTTCTGCCGGCGTGCGGCTACCCGGCGATTTCCGGGGCAAACGACGTGGCCTTGATGTTTGCCGGCGCTTGCCCCGGGTAGCCGCTGCGTTCGCCGGTGGCTTTCCCGGCGCGACAGGAAAGGAGGAGCGATGACGGACGCCAACCCGATCCAGGTGCAGAAATACCTGTCCGGAGTGGACTACCCCGCCGGCCGCGACGACCTGGTGGCGGCGGCGCAGGGAAACGGTGCTGACGAGGAGACGCTCGAGCAGCTGAGGGGGATCCCCGATCGGCAGTACGAGGGGCCCAGCGGGGTGAGCAAGGAACTCGGCGGTAGCTGAGAGGGAGGGGCCGGACTGGAGGGAGGTCCGGCCCCACACCACCCGCCTCAGACATAACCGAGGCCCAGCACGATGAAAAACGCCGCCGCCAAAAGGACCAAGACCGCGAGGACGATCAGCCACGCGGCGGGCAGCTTGCGCGACGGCATGGGTTGCGGGTGCGACAGCCCCGAAGTCTGCCCGCGTCCGGCGGCGTGTCGCCCGGGGCCACCGAGCCCCCAGGTTCCAGGCCGGGGACTTCGTTCGGCTCGGGTCCAGGTGCGGTCATGGGAATCACCTTCCGTCGTCGGGTCCGGCTCCCTGGCCACCGCGTGCCGCGGCGGATAAACGCCCGGGTGCGCCGCCCGTCGACCGCGTACCGGCCGGCCTACGAGACTCGAACGCGCTCGACAGACATCACCATGACGGTCATCGGCCCGGGCGCGCAGGTTTGCTCCGGGCACCTGTCGGCCGCGGAGGTCCGGGTGAAAGTTCGCAGCTGCGAGGCTGCTCGGCGACGTCGACATCAAGGTCGAGGTGCCCGGGTGCAGCTCCGCGCGGTCCTCACTGTCGCGGCCCCTGGCCCGGCGAAGGACTTCTTGGCCGTGCCCGATCTCGTCGCAGCGAGCGGGTGCGACGTCCTGGTCGCCGCAGACATCGACTTGGGCCAGATCTTCCGACCCTCCAGCGACCCCGACGTGGGTCAATGGCTGATGCAGGGCGCGCCGAGCTGCGGGACTGCCTGACGCGCAGCGCTCGTCGTGCACCTTAGGGCCAACGCCGTTGACCGGCGCCACCTGTGACATCGACAGCCTGTTCTGATGCGCGGCTGCGGGTGGCGGACCGCTGGCGCCCGGTCGAGGTCGGCCGCGTGGTGGAGAGGCGGATCGACAACCGCAGGTTGCCCTCGCATTGCGCGATGTCGGCCTCCGCGAGCCGTCGGGAGGGCGGTGGCGCCGATGGCGTGGTCGGTGAGCACGACGAGCGTGGAGCGCTCGGCTCCGCTCGCGATACTGACGAGCCGGTTCCGGTCACGGTCGAACCCGGCGAGCAGCCGGTCGACGAGCGGAACAGCCCGCCCAGCGAACGTTTCCCCCGACGACGCCGGGCACTCGGTGGTCCGGCAAGCAGACCTGGTAACCACGCAGAGACGCGAAGGAGGTGCGGATGACCGCAGGAACGATCGAAATCCGGAACCCGGCCGACGGGAGCGTGGTGGGCACGGTGCCCACTGCCGTCGAAGACGAGGTCGACGCCGCGCTGGCGCTGGCCAACCGCATGTGGCCCGGCTGGGCGCGCACTCCGGCGGCCGAGCGCGGTGGATTGCTGCACTCCGCGGCGGCGCGGCTGCGGGAACACGTCGACGAACTCGCCGCGCGCAACAAAGCCGAGACCGGGCGGCCGCGGGCCGAGGCGGCCGAAGGCGTGCTGGCCGGCGCGGGCACGCTCGACCAGTACGCGGAGCTGGGCCCGGTCCACGGCGGGCGCAGCCTGCTCGGCGACTTCGGGGCGACCGACCTGATGGTCCCGGAAGCTCGCGGGGTCGTCGTCGCGCTGACGCCGTGGAACGACCCGGTCGCCGTGGCGTGCGGGCTGATCGGCGCGGCCCTGGTGACCGGGAACACCGTGGTGCACAAGCCGAGCGAGCGCGCGCCGCACACCGGTGCGCTCCTCGGCGACGTGCTTTCCGGCGTGCTGCCGGCCGGCGTTTTCCAGACCCTGCAAGGCGAAGGCGGGGTCGGCGCCCTGCTGGCGATGCGCGGCGACGTCGACGTGATCGCCCACGTCGGCAGCACCGCGGCCGGGCGGTCGATCGCCGCCAGCGCGGCCGCGACCGGCGCGAAGACGTTGCCGGAGAACGGCGGCAACGACCCCGTGGTGATCGACGAGAACGTCGATCCCGCGTGGGCCGCCGCGCAGGTAGCGCTCGGCGCGTTCGCCAACTCCGGGCAGATCTGCGTGGCCGTGGAGCGGGTCTACGTGCACGAAGCCGTTGCCGAGCCGTTCCTCGCCGCGCTGGTGAAGGAAGCCCAGGCGCGCGCCCTCGCGCCGCTGGTCGATCTCCGGCACCGCGACCACGTGCACTCGCACGTGGAGGACGCCCTGGCGCGGGGCGCGCGGGCACTGACCGGGGGAGTGGTGCCCGAGGGGCCCGGCGCGCACTACCCGGCGACCGTTCTCACGGGATGCACGCCGGACCTGCGCGTGATGGCCGAGGAGACGTTCGGCCCGGTCGCGCCGGTGCAGGTCGTCTCGAGTTTCGAGGACGGGCTCGCCGCGGCCGCCCGCAGTGACTACGGGCTCGCGGCGACTGTGCTGACCGCGTCGATGTCACGCGCGCAGCACGCGTGGCGTGAACTGCCCGCGGGGACGGTGAAGGTCAACGCCGTGTTCGGCGGCGCCCCCGGCGGGGCCTCGCACCCGCGGCGGCGCAGCGGGAATGGCTATGGCTACGGCCCCGAGCTGCTCGACGAGATGACGCAGACGAAGGTGGTACACGTGGAGCCGCCGGGACCCTGACCGGCGCTGAACCGGTCGGCACTGACTTGACCGGCGCTGACGGGCAGCGGCACCGGGCGGCAAGGAGAAGCGCGGCGACCACCCTCGGGAACGGTCGCCGCGCTTCTCGTCTCGCGCGCCGGTGTCAAGCCGACGGCCCGGTGCTGTCCGGCCGGCCGCGGCGGCATTCGGTGCAGACCATCGTCTGCCCGAGCAGGGCGCCGTCGCCGGTGACGAGCCGGGCGACATGCAAGGTCGGCTGACCGCACTTCTCACACGGGATCGGCTGGCTCTCCTGGCTGATCAGGATCCGGTTCGGCACGGAATCTCCCTCGGGGTGGGTGGTCCGGACCGCGTACCCCACGGCCCGGACCGCACTCGGGAAAACGTCGACGTCACCCGAACGGAGTAGTCTCCGGGTGCTGCCGCCCAACGCCGAAGTGGGTGAACCCGGCATCGGCGAGCATCTCGGGGCGGAGAAGGTTGCGCGTGTCCACGACCACCGGCCGGGCCGCCACCGCCGCGAGCCGGGCCCAGTCGAGGTCGCGGAACTCCGGCCACTCGGTGAGCACGACCAGCGCGGCGGCGTCCTTCGCCACCAGGTACGGGTCGTCCACGACCTGCACCGCGTCGAGCCCCGGCACGGCTTCGACCGCCGGGTCGTGCGCGGTCAGCTCGGCGCCGTGGCGGGCCAGTTCGGTGGCGATCGCCAGGGCGGGTGAGTCGCGCAGGTCGCCGGTCCCGGCCTTGAACGCCAGGCCCAGCAAGCCGATGCGTGCGCCCACGAGGGAACCGGCCGGCGAGCCCGTGACCGCTTCCCGCACGGTCCGCACCACGCGGGCGCGCTGGCGGGCGTTCACACGCACGGCATCGCGCAGGATGCCGAAGTCGACGCCCGCCGCGTCGGCCGCGTGCAGCAGCGCCGAGGTGTCCTTCGGCAGGCACGAACCGCCCCAGCCCGGTCCCGGGGCGAGGAATTCCGGGCCGATGCGCGCGTCGAGGCCCATCGTGCGGGCGACCTCGCTGACGTCGGCGCCGAACCGTTCGCACAGCTCGGCCAGCACGTTCACATACGACAGCTTCACCGCGAGGAACGCGTTGCTGGCGTACTTCGCCAGCTCGGCGCTCGCGGTGTCGGTCCGGACCACCGGAGCGCCCGTCGGCTCGTACAGCTTCTCAACGCGGTGCGCGGCCGGCGCTCCCGGCGGATCGGTCCCGATCACGATGCGGTCGGGGTGCAGGAAGTCCTCGACCGAATGCCCTTCGCGGAGGAACTCGGGGTTGCTCGCCACCGGCAGGTCGGCGCGGCCCAGCAGGCGCGGCAGCCGAGCCGCTGTGCCGACCGGCACGGTCGACTTGGTGACGACCGCGCACCCCGGCCGCAGCAGCCGGCCGAGCTGCGGCAGGACCCGTTCCAGCACACCGAGATCGGGCCGGCCCTCGTCGTCGGGCGGGGTGGGCAGGCACAGGAAAACGGCGTCCGCGCCGTAGAGCTCCGCCTGCGCGGTCGTGAAGACGAGGGTGCCGTCGGAGAGCCCCTCGGTGACGAGCTCCGGCAGCCCGGGCTCGGCGATGGCCACGTCGCCGCGTCGCAGTGCGTCTACTTTGGACTCGTCAGTGTCCACGCACGTGACCTGGTGGCCCAGGCGGGCGAAACACGCGGAGCTGGTGAGGCCGACGTAACCCGCGCCGACGACACCGAGGTGCTCAGCCATGCGGCACCTGCGCTTCCAGCGTGCCTCGAGCTGCTGCGAGGACGCGTTCTTCACCGAGCAGCAGCAGTCCGTTGTCCGGTTTGTCGCCGTGTGGATCGCCGACATCGCCTGTCCACAGCACGACGTGCCGGCGTGCTTCCGGAGGTGGACCCCACAGGCGCGGTGGCGTGGGGCCGAACAACAACACCGAAGGCGTACCGAACGCCGTCGCGAGGTGCCCGACACCCGTGTCCCCGCAGACGACCAGCGCCGCCTCGGCCACGAGAGACGCCAGTTCCGCCAGACCTGTGCGTCCGGCGAGCACCGCGTCCTCGGGCAACCCAGCCCGCGCGGCCACACTGCGGGCCAGGTCGCGTTCCGCCGCGCTGCCGGTCACCACGACGCAGTGTCCCGCGGCGGCGAGCTCCCGCGCCACGCGCGCGAATCGTTCGGGCGGCCAGCGTCGCGCCGCGAACGCCGCACCGGGGTGCACGACCACGGCCCCGGGCGCGGGGCTCGGCCCCGGCGGCGCGGGCAGCCGCAGCGCGGAGCGGTCGGCCTCGACGTGCGCGAACTCCACCAGCCGGCACCAGCGGTCGACCTCGTTCACGTCGGGCCGCCAGTCGAGGCCCGGCACGTCCGGGAAGTCGGGGTGGTGGTGGGTGAGCAGCTCGCCGGGGTCGGTGGCGAGCAGGTCGTGGATGCTCTCCGGGCCGCTGCCGTGCAGATTCACCGCGAGCTTCGGCGGCGGGCCCGGCCACGCGAGTTCCCCGAGGCCGGGTGTCGGCAGCAGCTCGTCGACGGCGTCGATGAGCTCGGCGAGGTCCCGCAGCTCGCGCGGCGCAGCCAGCACCAGGCGTTCGTCGGGGTGCGCCTCGTGCAGCGCGCGCAGGGCTGGCACCGCCGTGAGCAGGTCACCGATCCCGAGCGCGCGCAGCACCAGGATCGCGGCGCTCACGGCCACGACCCCTCCTCCGACGCGCACACGACCAGCTCGCGGATCTCCGAGCCCGGCGGCTGCTGCAGCGCGAAGACGACGGTGCTCGCCGTGTGCTCGGGCGCGTTGAGCTTCGCGTCCGGCGGGGGCTTGTATTGGTCGGTGCGGTTGTCGAAGAAGTGCGTCCACATCCCGCCGGGGATCAGTAGCGTCACACCGACGCGTCCGGCCAGCTCCGCGGCCAGCGCGCGGGTGAAGCCGACGACGCCGAACTTCGAAGCGCAGTAGGCCGTGGCGTCGCTCACCGCCTTGATGCCGAGCGTCGACGCGCACGTGACGACCGTGCCGCCCGAGCGCTCCAGATACGGCAGCGCGGCGCGGACGACGGCGGCCGTGCCGAGCAGGTTCACCTTCACCACCCGCTCCCAGTCCTCAGTGGACACTTCGGACAGCGGGCCGCACGCGTCGGTGCCGGCGGCGGTGAACACGCCGTCGAGCCCGCCGGCGCGCTCGGCCAGCTCGCGCACCGCCCGCTCGGTCGCGGCGGTGTCGGTGAGGTCGGCCTCGACGTACTCGGCCGGGTCTTCTGGGCGGACACGGTCGAGGACGTACGGCGTGCCGCCCGCCTTGCGCACGGCGTCGACGGTGGCCGCGCCGAGGCCGGAGGCACCACCGGTGATCAGGATGTTGCCGAGGGGTCGCATCGGTCTCCTTCGCGAGTCGGAGTCGTTTTTCGGGAGTCGCTGTCGCGGATCAGGCACCGGCCGCCGCGGCGACCAGCCGCGACGTCGAGTACCCCGGGACGGTCGGGACGAGCACGACCTCACCGCCGTGGCGTTCCACGACCTCGCGTTCGGGCAGGTCGGCGTGCGTGTAGTCGCCGCCCTTGACCCACACGTGCGGGCGCAGCCGCTCCAGTACCGCCGTGGGCGACGGTTCGTCGAACACGGCGACCGCGTCCACAAAGGACAACGCGGCCAGCAGCCGCGCCCGGTCACGGTCGCGCACGAGCGGCCGGGCGGGCCCCTTGAGCCCGCGCACGGACGCGTCGGAGTTGAGGCACACCACGAGGGCGTCACCGAGGGCACGGGCCTGGCGCAGCAGGCTGACGTGCCCGGGGTGCAGCAGGTCGAAGCACCCGCCGGTCGCGACCAGCCGGCCGCCTCCAGCGTGGATCCGCTGCGCCAGACCGAACGCGTCGGTCGCCGGTTGCGGGTCGGGCACCGGAGCGTCGTGAGTGGACAGTGCCGTGGCTCCGCCGTCGGCGACGAACCGGGCCGCCGCTTCCACGGCCGTCGCGACGGCTTCCGTCGTGTCCGTGCCGGTCAGCAGCGCAGCTGTGGCGGCCGCGGCGAAGCGATCACCCGCCCCGCAGGTGTCCGGGGCGGCGTGCCCCGGCGTCCGCGCGGCCGCGGGAACCGGCACCGCAGTCTGCCCGAAGCCGTCGGCGAGGACCGCGCCGCGCGCACCCGTGGTGACGGCGACGGCCTCGGCGTGCCAATGGTCCCGCAGCAGTTTCGCAAGCTCGGCCGGTTCGTCGTGGCCAGGCAGCGTGCTGCGGGCTTCCGCCAGATTCGGGGTGACGAGCACGGCGTGGCGCACCGGGTCCGTGCCGCGCGGGTGCGGGTCCCAGACCACCGGAATGCGCCCGGCGAGCTCCCGCAGGAGCCGGCGCACGTGCGGATTGCATGTGAGGCCGCGGCCGTAGTCCGCGACCAGCACCGCACCCGCACCGGTGAGGGCGTCGCGGACTCGGTCGGAGAGCGGCTCCGCGGTCGCCGTTCCGTTGCCGGAGTCCAGGCGCAGCAACGACTGCCCGCCCGCACGGACGCGCGTTTTGCACACCGTGGTGCCTCGCAAGGGCAGGGGCAGCACGGTGACGTCGGGTTCCAGCAGCCCGGTGAGCGCGTGCCCTGCCTCGTCGTGCCCTAGCGGCGTGACCAGCACGACCTCGGCCGCCGACCGCGCCGCCAGCAGCGCGGCGAGCCCCGCTCCACCCGGGCGGCGGCGGCGCGCCGTCAGGTCGACGACCGGAACCGGCGCCTCCGGGCAGAGCCGGTCGGCAGTTCCTTCGGCGTCGACGTCGAGCAGCGTGTCGCCGAGGACGACCAGCGGCTTCACGCGGGCACCCCGAGCGCGTTGTCCAGTTCCTCGCACAGGGCGTGCACCAGTGCGAGGTGCATCTCCTGCACGGTGGCCACCGACGGCGCCTCGACCGTGACGGCGTCGTCGCACAGCGCCGCGAGCGGGTTGGGCGCGGGCCCGGT
>NZ_JBFBAE010000055.1:0-17847 GCF_040689465.1 Amycolatopsis sp. NPDC051373 | reverse complement strand
CGCGATCCGCTCATGCACCCGATCCAGCTGATCCATCACCACATCGACCACCACCACGATGATCTACCACAACACCAGCAACTGCCGTTGCAGTATTAGGGCTGTCGATTCTCGGTGCCGCCGTTCGACGCGTTGACATGACTGAACCCACCCGCACCCGAAACCTGGACATCTACGGCCACGGCGAACTCCCCTGGAGCCGCGCCCGCGACCTGCTCGCCCGCGACTCCGCGAGCGTCGACCTGACCTTCTTCCTCACCACCGTCCACCCGGACGGCCGCCCCCACACGGCCGGCGTGGGCGCCCTGTGGGACTCCGAGGCGCTGTACTTCACCAGCGGCCCTGGCACCCTGAAGTCGCGTCTGTTGGCAACCAATGCGGCCTGCAGCGTCGGCGTTCGCTTGCAGGGCATCGACTTGACGCTGGAAGGCTCCGCGACGCGCGTGGCAGACCCCGCCACCGTCGCCCACCTCGCCGCCGTCTACCACGCCAACGGCTGGCCGGTCACCGCCGACGGGGACACCTTCACCGCGCCGTACAGCGCACCGAGCGCGGGTCCGCCGCCTTGGTACGTCTACCGCTTCGACCTGCGCACCGCCTTCGGCATCGCCACAGCCGAACCCCACGGCGCCACGCGGTGGGATTTCTCCGAGTGAACGCCGGTCAGTCGACCAGCGCCTGATACACCAACTGCCGCAACTGCTGCCGGATCGGATGCGTACTCGACGGCAGCAGCTGCGTGTAGAACGCCACCGTCAGATCCTCATCCGGATCTACCCAGAACGCGGTCGACGCGGCCCCGCCCCACGCGTACTCACCGGCGCTCGACAGGGTCTTCGCCTTCACCGGGTCCTCGAGCACCGAGAAGCCCAGGCCGAACCCGAACCCGTCGAACGGCATCTCCGCGAACAGCGGCCGACCGTAGGCCTCCAGGTCGACGTGGCTCGGCAGGTGGTTGCTCGCCATCATCGACACCGTCCGCGGCCCCAGGATCCGCGCACCGTCCAAAGCGCCGCCGCGCAGCAGCATCTGCGTGAAGCGGTGGTAGTCGGCGGCAGTGGACACGAGCCCGCCGCCACCCGAGAACGAGTCCGGGCGCGCAACGCCGATAGAGCCGAACGCCTCGTTGCGGGTGGGCAGCTTGGTCCGCGGGTGCGCGACATACAGTGCCGCCAGCCGGTCCGTGTCCTTGGTGAAGAAGCCCGTGTCCGTCATGCCCAGCGGCCCGAAGATCCGCTCCGCGAAGACCTCGTCCAAGGACTTGCCCGCGAGCACCTCCACGAGGCGGCCGAGGACGTCCGTGGACACCGAGTAGTTCCATTCGCTGCCCGGCTGGAAGACGAGCGGGAACTCGGCGAGGGCGCGGGTCGAGGCGGCCAGGTCCAGACCGGGCGGAGTGCCCCATTCGAAGCCCGCCGCGCGGTAGATCGTGTCGATGGGGTGTGTGTGGTGGAAGCCGTAGGTCAGGCCGCTGGTGTGGGTGAGCAGGTGCCACAGGCGAATGGGCTCGGTCGCGGGCACCGTCAGCGGGCTCAGCGCCGAGCCCTTCACGTACACCTGCGGCGCCGCGAACTCCGGCAGCCAGCGGGAGATCGGGTCGTTGAGGTCGATCACGCCCTCTTCGACGAAGGTCATCGCCGCCACCGAGGTGATCGGCTTGGTCATCGAGAAGATGCGCCAGATGGTGTCGTGTTCCACGGGGGCACCCGATTCGACGTCCCGCTTGCCGTGGGAAGCGACGTGGACGATCCGCCCCTGCCTGCTCACCACCGCGAGGTAACCGGGCAGCCGCCCGTCGTCCACATAGGCGTCGAACAGCCGGTCGATCCGCTTCAGACGGTCAGCGTCGAACCCCGCCGAAGACGGGTCGGTCTCCAGGTTCATGCCGGCGACATTACGCCCTCTCGCGTGCCCGCTCGGCCGCCTTCTCCTCGCGCCACGCCTCGTCGTTCTTGCCCTCGCGCCAGTACCCGGAGATCGACACCGAATCCTTCGGCACGCCGCGCTCGGCGAAGAGGTAGCGCCGCAGCTCGCGCACGAACCCGGCCTCGCCGTGGACGAACGCGTGCACGTCCTCCCCCGGCCACGGCAGCGCCTTCACGGCGGCCGCGAGGTCCGCGCCGGACGACCGGTGCAGCCACCTGATCTGCGCGTCGGCCTTCGTCACCAGCGGCTGCTCCTCCGAGGCGTCGGACACCAGCAGGAACACGTGCGCCCGGGCACCGGCCGGCATGACCTCCAGCGACGCGGCGATGGCCGGCAACGCGGCCTCGTCACCCACGAGCAAGTGCCAGCCCGCGTCGGCGCGCGGCGCGTACACGCCACCGGGGCCCGAGAGCAGCAGCTCGTCGCCCGGCTGCGCCCGCATGGCCCACGGTCCGGCCAGCCCCTCGTCGCCGTGCACCACGAAGTCGAGCACGAGCTCGCCGGCCGCTTCGTCGTAGGACCGCACGGTGTACGAGCGCATCCGCGGGCACTGCTCACGCGGCAGCTCCGCGCGGATGCGCTGCAGGTCGAACGGCTCCGGGTATTCGACGCCCGGCACCTTGAAGATCACCTTCACATACGCGTCGGTGAACGCGTTGGGCTGGAAATCGCGCAGGCCTTCGCCCCCGGCCACGATCCGGATCATGTGCGGGGTCAGGTTCTCCTTGCGCAGAACCGACAAGCGCACGCCCGGGTTTCCCTTGCGTGCCGGAGCATCGGCCATCGGACACCACCCAATCACTAAGGCTTACCTAATCCGGGTCCCACCGTACGCGCCCCTCCCCGGTCCCGACCAGCGGCACTGGTCACGTCGCAGGTCAGGCAACGGCAAGCCCCTCGGCCACCACCACGCCGTCGTGCAGGACCGTCCGGTCCCGGCCGCGGTCCATCACCGCGCTCGTCGGTGTCTCCCCGTCCACCAGGACGAGGTCCGCCCGATCGCCTGCCGCGAGCCCCGGGCGGTCCGACACCCCGGCCAGGCGGGACACGTCGTGGCTCATGATCGACGCCCCGCCCATCGTCGCCACGGCCAAGGCCAGCCCGATGTGCTCGCCCCGGCGGAATCCGCGCGTGAACGCCAGCTGCCAGGTCCGGTCCAGCAGATCGCAGTTGCCGTACGGGCTCCAGTAGTCACGCTGCCCGTCCTCGCCCAGCCCGATCCGCACGCCGGCGGAAACGAGGTCCAGCAAGGAAAGCTGTCCGGTGGACGACGGCGCCACCGTGGTCATCGCGACGTCCGGTTCGGCGAAGTCGGCGGCTCACCGACTCGGAGATCGAGCCCAGGTCATACGCGTGCGACATCGTCACCTTGCCGCGCAGGTCCAGCGCCCGGACGCGCTCGAGCACCAGGTCCGCCGAGAACAGGCCGAGGTGGCCCGGCTCGTGCAGGTGGATGTCCACTTCGACCTGGTGCTTCTCCGCCAGGCCGAAAACCGCGTCCAGGTGGCCCTTCGGGTCGCGGTCCAGCGTGCACGGGTCGATGCCGCCGATCACGGTCGCGCCGGAACGCAGCGCCGCGTCCAGGACGTCCAGCGTGCCCGGTTCGCGGAGGATGCCCGCCTGGGCGAACGCCATCACGTGCACCTCGGCCCGGTCCGCGAACCTCTCCTTCGCGGCCAGCACGGCGTCGAGCTTCTCCAGCCCGCAGTCGACGTCGACCTGGGCGTAGCTGCGGACCCGGGTGGTGCCGTGCGCGATCATCCGCTCCAGCGTGCCCGCCACCCGTTCCGGCAGCGGCACCTCGGCCGACCGCCAGTTCTCGCGGTCGTTCGTCATCATCGCCCACACCCCGGGGCCGCCGGTGTGGGGACGGAACGGCAGGCCGATCCGCGTCGAGTCCAGGTGCACGTGGACGTCGCTGAACGACGGGACCAGCAGCCGACCCTGGCCCTTCACCGCACCGGGTGCCGGCGCCGGGTCGCGCGGGCGGACCGCCGCGATCCGGTCGCCGGTCAGTTCGACGTCGCTGCGCTCGCCGCCCCAGGGCCGGACATCACGGATCAACACAGGCAAGACCGTAGCGCGGCCCTCCGGCGAAACGCGTCACGCCGCCGCGCGCGGATCGCTGACCCGAGTGTTCTGGAACGCCGTGATCAACCAGCCCGCTTCCGAGCGGACCAGCACGAACGTCACCGTGCTCTCGCGCCCCTGGGCCACGGCGTCGCCCCCGTCGAGCGCCGAACCGCCGCCGGACACGACGATCGCGACGTCCTCGCGCGGGAAGCGCACCGACGCGTCGCCGGGTCCCCCGATCGTCGAACCCCGCAGCGGCCCCTCGAACAACGCGCGGTGCGAGCTCTCGATCAGCTCCCGGCCGGGCAGCTGCATCCCGAAGAACGTCACGTAGTCGGCGTCCTCGGTGAACAGGCTCGCGAACGCGGCGGCGTCGCCGCTGTTCCACGCGTCGGCGAGACGGCTGAGCACGGCGACGACTTCTTCTCGATCGGTCATGGTGAACTCCTTGTCGAACGGCGTTCGTTATAACGAACACCGTTCTATCGACGAACGCCGTTCGAGTCAAGGCCCGATTCGTCTAGGCTGCTGTCCATGACCGTCCCGCCCCCGCCGTGGCGCCGTAGCCCGAGCCCCCGCCGGCGCGCCGAAAAGCCGGTGTTGTCACGGGATCTGGTGGTGAAGACGGCGCTGCAGATGCTCGCCGCCGAAGGCTTCGAAGCCGTGTCGATGCGACGGATCGCGCAGCAGCTGGAGACCGGGCCCGCGTCGCTCTACGCACACGTGGCCAACAAGGAGGAGCTCGACGAGCTCATGCTCGACGCGGTGCTCGGCGACGTGCCGGTGCCGGAACCGGATCCGGAAAACTGGGCCGAGCAGGTGAAAGAGCAGGTGCGGCAGCAGGTCCGCGCGATGGTGGCCTACCCCGGCATCGCGAAGGTCGCGTGGAACACGCCGGTGCCCGTCACGCCCAACTCGCTGCGCCAGGGCGAGGCGATGCTCGCGATCCTGCGCGCCGGGGGCTTGGATCTGAAGCAGGCGGTGTACGCGGGCGACGCGTTGAGCTTGTACGCCAAGGCCTACGCCTACGAGGCGAGCAGCTGGACGTTCGGCGACTACGACGAGGCGGAAGTCGCCGAACGCGGCCGTCAGATGGCCGACTACATGCGGTCCCTGCCGGCCGGTGCGTTCCCGAACCTGTTGCGGTCCGGGCAGTTCTTCACCGGCGAGACGAGCAAGGACCGCTTCGAGTTCGCCCTCGCGATGTTCGTGGGCGGACTGCAGAGCCTCGTCAGGGCTTGAGCACGATCTTGCCGCGCGTGTGGCGCTGCTCCAGCTCACGGTAGGCGTCCTGCACCCGCGCCAGCGGGTACGTGGCCGCGACCGGCACCTCGAGCAGTCCCTTGTCCACCAGCGCGGCGAGGTCGCGCATGACCTCGGCGCTCGCGGCGGCCATGTTGCCGTCGGTCTTCACGTTGTACTTCTGCGCGGCGGCGAAGTCGATCACGGTGTCGATCCGTCCCGTGTAGACACCCAGGCGCAGCGCCAGCTCGACGTACCCGTCGCCGTAGGTGTCGATGAACGCGTCGACCTTGCCCTCGGTGACCTCGCGGATGCGCTCTTCGAGACCCTCGCCGTAGGCCACCGGGAACACGTCCTGCTCCTGCAGCCACGCGTGGTTGGCCTCGCTCGCGATCCCGACCACGGTCGCGCCGGTGAGCTTCGCCAACTGCACGACGAGGGAGCCGACGCCGCCCGCGGCACCGGACACCACGAGGGTGTCGTCCTCGTGCAGGCCGGTCGCGCGCACCGCGGCGTACGCGGTGGTGCCGGCGACGAACAGCCCGCCCGCCGCTTCCCACGACACGCCACTGGGCTTCGGCGTCAGGTTTTCGGCGTCGACCAGCACGAACTCGGCTTGGCTGGCGCGCGTGTGCACGAAGCCGATGACCTCGTCGCCGACCTGGATCTCTTCGACGTCCGCACCCAGCTCGGCGACGACGCCGGCGAGGTCACTGCCCTGCCCGGACGGGAACGTCGAGGGGAATTGCTGCGCGAACACGCCTTCGCGGATGGCGGCTTCACCGGGGTTGATCCCGGCGGCTCTGACCTCCACGAGCACCTGGCCGGGGCCGGGCACGGGACGGGCGACTTCTTCCACCCGCAAGACGTCGATCCCGCCGTGTTCGCTGTACCTGACCGCCTGCGGCATGCGCGACTCCCTCGCTCGTCGATACTTCGACCAACGAACCATCCGCCGGGTTTATGCCCGCTGAGCGAAAATTCAGCCGGCCAGGCGCCGGACCACACCGTCGGCGAGCAGCCGCCCGCGGTCCGTCAGCACGGCGCGGCCGCGACTGTCCAGAACGGACGGTTCCAGGAGTCCTTCCGCCGCCGCGGCACGTGCTTCGGCGATGCCCGCGGCGTCGAGTGCGTCGAGCGCGAGTCCTTCCGCGACACGGAGTTCGAGCATGATGCGTTCGAGGTGCCGGTCCTCTTCCGTGAGCAGCTCACGGCCGGCTTCCGGGCTGTTTCCCTCGGCCAGCAGCGACGCGTACTTGGCCGGGTGCTTGACGTTCCACCAGCGCACGCCGCCCACGTGGCTGTGCGCGCCGGGGCCCGCGCCCCACCAGTCGCCGCCCTGCCAGTAGCCGAGGTTGTGCCGGCAGCGGGCCGCGTCGTTCGTGGCCCAGTTGGACACCTCGTACCAGCGCAGGCCGGCGGCCGAGAGCACGGAGTCGATCATCTCGTAGTCGGTGGCGAGCACGTCGTCGTCGGGCGCGGGCAGCTCGCCGCGGCGCACGCGGCGGGAGAGCGCGGTGCCCTCCTCCACGATCAGCGCGTACGCCGACACGTGGTCCACGCCCGCGGACAGCACGGCGTCGAGTGAGGCCCGCAGGTCCTCCGGGCGCTCGCCGGGCGTGCCGTAGATCACGTCGAGGTTCACGTGCTCGAACCCGGCGGCCCGGGCTTCGCGCGCGGCGTCCACGGGCCGGCCGGGGGTGTGCACGCGGTCGAGCACCTGCAGCACGTGCTTCGCGGCCGACTGCATCCCCAGCGACACCCGCGTGTACCCGGCCGCCCGGATGCGTTCGAAGAACTCCGGCGAGGTCGACTCGGGGTTGGACTCGGTCGTCACCTCGGCGCCCGGGGCCAGCCCGAACGCGCCGCGCACGACGTCCAGCACCTCCGCCAGCCCGTCGGCCCCCAGCAACGACGGCGTGCCCCCGCCCACGAACACCGTGTCGGCCGCCGGCGGCTCGCCCAGCACCCGCGCGGCCAGGTCCAGCTCCTGGCGCAGCCCGTCGAGCCACGACCGGGGCGACGCCGCGGAGCCCAGCTCACCGGCGGTGTAGGTGTTGAAGTCGCAGTACCCGCAGCGCGTCGCGCAGAACGGCACGTGCACGTAGACGCCGAACGGCCGCCGCCCCAGCCCCTCCAGGGCGCTTTCGGGCAATCCGGTCTCGGCAGGCAGCTCGGCTACGTCAGGCACGACGTCCATTGTCCCTCGCCCTGCCGCGGTGTTCCCCCGGCCCTGGGCCACCCGGGCGGAAGTTCGGCGGCCGAACGAACCACACCGGCACCCCACCCGGCCCGAACCCCGCCGAGGGACCGCCCAGAGAATCCCCGCCGCGCCGCAAAACCGCAGGCAGCGAGCCCGCTCACGCACACCGGCGACCCACACGCAAGCCCCCGGACAAGGCCCTCCCACCATCCGGACGCGTTTGAACCACGTTCTGAAGGAGTGGTTATCTGGGCCGGTGAGTCCTGCCGGTGTCCTTCTCGTGGCGCGCCGCCACGTCGACCTTCTGCGGGTCGCGAGCGCGCTCTGCCGGCCTGTCCGCTGACTCCCGACGCCCGACCCAGCCCACCACGCTCAGCCCATCGAAGCTGGACCGCAGGCGCCGGACCCGCCGCGATCCCCCGTTGCCCGCCACGAAGCGGCCCGGCAGGAGCGGCGTCCGGAGCCACGAACCGGAGGACTCCTCATGGCCTCACCCACGCGCGAAACCCCCGCGAAGAGCCGCCCGCGGCAGAAGCGCGGCGAGGGACAGTGGGCGCTCGGCTACCGAGAGCCGCTGAACCCCAACGAGCGGTCGAAGAAAGACGACAACCCGCTCAACGCCCGCGCCCGCATCGAGAACATCTACGCCCGCGGCGGCTTCGACTCGATCGACCCGGGTGACCTGCGCGGCCGCTTCCGCTGGTTCGGCCTCTACACCCAGCGCAAGGAAGGCATCGACGGCGGCCGCACGGCCACGCTCGAGCCCGAAGAGCTGGACGCCCGCTACTTCATGATGCGCGTGCGCCTCGACGGCGGCCTGCTCACCACGCAGCAGCTCGCCGTGCTGGCGGAGATCTCGCAGACGCACGCGCGCGGCACCGCCGACATCACCGACCGGCAGAACATCCAGTACCACTGGATCCGGATCGAGGACGTCCCCACGATCTGGCAGAAGCTCGAGAACGCGGGCATGACCACCATGGAGGCGTGCGGCGACAGCCCGCGCGTGATCCTGGGCTCGCCCGTCGCCGGGATCGCGGCCGACGAGATCATCGACGGCACCCCCGCCATCGAGGAGATCAAGCGCCGCTACATCGGCGACCCGCAGTACGCGAACCTGCCGCGCAAGTTCAAGACCGCCGTGTCGGGCCAGCAGGACGTGGCGCACGAGATCCACGACGTCGCGTTCGTCGGCGTGAACCACCCAGAGCACGGCCCGGGCTTCGACGTCTGGGTCGGCGGCGGCCTGTCCACCAACCCGATGATCGGCCAGCGCCTCGGTGCCTGGGTGCCGCGCGACGAGGTGCCGGACGTTTGGGAAGGCGTGATCAGCGTCTTCCGCGACTACGGCTACCGCCGCCTCCGCTCGCGCGCCCGCATCAAGTTCCTGGTCAAGGACTGGGGCGCCGCCAAGTTCCGCGAGGTGCTGGAGGAGAAGTACCTCAAGCGCCCGCTGCTCGACGGCCCCGCACCGGAGGTGCCGCCCGCCCCGATCGACCACGTCGGCGTGCACAAGCAGGTCGACGGCAAGTTCTACGTCGGCGCCGCGCCCGTCGCCGGCCGCGTGAACGGCGAGACGCTGCTGGCCGTGGCCAAGGCGGCCGAACGCGCGGGGTCCGAGCGCGTGCGCCTGACGCCGCAGCAGAAGCTCGTGGTCCTCGACGTGCCCGAGGCCGAGGTCCCGGGCCTGGAGACGGAGCTGAAGGAGCTGGGCCTGCACACCAAGCCCTCGCCGTGGCGGCGCAGCGTGATGGCGTGCACCGGGCTGGAGTTCTGCAAGCTCGCCATCGTCGAGACCAAGGCCCGCGCGCTGGCGCTGGTCACCGACCTCGAGAAGCGCCTCGCCGACGTCCAGGGCGACCTGGAGAACCCCGTCAGCGTGCACCTCAACGGCTGCCCCAACTCGTGCGCTCGCATCCAGACCGCCGACATCGGGCTCAAAGGCCAGATCGTCACCGACGCCGACGGCCGCCAGGTCGAGGGGTTTCAGGTGCACCTCGGCGGCGGTCTCGGCCTCGACGCCGGGTTCGGCCGCAAGCTGCGCGGGCACAAGGTCGTCGCCGACGAGCTGGTCGACTACGTCGAGCGCGTGGTCCGCGCCTACCTCGACGGGCGTGAGCCCGGCGAGCGTTTCGCGCAGTGGGTCGGGCGTGCCGACGAAAGCCTGCTGCAGTGACCTCCACAGAACGAGCGGTGCCCTACTATTGCCCGTTCTGCGGCGATGAGGACCTGCGCCCCGCCGAAGACGGCGGCTGGCTCTGCGGTGCGTGCCGGCGCGGGTTCTCGGTGAAGTTCCACGGACTGTCCCTACCGGAGGAGACGCTCGGATGACGGCCACAGCTGACTACCGGACCCTGGCCGAACGCGCGGAGAAAGAGCTGGCCCAGGCCACGGCTGCCGAAGCCCTGCGCTGGACCGTCGAGCAGTTCGGCGACGACTTCATCGTCGCGTCGAACATGCAGGACGCCGTGCTCATCGACCTGGCCACCCAGGCCAAGTCCGATGTGGACGTTTTGTTCCTCGAGACCGGGTACCACTTCCCGGAAACGATCGGCACGCGCGACGCCGTGCAGACCGTCTACCCCGACGTGACGATCGTCAACGCGCAGGCCGCGCAGAGCGTGGCCGAGCAGGACGCCGAGTACGGCAAGAACCTCTTCGAGCGCGACGCCACCCAGTGCTGTTTCCTGCGCAAGGTCGTGCCGCTGCGCGACACGCTGGCGAAGTACTCGGCGTGGGTCACCGGCGTGCGCCGCGTGGACGCGCCGACGCGCGCGAACACCCCGATCGTCACCTGGGACGAGCGCAACGGCCTGGTGAAGGTCAACCCGCTAGCCGCGTGGACCGACGACGAGTTCAACGGCTACATCCGCGACCACGGCGTGCTCGAGAACCCGTTGGTGTCGGCGGGTTATCTGTCCATCGGCTGCGCGCCGTGCACGGCGAAGGTCGAGGCCGGGCAGGACCCGCGCAGCGGCCGCTGGGCCGGCCAGTCGAAGACCGAGTGCGGACTGCACGGCTGAGGAAGGGACCGATGACCACAGTAGAACCCGCGGTTGACGCGGCGGTCGACAACCTGGCAGCGCTCGAGTCCGAGGCCATTCACATCTTCCGCGAGGTAGCGGGTGAGTTCGACCGGCCCGTGATCCTCTTTTCCGGTGGCAAGGACTCGACGCTGCTGCTGCACCTGGCGATCAAAGCCTTCTGGCCCGCGCCCGTGCCGTTTCCCTTGCTGCACGTGGACACCGGACACAACTTCGACGAGGTCATCGAGTTCCGCGACCGCGTCGTCGACAAGTACGGCCTGCGGCTGGTGGTGGCCAAGGTGCAAGACTGGATCGACGACGGCCGCCTCGAAGAACGCGCCGACGGCCTGCGCAACCCGTTGCAGACGACTCCGTTGCTGGACACGATCGCGGAGAACAAGTTCGACGCGGTGTTCGGCGGCGGCCGTCGCGACGAGGAGCGCGCGCGGGCGAAGGAGCGGATCTTCAGCCTGCGCAACTCCTTCGGGCAGTGGGAGCCGCGCCGGCAGCGCCCGGAGCTGTGGAACCTCTACAACGGCCGCCACCGCCCCGGTGAACAGGTCCGCGTCTTCCCGCTGTCCAACTGGACCGAAGCCGACGTGTGGAACTACATCGCGCGGGAGAAGGTCGAACTTCCTTCGATCTACTACGCCCACCAGCGCGAGGTTTACCAGCGTGACGGCATGTGGCTGGCCGAAGGCCCCTGGGGCGGACCCCGTGCCGACGAACAGGTGCAGGAGCTGTCGGTGCGCTACCGCACCGTGGGCGACGGCTCGTGCACGGGTGCGATCGAGTCGACCGCGGTCACGGTGGCCGAGGTGATCGCCGAGGTGTCCGCGTCGCGGCTGACCGAGCGCGGTGCGACCCGGGCGGATGACCGGATGTCGGAAGCGGCCATGGAAGACCGCAAGCGGGAGGGCTACTTCTGATGAGTTCGCTGCTGAGGCTCGCCACGGCGGGCAGTGTCGACGACGGCAAGTCCACCCTGGTCGGGCGGCTGTTGTACGACACGAAGTCAGTGCTGGCCGACCAGCTCGACGCCGTCACCCGCGCATCGGTGGACAAGGGACTGTCCACACCGGACTTGTCGCTGCTCGTGGACGGATTGCGCTCGGAGCGCGAGCAGGGCATCACCATCGACGTCGCCTACCGCTACTTCGCCACCCCGCGGCGCTCGTTCGTGCTGGCCGACACCCCGGGGCATGTGCAGTACACGCGCAACACCGTCACCGGGGCTTCGACTGCGCAGCTGGCGGTGTTGCTGGTGGACGCGCGCAAGGGCGTCGTGGAACAGACCCGCCGCCACGCCGCGGTGCTCGCGTTGCTGGGGGTGCCACGGCTGGTCTTGGCGGTGAACAAGATCGACCTCGTCGACTACGACGAAGAGACGTTCTCCGTCATCGCCAAGGAATTCACCGCCCACGCCGAATCCCTCGGCTACGACCACGGCTCCGTCGTCACCATCCCCGTCTCGGCGCTGGAAGGCGACAACGTCGCCACCACCTCCGAGCGCACCCCCTGGTACGACGGGCCGACGCTGCTGGCGCACCTGGAAACCGTGCCCGTCGCGCCGGACCCGCACGAGGCGGCGTTCCGCTTCCCGGTGCAGTACGTGATCCGGCCGCGCACGCCCGAGTACCTCGACTACCGCGGATACGCCGGGCAGATCGCCGCCGGCAACATCCGGCCGGGCGACGAGATCGTGGTGCTGCCCGCCGGGCTGCGCAGCACGGTCGAGCGCATCGACACCGCCGACGGGCCGCTGGACGAGGCGGGCGCCGGCACGTCCGTGACGCTGCTGCTGGCCGATGACCTCGACATCTCCCGCGGCGACCTCATCGCCGTGGCCGACCGTCAGCCCCGCGTCACCGACGAGCTCACCGCGACACTGTGCTGGCTCTCGTCGAAGCAGCTCAAGCCGGGCGCGCGCGTGCTCGTGAAGCACGGCACGCGCACAGTCCAGGCGATCGTCACCGAGCTCACCGCCCGCTTCGACGAGCAGACGCTGTCCAGTGTGGACGATCCGGACTCGTTGGACCTCAACGACATCGGCCGCGTCGAGCTGCGTCTGGCCGAACCGCTGGGCGTGGACGACTACACCGACAGCCCCCGCACCGGCGCGTTCCTCGTCATCGACCCGAAGGACGGCGACACGCTCGCCGCCGGGCTGGTCGGCGAACGGCTCCCGTGACGGCTCCTCTCGTCCCCGTCGCGCACGGCAGCCGCGACCCCCGCTCGGCCGCGACCGTGCGGGGGCTCGTGGAGCGCGTGCGCGCGCAGGCGCCGGGGATCGAGGTCTACGAGTCCTTCCTGGACCTCTCGCAACCGCGGGTCACCGACGTCCTGCGGCGCCTCTACACGCAGGGGCACCGCGCCGCCGTCGTGGTACCGCTCCTGCTCGGCAGCGCGTTCCACGCGCGTGTGGACCTGCCCGCGCTGGTGGCTGAAGTCCGGGCGGAATGCCCGGGGTTCGACGTGCGCGTGTCCGACGTCCTGGGCGTCGACCCGGTGCTGGAACGCGTCGCGCTCGACCGGCTGTCCGGAGCCGGCCTGGGCCCCGGCGACGGGGTCGTGGTGAGCGCCGTCGGTTCGTCGAACGCCGGAGCCAACGCTGCCGTCGCCGACCTGGCCGCGCGCTGGGAAGGCGAGCTGGGGCTGCCGGTCACCGAGGCGTTCGCGAGCGCGGCGCAGCCCGACGTGCCCGCCGCCGTGGCGCGGCTGCGGGCGCGGGGCGTGCGGCGGATCGCCGTCGCGTCGTGGTTCCTCGCGCCCGGCCTGCTGCCGGACCGCATCGCGGTGCACGCCCGCGAGGCCGACCGCGCCGTGTTCGTCGCCGAACCGCTGGGCACCGACCCGCGCGTGGCCTCCGCCGTGCTGCACCGCTACGCGGACGTCGTGACCCGGATACCGCTTTAGCAGCACGCTCCTGCACGGGTCAGCGCATAAAGATGAATCCGATACGCGTTTTGGGTGGCACAAGTCAGCGCTGCGCAAGATCGTTCCCGTAACTGCGCTCGCCGCCTTCGCCCCCGGCTGTTTCCCGTCGCCGAGCCCGGTCTTCGCGACCACCACCATCGGCTGCCCCGGGGGCCGCCCACGTCCCGGCGGCCCCGAGGCACGTCACAGGCCCCTCCCCCCGGCCCGTGTGCGATTGTGGTGCCATGGTTGACGAACTGGTGCACTACGACGTGGTGGGCGGCACCGCCACGATCACCCTCGACTCCCCGCACAACCGCAACGCCCTGTCCGCGCAGCTGCGCCGCGAGCTCTCCGGGTCGCTGGACGAAGCCGTCGCCGACGACGCCGTGCGCGTGGTGCTCCTGACGCACACCGGCCCGGTCTTCTGCGCCGGCATGGACCTCAAGGAGGCCCGCGGCGCCGGGGCCGGCGACCAGGGCGTGAACGAGTTCCCGAAGATCCTCGAGCAGCTCTGGACCAGCCCGAAGCCCGTGGTCGCGCGCCTGGCCGGCCCCGCCCGCGCCGGCGGCATCGGCATGGTCGCCGCGTGCGACATCGCAGTCGCGGTAACCGAGGCGACGTTCGCGTTCTCCGAGGTCCGCATCGGCGTGATCCCGGCCGTGATCTCGCTGACGGTGCTGCCGCGGCTGAACCCCCGCGCCGCGCACGAGCTGTTCCTCACCGGCGACGTGTTCGACGCGCAGCGGGCCGTGGAGATCGGCTTGCTCAACGCCGCCGTGCCCTCCACCGAGCTCGACGAGACCGTGGAGCGGTACCTGAAGTCTTTGACGCTCGGCGGCCCGAAGGCATTGGCAGCGACCAAAACCCTGCTGAGCAAGCCACGTCCGGCCACGCCGGCGGAAGGCTTCGCCGCGATGAACGAGCTGTCCGCCGGGTTCTTCGCCAGCGAGGAAGGCCAGGAAGGCATCCTCGCCTTCGCCCAGAAGCGCAAGCCGAACTGGGTCCCCGAAGACCACACAGCCTGAGCGGGAGCGTCTCGATCCCCGCTCCCCCGGCGGGGGTCGAGACGTTACGAGTTGGCCAGAACGACCGTCAGCTGCCAGGAATCCGCTTTGCCGTCCACCGGGCCGAGCGCCCGCTGAGCGTCGGACAGCACGCTGCGAATCGCCAGGTAGTTCTTCGGTTCGGCCTGGCGCAAGGCTTCCGAGCCGCTCCAGATCAGCACGTGCTCACCCGCGGGCAGCCACGACAGGTCCGTGAGCATGTCGTACAACGCGTCGAGGTTGCGGCCGAAGTAGTCCGGAAAGGACATCGCCTTCGCGATCGCGTCGAGCGTGGAGGCCTTGTCCACCGTGCCGCCGTTGACCAGGTGGGGGTATGCGCCCCGCGCGAAGGCCTCGTCCGCGGCGGCCTTCGCCTCGTCGGCCGGCGTCACCGGCTCGGGTCCACGACGACGAACGACGCGTAGTGGTCGTCGGTGTAGAACAGTTCCTTGGCCTGCCCCGTGACCAGGCGGCGCGGGCCGCGATCGGGACTCTTCGGCGTGGTCACCGTGAACTCGTGATAGTAACCCGATTGCTTCCGCGGCAGCACTTTCTCACGATTCTCGAACACGACGTCGTCGTTGCGCGGATAGGGGTACGGCCCGCCCGCCTCGATCAGCTTCCACGTGTCGCGTGCCTGCGAAGGCAAGTCGGACAACGGTTTCACCGGCAACCCGGAGTCGCTGCCGGGCAGCTTCGCGGCGACGCCCGAAACGCCGGCCGGGGCGGAGGCGCTCGGCGTGGCGGGGGCCGACGAGGACGAGTCCCCGACGTTCTCCTTCACGAGCCAGCCCGCGAGCACCAGCACGAGGAGACCGACGAGTGCGGCGGTGATCCGCCTACGGTTGACCATGGTGAGTGAGCCTAGGACGGCGGGTTGTCGTCGTCGCGGGCCGGGCCGAACCAGCGGGCGAAGCGGCCCACCAGCTTGTCGATGACCCACGCGAAGAGCAGGCACAGCGGTACGAGCACGACCATGACCAGCACGAACTGGACGGGGAACCAAGCCTGGGCGAGCCACAGCTCGACCCCGTCCCACCAGTCGGCCAGCCCGTTGAACACGAGTGTGAGCCTACGCGCGCCAGGCTGCGTCGGCGCGCCCAGGGGCGGTAGGTTGCTGCCATGTTCGCCGTATACGCGAAGGAACCCAACGCCGAGTCCCCGCTCGACTCTCTCGTCGCCGGCGAGCGGCCCGAGCCCGAGGTGCCCGAAGGCTGGGTCCGGGTGCACGTCAAGGCCGCCAGCCTCAACATGCACGACCTGTGGACGCTGCGCGGCGTCGGCATCAAGCCCGACCAGTTCCCGATGATCCTGGGCTGCGACGGCGCCGGCACGCTCGACGACGGCACCGAGGTCGTCCTCCACTCCGTCGTCAACGCGCCGGGCTGGCAAGGCGACGACACGCTCGACCCGAAACGCACCCTGCTGACCGAGAAGCACCAGGGCACGTTCGCCGAGCAGGTCGTGGTGCCCGCGCGCAACGCGGTGCCCAAGCCGGCCGGCCTCACCTTCCCCGAAGCCGCGACGATGGGCACGGCCTGGCTCACCGCGTACCGGATGCTGTTCGTGAAGTCCGGCCTGCGCCCCGGCCAGACGATGCTGGTCCAGGGCGCCTCCGGCGGCGTGTCCACCGCGCTCATCGCGCTCGGGCGCGCGGCGGGCTTCCGTGTGTGGGTGACCGGCCGCAGCGAGGAGAAGCGCGCGGTGGCCGAAAGCGTCGGCGCGCACCAGACGTTCGAGTCCGGCGCGCGGCTGCCCGAGCGCGTCGACGCGGTGTTCGAGACCGTGGGCAAGGCCACGTGGGCGCACACCCTCAAGTCACTCAAGCCGGGCGGCATCGTGGTGGTTTCGGGGTCCACGAGCGGCCCGGACCCGTCCGCGGACCTGCAGCGCGTGTTCTTCCTGCAGCTGCGCGTCGCCGGCTCGACCATGGGCACGCGCGACGAGCTGGCCGACATGCTCAGCTACCTCGATCTCAAGGGGATCAAGCCCCGGATCGGGACCGAACTGCCGCTCGCCGAAGCCGAAGGGGGCTTCCGGGCGATGCTCGACGGCGAGACCGCGGGCAAGATCGTCTTCACCCGCTGAGTCGACAGAACTCCTCCGGCCTGGGCTTTTCCGTCACGGATCAGCCCGGGCCGGTGCTTGTACGCCGCATTCCGTTAACCGTCAACACCCCGAGTTCGCAATCGGCTTGTTACCCCCGAAGTTCGACCAGAACTCGACCTTGAACGGTTAACCTGTAGACATGACCGCATCGAAGCGGCCCGCACCCGCTGTCCGGGGCGGCCGGCCCAGCAGCGAACCGGATCCCGTCCGGGTCACCTTCCGGCGCTTCGCCGGAGTGCGGACGCGGGTGCTTGAAGTCGGCCCGCCGGTGGTGGAAGCCGAGGCACCCAAGCGGTCGCGCAAGCGCGGCACCGATAAGGCCCGCGCACCCCGGCTCGTTCTTCTCCACGGCTACTGCGACAGCGCGGACACCTGGCGTCCGGTGCTGGCCGAGCTCGCCGCCGCGGGCATCGCGGCCGTCGCCGTGGACCTGCCCGGCTTCGGCGACGCCCAGCCCCTGCGCCCGGGCCCCATGCTCCCCCAGCTCGACGCGTTCGCCGCCGCCGTGGTGCGCGAGCAGGCCGTACTCGGCCCCGTGGTGCTGGCCGGCAACTCCCTCGGCGGCACGCTCGGCCTGCGCGCGGCGCAGAACCCCCGGCTGCCGCTCGTCGGCGTCGTGTCGATCGCCGCGCCCGGCTTCGTCGACTCGTGGCTCGTCCGTACCGTCGCGCGCAACTCGTTGCCGCTACGGCTGTACTCCGCGCTCCCCTTGCCCGTGCCTGGCTTCCTGGTCCGCGCCGTCGCCGAGCAGGTCGTACCCCGCCTGCTGTATGCCGACGCGGGCACCGCCGACGCCGGCCAGGTACGCCGCTTCACCACGCTCTTCCCCGACTACCGCGCCACCACTTCCCGCCTTGAGCAGGCGCGCCAGCTCGTCACCGAGCTCGCCGACGCCTACCAGCTCGACCGCGTGCACGTCCCGCTCCTCGTCGTGGCCTGCGGCAAGGACAAGCTCGTGTCCTCGGCCGCCGGCCGCCGCCTGCACACCCTCGTGCCGCACAGCCGCCTGCTCGTCCGCGAAGACTGGGGCCACTGCCCCCAACTGGACGACCCGCCCGAGATCGCCGAGCTCCTCACCTTCTTCGCCGCCGGCGCCGTCCGGTCGGGCGACGTGAAACGCCCGGCGCGCGCCGCTTCGCAGGCCGCGGAGGACACGGCCGCGGGCTGAGTTCCCGCCCGCTTCGGAAGATCGGTGACACAGCGGACACGGCCTAGTTGTAGTGACCATGGACGTTGTTGACGGTTGAGCGGCGCGTCGGGTTGATCACGACGAAGGCCTCCGTGTGTGGTGCTGGTGTCTGACGCC
>NZ_JBFBAE010000054.1:0-18725 GCF_040689465.1 Amycolatopsis sp. NPDC051373 | reverse complement strand
GGGCGGTCGGATCGGCCGGGGGCCGATCGCACCGCCCCATCCGGAAGCCGGCGCGATCTCGCGCCGTGGTCGCCTCGGCAGGGTGAGTTGGGTTGAAGGCGACCGGATCTGCCCGCTCACCTCTCGCCCACCTTCCTCCTGGCCGCTTACCTCCTGGCCACTCACCGGCTGGCCACCCATCTCCTGGCCACGTACCTCTCGCCCAGGTACTTCCTGACCACCCACCTCCCGCCCGCTCCTCCTGGCCACCCACCTCCTGCCTGCTCCTCCCGCCCGCTCCTCCTGGCCACCCACCTCCTGGCCGCTCACCGGCTGGCCACTCGACTGCCGTGCGTGCGAGCGGCGGTGAGCAGGGGGTGGGCGGGGTGAGGGAAGGGCGAAGTGGCCGGGTGGGTCGTTATCCGCCGCCGCGGTGGGTCCAGGCGGCGATCTCGGTGCGGTTGGCCAGGTCGAGTTTGGCCAGGATGCTGCGGACGTGGCTCTCCACCGTGCGTTCGGAGACCACCAGCCGCTCGGCGATCGCGCGGTTGGCCAGTCCGTCGGCGACGAGGCCGGCGATCTCGCGTTCGCGCGGCGTCAGCGGTCCGGTCGTGCTCAGCCGGCCCAGCAGCGCCTGGGCCTCGGCCGCGGCGCCCGGCATCACGAGCCGGCGCGCCTCGTCCAGGGCCTGACGCGCCAGGGAGCGGGCCTTGCCGGTCTCGCCGAGGGTCGCGAGCACCGCGGCCAGCCGCAGGCGGTTCTGCGCGACGAACGGCCGCGCGCCGACCCGCACGTTCGCCGCGATCGCGGCCTCGAACAGCCGCGCGGCCTCCTCCGCCCGGCCGAGCACCACGGCGAGGCGGGCCAGCCAACTCGTGCCGCAGTCGCTGCAGTACACGCCCGCACCGCTCGACAGCACCCGCTCGGCGGCCCGCAGCACGGGCTCGAGGAAGCGGGCCGTCTCGACGTCGCCGAAGGCCTCCACCAGCACCAGCAGGTTCGGCCCCACCCCGCTGGACCGCAGGTCGAAGCCCTCCTGCCGCGCGAGGTGGCGCACGGCCTCGTACCCCGCGAGCGCCGCCTCGTCCTCCCCGAGGACGACGTGCACGAGCGGCCGGGACACCACGGCGATGGGCAGGGTCGGCACGGTGGCGAGCATCTCATCGTAGTGCTCGTCGATCTCGGAGACGTCGCCGGTCACGAGCGCGAGCTGCAGGCTGAACGCCGACGACATGCCGAGCGCCGAGCGGTCGTCCGCCAGCTCGGCCACCGCCAGCTCCCTGGCCTGCCGGTTCAGCTCACGCGCCTCGGCGAACGCGCCGCGGAACGCGAGCAGCGACGTGCGCAGCCGCAGGTCGTGCCAGCGCACCAGTGGCAGCCGGGTCGTCGCCGCGAGCGCCGTCACGGCCGTGATCTCGTGGTCGACCACGGCCATCGCCCCGGTCTCGAACGCGGCGTCGATGCGCCACTTGTGGCCCCACAGCGCGGAAAGCGGCTGCCGGTCGCCGAAGCGCACGGCCAGGGAGCCGAGCCGAAGCCGGTCGTCGAGCGGCAGCTCGATCGGGAGGACCTTGAACCGCGCACGCACCGCGTCGAGCAGGGCCTCGTCGTCGGTGCCGCGTTCGGCGAGCGCGAGCGCTTCGTCGGCCAGCCGACGAGCCTCCTCGGTGTGCCCGACGTCGGCGGCGACCGACGCGGCCTGCGCGAGCAGCCGGGCGCGCAGCGCGTCGGGCACTTGCGCGCCGAGCGCCGTGTCGGCGAGTTTGTCCAGCCGGGGCAACAGCTCCGGTGCGGACAGGTCTCGCACGACGAGTGCCGCGGCGGCGAGCGTCTCGGGAGTTTCCGCACATTCGGCCGCCTGTTCCGCGTGGTCGAGGGCCGGGCCGAAGCGGCCCGAGCGGTACTCGGCCGTGGCGAGGTCCACGAGCAGCTCGGCGAGTCCCTCGGTCCGGCCCGCTCGCCGTCGCGCGTCCACGGCGAAGGTCAGAAACCTTGCTGCCTCGGCGAAAGCCAGCGCCCGTGTCGCCTCGCGCGCGGCGACCACGGCCCAGCCGGCGGCGCGGCCCAGCGTCGCCGGGTCGGCGGCCGACCGCAGCCAGTGCACCGCGACGACCCCGGCGTGGGCGGGATCGGCTTCGGCTCGCGGGGTCAGCGCCAGCGCCGCCTGGGCGTGCAGGGCCTCGCGCACGCCCTGGTCGAGGTCCTCGTAGACGCCGTCGCGCACCACGGCGTGCGCGAACCGGCGCCGCCCGGGCGCGACGGGCACGAGCACACCGGCGCGCACGACCTCGTCCAGCAGTGCCACGACCTCGGCGACCGGCTGGCCCGCGACGTCGGCGACCACGCCGCAGTCCACCTCCTCCCCCAGCACCGCCGCCACGGCGACCAGCTCACGCACCTCCGGCGCGAGCCCGGCCACCGACGTCCGCACGAGGTGGCGCAGCTCGGCGCGCCCGCCGCCGGACCCGGCCGAGCGCGCGACCGCCCGCAGGTACAGGGGGTTGCCGCCGGAGCGGCGCAGCGCGTCGCGCACCTCGGCGTCGCCGACGGCCGCGCCGGCGACCTCGCTGAGGTACCTACGCACGTCGGGCTCGGCCAGCGGCGCGACGGTGACTGCGTGCGTCGCGGGGCCGCCGAGCAGCTCGGGCAGTGTTTCGTCGAGTGTGGGGCCGGTGTCGCGGTAGGTCGCGAGCACCACCAGCCGCGAGCGGCGCAGCTCGCCGGCGAGGTGGCGCAGCAGCCGCAGCGACGCTTCGTCGGCCCAGTGCAGGTCCTCCAGCACCACCACGAGACCGCCGGGCTCGGCCGCGGCGACAAGGGCGTCGGCCGCCGTGGCGACGAGCCGGAACCGCGCCGCGACGAGGTCCGTACCAGCGCTCCTGTCCAGGTCTGCGACGGCGCGCGCGACCTCGGCACCGGCCGTGGGCAGGGCCGACAGCACGCGGCGCCACGGCCACAGCGGTGGCGCGCCGGGATCGTCCACGCAGCGGCCCCACACCGTGGCGAGGCCGACGGTGGCGGCCTCCGCGAGCGTGGTCTTGCCGATGCCGGCGGGCCCGCCGAGCAGCACCAGGGCACCCGTGCCCGCCGCGCCGGCCGCGAACCGGCCGCGCAGGTCGGCGAGCACCCCGGCCCGGCCGACGAACGGCACGGAGCCTGTCACGCAGGCAAGTATGCGCCCGGTTTCAGTGGTCCGTCTGCGTACTGGCACTGATGTCCGGAACGTCCGCGCGGCCGAAGGTGGACCTCGTCGAACTTCCCACCCCAGGCCGAAGGAGCAGCATGTACGCCACCGTCCACCAGTTCCGGCGGAACACCGCCACCGAGAGCGGCGACTGGGGCCGGGCCCTCGCCGCGGAGCTGCACCCCGGCCCGGCGCCCCTCGGCGGGTGCGTGCTCGGCCAGGTCGCCGGCGTGCTCGGCGCGGCCGTCGCGTTCTGGCCCGACGCCGCGTCAGCGGACGAAGCAGCCGCGCACACCCGACCCGGCACCACGTGGCTCGACACCGACGTCTACGAGGTCGTCTCCGCCGAGTTCGCCCCGGCCGCGCCGAACTACGCCCAGGCCAGCCGGTTCGCCGGGCCGCGCAACGAGGCGCAGGTCCGCGCCGAGGACTTCGCGGGCCACGAGCGCATCTGGCCCGCCGCCCGGCAGGTGCCGGGCATCGGCCCCGTATTCGTGCTGCGCGCCGAAGACGGCGCGGGGCTCGTGCTCGGGTTCGCCGAGTCCGTCGCCGCGATCGAAGCCGTCCAGAAAGCGGTGCTGAGCACCGAGCTGCTGCCGGGCGAGGATCCGGCCCTGCTCACCGGTCCCGAGCGGATCGACCTGCACCGCGTTTTCCACCACACCCTGCCCGCATCCGTCACCACCGGAGGTATCCGATGAGCACCCCCACCACCACCCGTCTGCGTCCCGGCACCTGGACCGTCCACACCGGACGGACGTCGGCCACGTTCACCGTGCGCAAGCTCGGTTTCCACCTCGTGCACGGCTCGATCCCCGTCCGGTCCGCGACGGTGTACGTGAACACCGCCGGCACGCCGACCGCCCTGCGCGCGGAGCTCGACCTGTCCGCGATCGACACGGGCAACCGCCGCCGCGACCGCGACCTGCAGAAGTCCCAGTGGCTCGACTGCGGCACCGAACCGACGATGACCTTCGCGTCCGGCGACATCACCACCTGCCCGGAAGGCTGGGCGGCGCAAGGGTTCCTGAGCCTGCGCGGCACCACGTGCCCGCTCACGCTCACCGTCGAACGGCCCGCTGACACCGGCCGCGGCTCGGTGCGTCTCCAGGCCCGCGCGACGCTCGACCGGGCACCACTCGGCATGAGCGCGCCGCGCGCGATCGTGGGGCGCTACCTGGAAATCGGCATCGACGCGGTGCTCGTGGCGCCGCGCTGAGCGCTCAGGCGGTCGCCTCGATCACGCGGCTCAAGACGGCATGGAGGGCCTCCAGTTCGGAGACCTCCATGCCGAGCGCCTCGACCACGCGGTACGGGATCTTCTCGGCCTCGGCCCGCAGTGCGCGGCCCTTCTCCGTGAGCTCGACGGTGAGCTGCCGCTCGTCGGAAGCCTTGCGGCCGCGGGTGACGTAGCCCATCGCTTCGAGCCGCTTCAGCAACGGAGACAGCGTCGCGGGTTCGTGCCGCAGCGCGGCCCCGAGGTCCTTCACCGACCTCGGGGCTTTCTCCCACAGCGCGAGCATCACGAGGTACTGCGGGTGCGTCAGCCCGTACGGCTCCAGCAGGGGCCGGTAGACCGCGATGACGCTGCGCGAGGCGACCGACAGCGCGAAGCACACCTGGCGGTCGAGCTTCAGCGGGTCGTCGCCCAGGTCGATCTCTGCCACGGGGTCCTCCTCCTGGTCCGGGCCACCTTAACGGCTTCGGATGTGGCCTCGGCTACCTTATCGATTAGCGCACTAATGATTAGTGTACCTTGGAGGCAGCCGACAAGGAGGCGTGATGGACCGTCCGGGAGTCTTCCGCTGGTTCTGGTACGCAGTAGGCGGGCGTCTGCCCGAACGTTACCGGGACTGGATCCTGCACGACACGACGTCGAAGCACTGGAAGGCGCGGCACGTGCTGCGCAGTTCCGTGGGCCTCATCCCGCTGTGCCTCGTGTGGCTGCTGCTGCCGGGCCCGCTGGCGCTGCGCCTCGCGATCGTGCTCATGGCGGCGCTGGTCGCGTACTTCTACTCCTCGGTGTACATGGAGGAAAGCATCGAGCACCGCCTCTCGCGCAACGGCTTCCCTCCCGGCACGGGCAAGCGCATCCGCCGCGAGGCCGCCGAAGCCGCCGACGCCGAGGCGAAGGCCCGCTACATCGCGATCTACCGCCAGAACACGGGCGAGTGAGCACTCCCGGCAGCGGTGCCGCCGGCCACGACTAGAGTCGGCGTCCGATGAGACGCAAGCTTCGCGGCCCGCTGTCGCCGCGCTACGGGCTGGACCCGGCGCGGCTGAGGATGCCCGACGAGGGCCCGTGGGGCACGTTGCTGGAGCACCTCGTGGAGCGGCTGCCGCGGCTGGACCCGGCGCGGATCGAACAGATGCTGCGCGAGGAGCGCATCTTCGGCCTCGACGGGCCGCTCGGGGTCGACTCGGCGTTCGTGCCCGGCTCGTTCATCTGGTTCCACCGCGACCTGCCCGACGAGGTGGTGGTGCCGTTCGACATCTCGGTCGTGCACCGCGACGAACACCTGCTGGTGGTCGACAAGCCCCACTTCCTCGCCACGATCCCGCGCGGCAAGCACATCCTCGAAACCGCGTTGGTCCGGCTGCGGCGCGACCTGGACCTGCCGGCGTTGTCGCCCGCGCACCGGCTCGACCGCGTGACCGCCGGGCTCGTGATGTTCGTGATCACACCGGAAGTGCGCGGAAAGTACCAAACGATGTTCCGCGACCGACGCGTGAAGAAAGAATACGAAGCGATCGCACCGTACGATCCTTCACTGGAGCTGCCGCGCACGGTCCGCAGTCACATCGTCAAGGAACGCGGAGTGCTTGCGGCACAGGAGATCGAGGGGCCGGTGAACGCCGAGACCCGCGTGGAACTGATCGAACACCGCGACGGGCTCGGCCGCTACCGCCTGCTGCCCGCCACCGGCCGCACACACCAGCTGCGCGTGCACCTGTCCGGCCTCGGCATCCCGATCCTCGGCGACGACTTCTACCCCGTGCTGACGGAAAAACCGCTCGACGACTTCACGAAACCGTTGCAGCTGCTGGCCAAGGTGCTGGAGTTCGACGATCCCGTGAGCGGCGAGCACCGCCGGTTCACGAGTTCCCTGCGCTTGACGGCGTGGGACTCACCTGACGAGTGGGCGGCGCCCCCGGCGAGCTGAGGCCGAGGACGCCGCACGAAACTCACTTCGTCCAGAACTTCACACCGCTCCACTGCACGGTGATCGGTCCCGCGCCACTGCTGGTGCGATACGAACCGAACTTGTCGTAATAACTACCGCTCGGGCTGTCGATGGTCTGCTTGAGCGAACCGTTGATGTACACCTTGTGCGTGCTGCCCACCTGGTTGATGGTGTTGACTCGCACGGAAGTACCCACGGTGGCGTCGCCGGCGAGCGTCTGACCGCCCTCCACCGCGTACATCCGGCCGCCCTTTTCCACCGCCAACAGGAAGTACGGTCCGGCGTTCGACCCGTCGCGGAAGGTCTGCTTCACGCTGATGCGCGTGCCGCTCATGCTGGTGACCTTGAAGGAACCCTCGAACTGGTGCGTGCCGCCGGTGTAGGTGTCGTAGCGGCGCTCGGCGCGCTGATCACCGCTGCCCGTGGAGCAGGTGAGCTGGAACGTGAGCCCGTTGATCTGCCCGCACCCGCGCTCCTGCTCGGAGAACCCCGGCGACCACGACTTCCACGGACCGGTGCCGACCTGCGCGCTGGCCACCGGAGCCACCACCGCGAGCCCGCACACGACCCCCGCGAGCACCCCGCCGAGGCGTAGTCTTCCTCTCACTTGCCAACCTCCGTACAACTCAGGGCGGCGGTAGTGGGACAGGTCCAGACCACTGCGTCGAACCTGGATGATCACTGTACGAGCACGGACGAAAACAGACAAGAGCCGGATTCGCGACTCTTGACAGCTTTGTTTGTCAATGCTTGGCTCGGACCGTGCGGGACGTCGAGGTGATCGAGGATCCGGCCGCCGCGGCGGCCGCGCTGGACCCGGTCCGCGCGCGCCTGCTGGCGGCGCTGGCCGAACCCGCGTCGGCGGCGTCGCTGGCCGCGCGCGTCGGGCTCACGCGCCAGAAGGTGAACTACCACCTGCGCGCGCTGGAATCCCACGGCCTCGTCGAGCCCGCGGGCGAGCGCCAGTGGGGCGGGCTGACCGAACGCCTCTTCGCCGCAACGGCCGCGTCGTACCAGGTCTCCCCCGCCGCGCTCGGCGACGCCGGCACGTCGGCGATGGAGCCCGACCAGCTGTCGTCGGCTTACCTGCTGGCGGTCGCCGGCCGGACCGTGCGCGAGGTCGCCGGTCTCGTGCGCCGTGCGGCGCGCGCCGGCAAACCGCTGCCGACTTTGGCACTGGACACGGAAATCGCGTTCGGCTCGGCGCGCGAGCGGGCGGCGTTCACCGACGAGCTGACCACGCTCGTGGCCGGGCTCGTCTCGCGCTACCACGACGAATCGGCTCCGGGTGCGCGGACGCACCGACTGGTGGTCACCGCGCACCCGAAGCCGGCCGATCCGCCTACGCCGGCTGGATGATCACCTTCAGCGCCTGGTGGTCGGCGGCGTTGCCGAACACGTCGTAGGCCTGGTCAAGCTGGTCGAAGGTGAACGTGTGCGTGCCCATCTTCTCCGCGGGGATGCGGCCGCTCGCGACCATCTTCAGCAGCGTCGGGATCGACACGGTGTCGACGAGCCCCATGGTGAGCGTGATGTTGCGGATCCACAGGTCCTGCATGGGGAGTTCCACGCCGACGCCGTGCACGCCGATGTTCGCGACGTGCCCGCCGGGCCGCACGAGCGCGGCGGCGGTCTGCAGGGTCTCGGGGTAGCCGACGGCTTCGATGGCGACGTCGACACCGAGCCCGTCGGTGTGCGCGAGCACCTCCGCGACGGTGTCGGGCCCGGCGGCGACCGTGTCCGTCGCGCCGAACTCGAGGGCCTTCTCGAGGCGGAACTTGTTGGCGTCGATGGCGATCACCTTCGACGCGCCCCACAGGCCCGTGGTCAGGATCGCGGCGAGGCCGACCGCGCCGGAGCCGACGACGGCGACCGTGTCGCCCGGCCGCACCTCGCCCGCGAGCACGCCGACCTCGTAGCCGGTGGGCAGGGAGTCGGCGAGGAAGATGGCCTGCTCGTCGGTGACCTCGGCGGGCACGTGGTAGAGCGAGGTGTCGGCGAAGGGCACGCGGACGTACTCGGCCTGGGTGCCGTCGATGAGGTGCCCGAAGATCCAGCCGACGCCACCGACCGTGCGGCAGTGCGAGGGCATGCCGCGCTGGCAGTAGTCGCACCGGCCGCAGCGCGTGACGGCCGGTACGAGCACCCGGTCGCCGACTTTGAAGCTGCCGACGGCGTCGCCGACCGCCGTGACCGTGCCGACGGCCTCGTGGCCGAGGATGCGGCCATCGGTGACCGCGGCGACGTCGCCGTGGAGGATGTGGAGGTCGGTGCCGCAGATCGTGGTGGTGTCCACCTTCACCACGACGTCGGTCACCTCTTGGATCGTCGCGTCGGGAACGTCTTCCCACGCCTTGTTTCCGGGTCCGTGGTACACCAGTGCCTTCATCGCCACCTCCGGGTCGGGACCGACCTTCGACGCTACGACGGGTCCGCGGCGCCGCCGGTCTCAAAATCAGACACCCGAACAGGTGTTCGATCATCGTGTACGGTGGGGGCATGAGTCACGCACTTCAGGGATCGCTCTTCGGGTCCGGCTTCGAAGGCGCTGCTCTGGGTTCCCTCGACGGGATCCGGCGCACCGACCTCGGCCGCGGCGCGTGGGTCGACGTGCTGCCGGGCTGGCTGTCGGGGTCCGACGAGATTTTCACGCGCCTGGTCGCCGACGTCCCGTGGCACGCCGAGCAGCGGCAGATGTACGACCGCGTCGTCGCCGTGCCGCGCCTGCTCTGCTTCTACCGCGAAGACGAGCCGCTGCCGCACCCATTGCTGACCTCGGCGCGCGACGCGCTCTCCGCGCACTACGCGGCCGAACTCGGCGAGCCCTTCCGCACCTCCGGCCTGTGTTACTACCGCGACGGCCGCGACAGCGTCGCCTGGCACGGCGACACCATCGGCCGCGGCAGCTCCGAAGACACGATGGTCGCGATCCTCTCGGTGGGCACCGCGCGCCACCTCGCCCTCCGTCCCCGCGGCGGCGGGGAGTCCCACCGCTACCCGCTGGGCCACGGCGACCTGATCGTGATGGGCGGTTCCTGCCAGCGCACGTGGGAACACGCGATCCCCAAAACGGGCAAGGGAGTGGGGCCGCGGATCAGCATCCAGTTCCGGCCGAAAGGGGTGCGTTAGTCAGTCGGGGCAAGGAAGAGGTGCGCGCGAGCGGACTGTCCCGGCGACGTGGACTGCCGCGAACGATCCCCCGACGACGTCGAGTCTCCGCGAGAGGTCCGGTGACGCCAACGAGGGAGGCAGCAGCCGCCGCGGAGGTCAGTAGCCCTCGCTGCCGTGCGCCCCCGGCAAGACCGCGCGCGTGAGCCACTTGTCGGTCAGCCGGGATGGTGGAAAGGTGCCGCCCGGAGCCACTTTCCGTCGAAGTACGCCGAGCCTCCGCCTCGCCACGCCCGCGGCGCCGCTCCCCTGCCATGAAGTCGGAGGAGATCGACCGCGGCGATCCGGCGTGAGCCCGGCGTCAGCGGACCAGCACCGGCAGCGAGTCGAGGCCGTAGACGATCGAGACCTTGCGGAACGCCAGCTCGTCCGGCTCGACGGCCAGCCGCAGGTCTGGGAACCGCTTCACCAGGGCCGGGTAGGCCGTGCGCAGCTCCATGCGCGCGAGCTCCGCGCCGATGCAGCGGTGGATGCCGTAGCCGAAGGCCAGGTGGGAAGACGGGTCGCGTTTGGGGTCGAAGCGCTCCATGTCGGTGCCCAGCCCGGCGTCGCGGTTGGCAACGGAGAGGGACACCAGCACGATGTCGCCCTCGCCGATGTGGACGCCCGCGATGTCGATGTCTTCCTTGGCGAAGCGCGGGAACGCCATCTGCACCACGGTGAGGTAGCGCAGCAGCTCCTCCACGAACCGGTGCACGGAGTCGTCGTCGCCGCGGACCGCGTCGAACGCGGCGGGGTCGCGGAGCAGCACCAGGGCACCGAGGGCGAGCATGCTGGCGGTGGTTTCGAGGCCGCCGGTGAGCACGCCGTCGGCGAGGCCCGCGAGCTCGAGGTCGTCGATCTCGTCGCCGTGCTCCTTGATGAGCATGCCGAGCAGGCCGTCGCCCGGTTCTTCGCGCTGCTTCTTGACGATGTCGAGCAGGTAGGTCAGCGACTCCGAGATCGCGCCCAGCGACGCGCCCGCGCCGCCGAACAGGTCGAAGCGCGCGGTGCTCAGGCGCTGGAAGTCGGCGCGGTCCTCATAGGACACCCCGAGCAGCTCGCAGATCGTGAGCGACGGGATCGGGAGTGCGAACGCCTCCCACAGGTCCACGGGGCCCTCGGCGGCGGCCATCGCGTCGAGCTGTTCGTTCACGATCTCGTCGATTCGCGGCGTGAGGCGGTTGAGCCGGCGCATGGTGAACTCAGGCGTGAGCAGCTTGCGCAGCCGCGAGTGCACCGGCGGATCGGCGAAGCCCAGCCCGCCCGGGTTCTGGTCTTCGGTCACGCCCGCATTGCCGACGAGGTTCGTGAAGTCGTTGCTGAACTCCGAGACTTTGCCGAGAACGGCCTTGGACTCCTCGTAGCCGGTCACGAGCCACGCGTTCATGCCGAACGGCAGGTCGAGCTTGCTGATGGGTTCCTCGGCCCGGCGCTGCCCCAGCGACGGCACGGGGTCCAGCCCCACGCGCCGAAGCGGTTCCAGCGCGGAGTCGGGAAGGAACGCCATCTTCTCGAGGTCGAAACCTCGCTTCTGCTGCCTCGCGATGTACCGGCGGCCGGCCCAGGCGAGGATTCGCGAGCGGAGACTCCCCATGCCAGCGACACTACCTCACGCCGCCGATCGGGTGATCGGCGCGGAGACAGCCGTCACCTGCGGTTCGGGATCATGACATGCGCCGTGACCCGGCCGTGACCAGCGACGCGGGAGCGGGGCCCGGCCGGCACCGGCCCAGGTCCGCGCGGCGATCGCGGATCCATCCACAGTGGACACCGCGATCTCCTTCGGACAGCGGAAAGCCCCGGCGTTCTCAGGTCGCCGGGGCCTCCGAGCGTGTTTCGGACGGGCCGACCCTTCCGGGTGAACGTGACAATTCACGCGCCCCGCACGAAAAGAAGTCAGGCGCGGTTGTTCACCCAGCCCTTCACCGCGCCGGCGCACTGGTAGCGGACGACCACGTGTGACTTGTTCGCGTAGGCCCCGCTGGCCCCGGCGAGATCCCACGGCCCCGGCCGGTCCGCGTCGACCTTTCCGCCGGCCTGGACGGTGACCACGTCCCGGCCCGCGAGACCGGGGGTGTCCCCCACGAGCGAGATGCCGTCGAGGGTGATCGGCTGGTCGTAGCTCGACGCCAGCCGCAGGTATCGGCCGCCGTTCACCGGGATGTGGAGCTTGCCCCACTCGCCCGGCTCCGTCGCCTCTCCGCGGTCACTGCTCATGTCCTCGTCCTCCTCTTCTCCCGGGGTCTTGAGTGCGCCGAGGTGCGCCGTCGTGTAGCTCTCGTCGAGATCGACGCCGGCCGCCGAGATGCCCGGGATGGTCCCGGACGAGCTGTACTGGTGGATGTCGTAGCGGCCGGCGGCGGCAGCGGGCCGTGCGCCGTAGCGGGCGATCCAGATCACGAGACCGGGGATGCCCCAGCTGTCCGGGCGCAGCAGCGTGGCTAGCGCGTTGTTCATGTACACGCCGGGCCGGAAACCACGAGCGTCGATCCGTTGGCAGAACGCCCTGCCGAACGCGGATTTCTGGCTGTCCGGGATGTTCGGCACCTCCGAACCCGGCGGGTTGTCCTCCAGGTCCAGCATCGGGACGCAGCCGGTGGCGCCGAGCCGGATCACCTCGCCGAGGAGGACGTCGGCCTGCGCCGCGGCGCCGGGACTCGCCTGGACGAAGTGGTAGCCGCCGACCGGGATGCCGACGGACCTGGCGCCGTTCACCTCGTTGTCGCCGCGGCCGCCGGCGGGGGTACCGCCACCGTCGGAGAGCTTGACGTAGACGAACGTGACGCCGGCCCGCTTGACCGCAGGCCAGCTGGTGACGGTCTGGAACCTGCGGTAGATGTCGATGCCGAGCGCCATCAGGAACCGCCTTCCGTGACGTAGGTGGGCGCCGGGTGGGTGCGGCCGCGCTCGCGAACGGCGTCGACCACGCGGTGGTTCCACCATCGGCGTGTCGTGCCGCGCGGATGTCGGCCACGCCGGGCCCGCCGCGTTTCCGCCCGCAGCGCGGCGGCCCGGTCGGCGCCGGTGGCGGTGGCCGTGTTCGTCGGCACGACTGCTCCCCCAGTTGCTCAGCTTGGGACGATTTGTCCGTTTCGCGAGTTGGAGCTGCCTTGTAACCTGCCACGCGCGCCACGCGGACGACACCGCCACCATGGGTATTCGCCTCCTCCGAACGCAGGAGGCCGGAGCCACGGCGCAGCGCCACGACGGCGAGTGAGCCAGTCCGCTTTCGCCTGTCGCGCAGCGGGTTCGCCACGAAATCGTCAGGGTCGGGCCGAGCCGCGCGCCGGTTCGGCACTACCAGTCGTCCGAAGCAGGTTCAGACGTCTCGCCCCCACAGGCGCGACCGGATTGTCGGTGTCGTCATCCAGAATGGTGATGGCCGAGGAGAGGAGCTCTCCTCCCGGCGTGAACGTGTCGGCGCCGAAGCCCGCCCGGAATGGGCGCGACGAACGACGCCGCGCCGTGAGACGCTCGGCTCACGAACCCGGAGGAAACGGACATGACTGCGGCGCTCATCGGACGGGAGCACCCCGCCTCGGTGTTGCGCGCTGAGCTGGCGCGCGCGACCGCGAGCCACGGCGGCCTGGTGCTGGTCACAGGCGAGGCCGGCATCGGCAAGACCACGCTCGTCACGGGCCTGGCCGACGAGGCTCGCGAACGCGGGGCGCTCGTGCTGGCCGGTACGTGCTGGGAATCGGGCAGCGCGCCCGGTTACTGGCCGTGGGTGCAGGTCGTGCGCGCGCTGCGCCGGGCCGCTGAGCCGCACGAGTGGGCTGCCGCGGATTCCGCGACGCTGTCGGCGCTGCTCGGCGAATCACCCGAGCCAGGCGACGCGTTCCGCCTGCACGACGCCGTCACGAGCGCGCTCATCACCCTCTCGCACGACCGGCCTGTGGTCGTGGTGCTCGACGACCTGCACTGGGCCGACCCCGCGTCGCTGCGGCTGCTCGACTTCGCGGCGCGCCACACGTGGTTCGAGCGGCTGCTGCTGATCGGCACGTACCGGGACGTCGAGGTCGACGCGCCCGGCCACCCGCTGCACCAGCTCGTGCTGCCGCTCGTCGCGAAGGCCACCACGGTCACGCTCACCGGACTCGACCCCGCGCAGGTCGCCGAGCTGATGGGCCGCACCGCGGGCACGGACCCCGGCGCCGAGCTGGCCGCCGACGTGCACCGCCGCACCGGCGGCAACCCGTTTTTCGTCGAGCAGACCGCGCGGCTCTGGCGCAGCGGCAGCCCCGTCTCGGCCGTCGCGCCGGGCGTGGCCGACGCGTTGCAGCGGCGGCTTTCGCTGCTGCCGGCCCAGGTGGCGGACCTGCTGAGCGACGCCGCCGTGCTCGGCCGGGAGTTCTCGCTGCACCTGCTCGCCGCGGTCGCCGGCGCACCCGTGCCGCAGGTCGACCACCTGCTCGGCCAGGCCGTCGCGACGCGGCTCGTGGTCGCGCTCGGCGAAGGCCGCTTCGCGTTCGCCCACGACCTGGTCCGCGAATCGCGCTACGCCGGCCTCGGTGCCGAAGGGGCGGCCCGCCGGCACGCGGCCGTCGCCGACTCCGACCTGGTCGGTCCCGCCGAACGCGCCCGGCACGCCTACTTGGCGGGCGCCCTCGTCGAGCCGGCCCGCACCGTCGAGCTGCTCTTGGCGGCCGCCCGGGATGCCAGCGCGCGCCTCGCCATCGAGGAGTCCATCGGCCACCTGCGGCGCGCGCTGGAACGCGCACCGACCTTGCGCACGCGTGCGGTCGTCCAGCTGGAACTGGGCACACTGCTCTGGCGCGTCGACGACAAGGACGAGGCCTGGGCGCACTTCGAAGGCGCCGTCGCGAGCGTGCGCGAACTCGACGACGCGGAGCTGCTCGCGCGCGCTGGTCTCACCCTCGCCCGGGTCGACCCGGGCGGCGCACGCCACGAGCTCGTGTCCGGACTCCTGCTGGAAGCCTACCGCCGCCTGTGCGCCGGCACGCCGGCCGAACAGCTGTCCCTCGACCGCGTCACGCTCGAGCTCACGGCCCGCGCCGCCATGCTCGCCCGCGACGACGAAGACGACCACGCGCTCGCGTTCTCCCTGTGGGCCCGCCACGACGCCATCTGGGGCCCCGGCAGCGGCGCCGAACGCGAACGGCTGACGGACGAACTCGCAGCCGTCGCCCGGCGCACCGGCGACCGCGAGAACGAATACTTCGCGTCGTCGCTGAAATGGGTCGCACTCCTCGAACAGGGCGACCCGCGCTACCTCGACCAATTCCGCTCGTTCCAGGCCCTGACGGAAAACAGTGGCCTGCGCGGAGCCGAACTGGCCGCGAAAATCGACCGCAGCGTCATCTGCGCCCTGCACGGCCGCTTCGCCGACTCGGACGTCGCGTTGCAGCAGGCGCTCGACGCGCACCTCGGCCTGAGCGAACGCGAGTTCGGCTTCATGGGCGACCAGTTGCGCTGGAGCGCCCTGCTGCTGCAAGGTCGCTTCGCCGAGCTGGCCGATTTGCCCGCCCGCATGAGCGACGCGGGGCACTCCCACCCGGGCCTCCTGCGCGCCCTCGCCGCCGCCCACGCCGGCGACGCCGCCGCCACCCGCGAGCTGCTCGCCGAGGCCACCGCCGAAGCCCCGTACTCCCGCGAGTTCACCCCCCTGTGGCTGCGCTGCCAGGCCCAGGCCGCCGCCGTGCTGGGCGACCGCCCGGCCGCCGAACGCCTCCTGGCCGAGCTCGCGCCGTACTCCGGCGAGTGGCTGGTTTCCTTGTACGGCTGCGATTTGAGCGGCCCCGTCGACCTTTGGACCGGTCTGCTCGCCGCGACCCTCGGCGACCACGACCTCGCCGTCGACCTCTTCACGTCCGCCGCCCGATCCGCCGACCGCCTGCGCGCACGCCCGTGGTCGATCGAAGCCCGCAGCCACCTCGCCACCGCCTACCAGAACCTGGGCGACACCCGCCGCGCGGCGGAACTCTTCGACACCGTCACCGCGGAAGCCACGTCACTGGGCATGCACCACATCCCCACCCGCGTCCGCTCGGCCCGGACAGAACCGTTACCCCTCAACGAGTTCCGCCGCACCGACGCCGTCTGGTGCCTCCGCTACGCCGGCCACGAAACCCGCGTCCCCGACTCCAAAGGCCTGCGCGACCTCCACTTCCTCCTCGGCCGCCCCGGCACCGACGTCCCCGCCGTCCGCCTCCTCGCCCCCGAGGCCGACGTCGCCCCCACCTTCACCGGCACCCCCATCCTCGACGACACGGCCAAAGCCGCCTACCGCCACCGCCTCACCGAACTCGACGCCGCCATCGACCACGCCACCACCCTCGGCGACGACACCCGCGCCGCCACCCTCGACACGGAACGCGCCGCGCTCCTCACCGAGCTGCGCACCTCCTCTGGCCTCGCCGGCCGCACCCGCCGCCTGGGCGACGAATCCGAACGCGCGCGCAAAGCCGTCACCGCCCGCATCCGCGACGCCATCCGCAAACTGGCCGACCTCCACCCCACCCTCGCCGACCACCTCCACGCCACCATCACCACCGGCTCGAGCTGCTCCTACCACCCACCCACCCCCACCCCATGGCGGCTCTGACTCGCACACCCGACACAGGCGCCGCGCGGGTTCGGCGCGGGTTCATTCGGCCGCGCGCTTGCCTGTCCTCAACCGTCAGCCGCACACCACGCCCCGCCCCAGCCGGCCCGGCGTTCTCTTGCCACCACCCCACCCGACCCGGCAACACAACCCACGAACTCCCCAACCCCTCCCCGCGCCCTTCCCCCTCCCGGCCCCCCGATTCTTTTCCACAACACGGTAGAGATCGGCTTGTCAAGGTACTCTTTCCCGCCTTGACAAGCCGATCTCTACCGTCGCGACAATCAAAAATCGGGGTGCCCACCACTTCCCGGTGCCAATGGCGTGCGCAGCACACCGAGGCACCCAAAGCAACCTTCACTTCCTGTTGTACAACCGCATGGTCCACGTCCCGAACACCAACGTCAGCACTCCAGCCGCGATCAACGTCCACATGATCGCCCCGAAGTCCCAAGCCCCGGCCATCATCGACCGAACCCCGCTCACCAGCTGCGTAATCGGGTTCAACTCGACGAACACCTGCAACCATCCCGGCATCGTCGACGGATCCACATACACGTTGGACAGAAAAGTCAGGGGCATGATCACCATCATGCTCACCCCCATCACCGACTTCTCCGACCTCAGCAGCAGCCCGAACATCGTCCACACCCACGACAACCCGAACGAAAACACCAGCAGCAGCACAACCCCGGCCACCACACCCCCGAAACCACCTGGCGGTCGGAACCCCAGAATCAGCCCCACCACCATGATCACCACGGACGCGATCACATACCGCAACGCATCGCCCAGCAAATACCCCACCATCGCGGATGGACGCCAAATCGGCAGCGTCCTGAACCGGTCGAACACCCCCTTCTCGATATCCGTATTGACAGCCAGCCCCGTGTACATCGTGATCATCACAACACTGGACGCCAAAATCCCCGGCAGGAAGAACTGCAAATACTGCGAAGGAGAACCCGCCAAAGCACCACCGAACAGGTACGTGAACATCAACGTCATCATGATCGGAAACGCCGTGACATCGAACAACTGCTCCGGCACATGCTTGATCTTCAACACAGCGCGCCGGCCAAACGTAATCGACGTCGACAGCGCGCTGGGCCTTGGCGGCCGTTCGACCGCCACCAGCAACGCAGCCAAATCCTCGACGTTCGGCGCCGCCAGCTCGACATCAGCCTCGCGTACAGTCGTCACACCGCCACCTCCTCACTTGCCGGACGATCAGTCAGAGCCAAGAACACCTCATCAAGACTCGGCTGACCCAACGAAAACGTGTCAACAGTGATGCCGGCCCGCGCCAGCTCCGCGAGGGCCCGCGAGGCGCGATCGGCCGAGCCGAGGTGCTCGTCGGCCGACAACCGCGCCGTCAACGCCACCGGATCCGGCTCCAACTGCACCATCGCTTCAAGCGTCCGCCCCAGCACTTCGGCTGCAGCCTCGCGCTGACCGGCATCACGCAACCTCAAATGCACGGCCCCGACCCCGACAGAAGCCTTCAACTCCCCTTTCGTCCCCTCCGCGATCACCTTCCCGTGGTCGATCACCGCGATCCGCGACGCCAGCTGATCCGCCTCATCGAGGTACTGAGTAGTCAGCAAAACCGTCGTCCCCTGCGCGACGATCGCCCGCACGATGTCCCACACCTGGTTGCGGCTGCGGGGGTCCAGCCCTGTCGTCGGCTCGTCGAGGAACAACAGGTCCGGCGTGTTGAGAATGCTGGCCGCGATGTCCAACCGCCGCCGCATGCCACCCGAATAGTTCTTCACCTGCCGCGCCGCCGCGTCGGTCAACCCGAACGCCTCCAGCAACTGCGCCGCACGCGACCGGGCCGCGGGCTTGCGATGCCCGAGCAGCCGGGCGAGCATCACGAGGTTCTCGGTACCGGTGAGGTCCTCGTCGACCGACGCGTACTGCCCGGTGAGGCTCACGCGGCTGCGCACGGCGTCGGCTTCGCGCACCACGTCCTTGCCGAACACGCGCGCCTCACCGCCGTCGGGCCTGGTCAGCGTCGCCAGCATGCGCACGGCGGTGGTCTTGCCCGCGCCGTTGGGGCCGAGGACGCCGTAGACGGTGCCCGCGGGCACCACGAGATCGATGCCGTCGACCGCCCGGGTCTCCCCGAACACCTTCACGAGCCCGGCGGTCTCGATCGCCGGCTCGGCGGTCGTGCTGCTCATGTCTGTCCTTCCCCGTTCTTGTTCGGCCACAGTCGGTCAGACCCAGTCGATTCACGCGCAGTCGGTTCAAGCGCAGTAGGGCCGCGCCCGCCGCCCGTCGCGCAGAGCGAGCCCCCACCAGACGAGCTCGTCGAGCAACGTCGTCACGGCGTGCGCGTAGCGCTCCGGATCGGGGCGGAAACCACCGTCAGCCACGCGCGCTTCGAGCAGGTCGAGGCACACCGCGTCGCGCAACGTCGCCGTGTGCAGCTCGGTGAACACCCCACGAAGCTGCTCCACCGCGTACCGGCCGGCGGCGCGGTAGCCGTAGGAGACGAACCCGACCGGTTTCGCCCGCCACTCGTCGTACGCGCAGTCGATGGCCTGCTTGAGCGACGCCGGGAAGCTGCGGTTGTACTCGGGCGTGACGACCACGTACGCCTCTGCCGCCGCGATCCGCCGCGCGAACCCGGCCATCGCCGGGGTCGGCCGCGCGG
>NZ_JBFBAE010000053.1:0-21929 GCF_040689465.1 Amycolatopsis sp. NPDC051373 | reverse complement strand
CGCTGCTTTACGCTTGAGGGCGTGTCGAACCAGCCCTTGATCGCGCCGTCCATCCTCTCCGCCGACTTCGCCCGGCTCGCCGACGAAGTGGCTGCCGTGCAAGGAAAACCAGGCCGCGGAGCGGATTGGCTGCACGTGGACGTGATGGACGCGCACTTCGTGCCGAACCTGACCCTGGGCCTGCCGGTCGTGCGGTCGCTGCTGGCCACCACGGACCTACCGCTGGACTGCCACCTGATGATCGAGAACCCGGATCACTGGGCGATCGGTTACGCGGAAGCGGGTTCCTACAACGTGACCGTGCACGTCGAGGCCGCCGACGATCCGGTCAAGCTCGCGAAGGACCTGCGCGCCGCGGGTTCGAAGGCGGGGCTGGCGATCAAGCCGAACACACCCCTGGAGCCCTACGTCGACGTGCTCAAGCACTACGACACCCTGCTGGTGATGTCCGTGGAGCCCGGGTTCGGCGGCCAGATGTTCATCGCCGACGTGCTCGACAAGGTCCGCAAGGCGCGCAGGATGGTCGACACCGGCCACCTGAACCTGGTCGTGGAGATCGACGGCGGCATCAACACCGACACGATCGAACAGGCGGCCGAGGCCGGCGTCGACTGCTTCGTGGCCGGCTCGGCCGTCTACGCCGCCGACGATCCGGCGCACGCCGTGGAGGGCCTGCGCCGCCAGGCACAGGCCCTCTCCGCCCGCACCCAGCGGTGATTCCCTTGGCGCGGGCCGGTTTCGGTCAGACGCCGAGCAACCGCCGCAGCTCCGGCGCGTGGCGCCGCGACACGGGAACGAACTCGTGCGAGCGGGAATCCATGATCAGGAAGAGCTCGCCCTTGATTCCCCGCTCCAGCTCCGCCACCCGGCGCAGGTTGACCAGGAAACGCCGGTGCACCCGGCTGAACCCGTAGGGCGTCAGCAACCGCTCGACATTTTCCAGGCCACGGGTCGCGGCCTGGATCCTCCCCCGTTCCGTGACCAGCCAGACGATGTTCCGGTCGGCCTCGGCGTAGCGGATCTCCGACGGGGCAAGCAGAACCAGGCGGTCGTTGCGCATCCCGATCACGCGCCGGGGCAGCGGGCCGACGTCCGATTCCGAAGTGCTCTCGTACGGCTCGCCCTCTTGCACGCCGAACACGCACAGCATGCCCACCACGTGGTTCGAGTCGACAACGGGCCGCATGGTCACCGGAGTCGCTTCCTCCCCCGGGCTCACCGGCAGGTACGCGTAGCCGCTCCATTGTGTACGGCCCTGTGCCCGGTCCTTGGCCCACCGCACCACCTCGGGAAGCCCCGAAATATCCGGCATCCAGCGTTGCGCCGGCTCGATCGCCCCGGCGACGATGGGGGTTTCGCCGGCCAACCCGAGCAACGCGACGGCGGCCTCGTTCGCGGTGATCACGTTTCCACCCCGGTCCATCGCCATGAACGGACCACTGGCCTGGGCACACTTCTTGTTGAACTCGGAGATCACCTTGTCCGCCTCGTAGACGGCGCGCCGGTAAATCTCCTGTTCGACGCACGAGACGGCTTTCGTCAGCCACGCAGGCACGAGCTTGGACAGCGAAGCGTTCCACCGCGAGATGTTGATCGACGCGACCGGCGCGCCGGTCACCACGTCACGGATGGAAATGCCCGCGCAGGCCCACTGGTGGAAGGCTTCGCACCAGTGCTCCGGCCCGGTCACCGTGACCGGGCCGGACACCTCGAGCGAGGTCCCCATCCCGTTCGTGCCGGTGCACTCCTCCGACCACGACGACCACGGAGCGAGGTTGTGCAACTCGGCTCGCCGCTGCGCGGAAGGATCACCCCAGGCCCCCAGGACTCGCCCGTCCCCGTCGGTGACGGTGACGACGGCGCCGTCCTGTTCCACTTCCTGACCGGCCAGCGCACCGAGACCGCCGAGCGCGGTGAAGATGACGCCGTTGTCGATTCGCGGGGAATCGTCGCCCAGCGCTCCCGGAGCGACGTCCAACCTCCGGTCCACCTCGTACCGATCGCGGCAGCGGTACCAGGAAGCGAGGATCTCGGGCCGTACGCCCGTTTCGATGTCTTCGCCCCCGGCAAAACTTTCCCAGGCGCGAGCCACTTCTCTCGACGAGGTGGTCACCAGAGAGCCACCCGGCACGTGATCACGTCCGCTCGGCCTGCTCGGCGCGATCGCCAGCGGCGGCACTCTCCCGGTCATCGCGACCTCCTTGTCGCCAGGCACGCCGGGGTCAGAGGGGACCACCGGGCAGTGACGGAGGTTACAAACTAACTCGATGGCGCAATCATTTCAAGACAGCTTCGCGTCGTTCAGCCACTTAGCTGTAGACATAACACGACCAGCTCGGCGCCGCCGGATCAACTCCGCAACCCGGCGGAACAACCACCAAAACGGGCGGCGCCGGCAACAGGAAAACACCTTGTGGCACAACATCATTTGGCGGAGTCAGCCGGGCCGGTCCCCGTGGTTCACCCTGGTCAGCACGGAAATCCTTGCCTCCGGCGGCCTCGTCGAGGGCGTTTGTGGAAAGCCACAACAAAAGACGCCGTTCACCAGACGGCAGTAGACCACAAATGATCTTGTTCCAAATACGGAACGACGATCATCGAAGCCGATGCCGGGTGACCGTTGATGGGCGGATGACAACCGATAATCGCCGCCGCGCGACCGTTCGTTGGTCATCCGCCCACAGTCAGCACAGTCTGCTTGCCCTCTAATCAGCGGAGAGTTTAGCTTGCGACGGCGGCGAAGCGACGCGGTGCGGCCCGACACGGTCAGGTAGCACCCGAGCGGTCATCGGCACCCCAGCGCTGGAGTGCCGTCCGGGGTGGCACCAGACCAAAGGCGGTCTCAGATGACACAGGTACGCCGGCTCGACCCGACCTCTCGCAGCTGCGGAGACGCCACGGTGCACGGAGCGTGGGAGCGGTTCGTGAAGGGCGAGGACGACCTGCGTGGTGTGCGGCCCGAGATAGCGATTTCCTGGCAGCGGTGCCGGGACCAGTACCAGGTCGACCCGTTCCTCACCGAAGCCCCCGTCGCCGTCGCCGAGGTCGACCACGCGCTGGAGCACGACGTCGTGATCGCCGAGCTCGGCTTCCGCGCCGCCTCGCTGGCCCGCGAGGTCGGCAGTATCGGCGGCATCGTGACCATTACCGACGCCTCCGGCCGCGTCCTGGCCCAGTGGGGCGACCAGGCGACCCGCAGCGTGGCCGCCGATGCCAACCTGGCGCCGTGGTTCTGCTGGGCCGAGGGCGCCACCGGCACGAACGGCATGGGCACCGCGCTGATGTCCTACACCCCCGTGCTGATCCGCGGCGCGGAGCACTGGTGCCAGGCTTTCCACGACTGGACCTGCGCGGGTGTGGCGGTCCGCGACGTCGTGACCAGGGAACCGGTCGCGGTCCTCAACATCTCGTGCTGGCGCAGCGAGCCTCCAGCTGCGACGGGTACCTGGCTCGGCAATGTCGCCACGATGACGCAGCGCATCCTGCGCCAGCGCGCCCAGGATGACGGTGCCGAACTGATGGCCGCCTTCAACCACGCCAGGTCACGCCCCAGCACCGCGCTCGCGGCCGTGGATCCCGCGGGCCGGGTGGTGCTCGCCGATGACACGGCGGGCGTACTCCTCGGCATCCCGGGCTCCACGCCGGCGCCCGATCCCGCGGTGCGGTGGAAACCGGAGCTGCCGGAGTTCATCCGGGCCACCCGGTACGCCGCCAAGCAGGCGGCCCGCAACCGTGACTGGACCGGTTCGACCCAGATCTTCACCCGGCTCTCCAGCGAACCGACTTCGATCAGCATCCGGCCGGTGTTCCTGTCCGGCCACCTGGTCGGCACCCTGGTCTCGTTCGGGGTGTCCGAAGGTGATCCGTTGCCTCGGGCCGGCGGGGACAACCCGCTCCACGCGCAGCCACACCGAATGGTCGCGACGCGCGAGAACCGCATGGTCCTGCTGCGGCTGCCCGAGGTCTCGTTCGCGCAATCGGACGGCAGTGACGTGTGGCTGTCCACAGACCAGGGACGGTTGCGATCCGCCTCGCCGGGCCTCGACAAGCTCGAGACCGAGCTGGGCGATTCCGGTTTCCTGCGCGTGCACCGCCAGTACGTGGTGAACCTCAGTCGCATCAGGGAAGTCGAGCGCCGGTACAAGGGCGAGCTGTTCCTCGTCATGGACGACCAGGCGAAAACGATGGTGCCGGTTTCCCGGCGCAACACCCCCGCGGTGCGCCGGGCGCTGGAGATCTGATGGCCCCCGCCATCGGCTCGACGAGGTTTCCCGTTGCCGCAGAACACCGTTGCCACGGTGCACGAACGGTACCTCTCGTCCGGAGAACGGCGGGGTCTGGCCGATCTGTGGTGACGCATATCGGAACCCCTTGCGCGGCGGTAGAGTTCTATCTCGTTGCAGGATAGGAAATCAACGATCGAGCCGAATCGGAAATCAGGCCCGGCCAACCACCTGTGACCGCCGCGCTGAGCCCCATTGTGGTGTGGCACTTGAGAAATCACGCGATCCAGTCGCCGACGAGGCGACGCTTTCGCGTGCGTGAAGCGTTCCGCGAAATCTGTCAGAAGTTTCATTTTTGTTGACGAGGAGGTGAAGTCCGATGACGGCTACCCAGGATCGTGAAGATCTCTTGGCCGAGCTCAGCGGACAGAACAAGGCAACCATCGGTGCCGTGCTCGGTACCGGCACGATCGCCAAGGCGACCGAGCGTCCCGACGGGACGATGGAAGGGACCATCCGGATCCCGGAGGACGCGATGACGTGGGAGCCGGGTGTGCTGATCATGCCGCACGCCGGCATCCTCGAGCTGACGATCATCAACGACGACAAGAACACCCACGCCTGCCTGCTGCCCAGCAACGGCGACCGGCAGTTCATCGGCCTGCTGAACCACTCGAAGGGCAGCGCGACGCTCGAGCTGGACGGTCCGGGCTGCTACTGGTACGGCTCGCCGGCCGGCAACGACGAGGGTCGCGGCCTGCAGGGCGCCATCGTCGTGTCCGGTGAGGTTCCGCCGGAAGCCAAGCTCGACCGACCCGCCCAGCCCCGGCCGTAGAAAGGCAGGACCCACCATGACCCTCGAATACATCGACGCCGGCAAGGCGTTCAACCACAACAAGCTGTCCAACCTGCCGCACAGCGCGCCGGACGTGACGCGCGGCGTCAACTACGAGCGCATCCTCGACGCGCGCAACGAATCCCACAACTGGATCACGTACTACGGCGCCTACGACGGCCAGCGGCACAGCCTGCTCGACCAGATCAACGTCGACACCGTCAAGAACCTCAAGGTCGCCTGGATCCACCAGGCGAGCGCGACGGGCATGATCGCCTCGACGTCGACCTACGCCTTCGAGGCCAGCCCGCTGATGATCGACGGCGTCATGTTCGTCACCGGCTGGGACGGCTGGCTCTGGGCGCTCGATGCCAGGACCGGCGAGCAGCTGTGGCGCTACAAGCACGCGATCCCGATCGACGTGACCCTGTGCTGCGCCAACGTCAACCGCGGCTGCGCGGTGGCCAACGGCAAGGTCTACATGGTGACCCAGAACGCCCAGCTGGTGGCGCTCGACGCCACCACCGGACGGAAAGTCTGGCAGAAGACCATCGGCGACGTGCGCGCCGGAGAGAGCGCTTCCATCGCTCCGCTGGTCATCAAGGACACGCTCATCACGGGTTCCGCCGGTGGCGAGTACGGCGTCCGCGGTCACATCGACTGCTGGGACCTGGAGACCGGCGAGCGCCGCTGGCGCACCTACACCGTGCCGAAGCCGGGTGAGCCAGGCTCCGAGACCTGGCCCGCCGACGGCGAGGCCTGGCAGCGCGGTGGTGCGAACCACTGGGTCACCGGAACGTTCGACCCGGAGCTGAACCTCTACTACGCGGGCACCGGCAACCCGGCTCCCGACTTCGACGGCGAGGTCCGCGAGGGCGACAACCTCTATACCGACAGCGTGGTGGCGCTGGACGTCGACACGGGCGAGATCAAGTGGCACTACCAGTTCACGCCGCACGACCTGTGGGACTACGACTCCACGATGGAGATGACCCTGTTCGAGCGGGACGGCAAGAAGCTGCTGGCCCACTTCGACAAGAACGGGTACATGTTCGTGCTCGACCGCACCAACGGCGAGCTGCAGCACGTCACCCCGTTCGTCGACCGCATCGACTGGGGCGTGATCACCCGGGACGGCAAGGTGACCCCGCGCAAGTACCCGGACAAGGAAGGCGAGCCCTGCCACTTCTACCCCGGCCCCGCCGGCGCCAAGGAGTGGACGCACGCCTCGTACAACCCGAACCACGACCTGTTCTACGTTCCGGTCGCCGACGTGGGCGCCACGGCCACCCGCCGTCGTCGCGAGTTCAAGGAAGGCATGCCCTACTGGGGTGCCGCCGTCGAGGTCGACGTCGACAACATGGCCGGCTCGGTCAGCGCGTTCGACTCCCACGGTGAAGAGAAGTGGCGCTACCGGCTCCCCTTCCCGATGTGCGCCTCGACCCTGAGCACCGAGGGCAACCTCGTGTTCGCCGGCACGCCGGCGGGCGAATTCATGGCGCTGCACGCCGAGACCGGCGAGAAGCTCTGGAGCTTCCAGTGCGGCAGCGGGCACCACAGCAGCCCGTCGACCTGGTCCCTGGATGGCAAGCAGTACATCTCGGTGCCGGTCGGCTGGGGTGGCTGGCTCGAAGGCATCGTCCCCGGCATGTCCGGCCAGGGTCATGGTGCCGCGCTGATCACGTTCTCCCTGTAATCGGCAAGCACCGCTGATGCGAGACCCGGGGTGACTTCCCGACGGTCCCCCTTCCACCCGTCCGGTGATCGAGGCTTCTCGATCACCGGACGGGTGCCTTTGCGTTGCCGGAAAAGCGACGCACCTCGGTCATGGGAAGACAGCGACGGAAACGAAAGGCGATCCGATGAGCCAGTCGACGACGCCCCGCCAGGACGAGGAAATCGAGCGTCTGCCGTGCTTCAACTGCGGGGATTCCTACGAGTCCGGCGATCTCGCGCGGCACACCGAGCCGGTGCACTGCGGGACCTGCATCGCGTGTGTCGACCGGCCGGCGTGCTTCACCTGCCGGCTCATGTACTGCGTTTGCGACGTGCACAAATACCGAGGCTGAAGGGCCCCGGCGTCGTGGTCAGCGCAGGTCGAACCGGTCCAGTTCCATGACCTTCACCCACGCGGACACGAAGTCACGCACGAACTTCCCGCCGGCGTCGTCGCTCGCGTAGACCTCCGAGAGCGCCCGCAGTTCGGAGTTCGACCCGAAGATGAGGTCGACCCGGCTCGCGATCCACTTCACCTCGCCGGTGTCCCGGTTGCGGCCCTCGTAGACCACCGTCCAGATGTCCGCGTTCCGCCTCGGCGCCCACTCCGTCCCCAGGTCCAGCAGGTTGACGAAGAAGTCGTTGGTCAACGTCCCGGGCGCCGAGGTCAACGCACCCAGCGGGGACCGCCGGTGGTTGGCTCCGAGCACGCGCAACCCGCCGACCAGCACGGTCAGCTCGGGCGCGGTCAAGGTCAGCAGGTTCGCCCGGTCCACCAGCAGGTGCTCCGGCGACATCCAGAAGCCGTCGCCAAGGTAGTTGCGGAAGCCGTCGGCCTGGGGTTCCAGCGCGGCGAACCACTCGACGTCGGTCCACTCCTGGGTCGCGTCGGTGCGCCCGGGCCGGAACGGCACCTCGACGACGTGACCGCCGGCCGCGGCGGCGTGTTCCACCGCGGCGCACCCGCCGAGCACGATCAGGTCGGCCAGGGAGATCCGCTTGCCCGACGGCTGGGCGGCGTTGAACCGCTCCTGGATCGCCTCCAGCGCGGACAGGACGTCGGCCAGCTGCTCGGGTTCGTTGACCGCCCAGCCGCGCTGCGGCTCGAGCCGGAGCCGCGCCCCGTTGGCCCCACCGCGCTTGTCACTGTCGCGGTAGGTCGACGCCGAGGCCCACGCCGTGGAGACGAGCTGCGCGATCGTCAGGCCGGAGTCGAGGAGCTCACGCTTGAGTGCCTCGACGTCGGCGGCGTCCACCAGCTCGTGATCCAGCTCGGGCACCGGGTCCTGCCAGATCAACCGTTCGGCCGGGACGAGCGCCCCGAGGTACCGCTGGATCGGGCCCATGTCGAGGTGCGTCAACTTGAACCAGGCCCGCGCGAACGCGTCTTCGAATTCCTCCGGGTGCTCCAGGAACCGCCGGGAGATCTGCTCGTAGACCTTGTCCTCCTGCAGCGACAGGTCCGTGGTGAGCATGACCGGGTGGTGCTTCTCGTCCGGGTCGTACGGGTCAGGGATCGTGCCCTCGCCCCCGCCACCGCTCGGGATCCACTGCCACAGGCCGGCCGGGCTGAGCTCGACGTCCCACTTGTACTCGAACAGGGTCTCGAAGAAGGTGTGGTCCCAAGTCACGGGCGTGCGGGTCCACATCCCCTCCAGCCCGCTGGTCGTGGCGTCCGGACCTTTGCCGGTGCCGTGCTCGTTCGCCCAGCCCAGGCCCATCGCCGTGAGCGGCGCGGCCTCCGGGTCGGGGCCGAGGTGCACGGCCGGGTCAAGCAGCCCGTGGGTCTTGCCGAAGGTGTGGCCGCCGGCGATCAGCGCCACCGTCTCCTCGTCGTTGAGGCCCATCCGCCGGAACGTCTGGCGGATGTCGCGGGCCGCGAGCACGGGATCGGGGTTGGTGGCGGGGCCCTGCGGGTCGACGTAGATCAGGCCCATGTCGCTGGCCGCCAGCGGTTCGTCGAGGTCGCGGCGGCCGCTGTGCCGGTCGTCGGCCAGCCACTTGCGTTCCGGCCCCCAGTACGTCTCGTCGGGCTCCCACACCTCGGTGCGGCCACCGCCGAAGCCGAAGGTCTTGAACCCCATCGACTCCAGCGCCCGGTTGCCGGCGAAGACCATCAGGTCCGCCCAGGAGATCCTCCGCCCGTACTTCTTCTTGACCGGCCACAACAACCGGCGGGGCTTGTCCAGGTTGCGGTTGTCCGGCCAACTGTTCAGGGGGGCGAAGCGCTGCATCCCGGCGCTCGCACCGCCGCGGCCGTCGCTGACGCGGTAGGTTCCCGCGGCGTGCCAGGCCATGCGCAGCACGAGCGGGCCGTAGTGCCCGAAGTCGGCAGGCCACCAGTCCTGCGAGGTCGTGAGCACCTCGTCGACGTCACGCGCCAGCTCGTCGAGATCCACCGTCTTGAACTGCTCGGCGTAGTCGAAGTCCGCGTCCAGCGGACTGTCGGCGGGAACGTTGCGGTGCAACGTCTTCAGGTCGATCCGGTGCGGCCACCAGTCGTTGGGGTTGCCGCTCGCCGTGGGGTGGTTGCGCTGCCGAGCCGGCCGCGACTCCTCCAGGACCCGGTCGTACGTGCGGTAGACGTGGGTGTCGGGATTCTCGGGCATCGGTGTCCTCCCCGGCCGCGCCGATCAGTCGAAGACGAGCGGCAACAGGATCGCCGCGCCCAGCAACGAGATGCCGCAGAGCAAGTCGGCGCGAACCCGGATGACCCTGGCGGCCATCCGCCCGACGAAGAGTCCGACGAACGACATGATCATCGTCATGACACCGAAGGCCACCATGGGGACGATGAGGGAGAACCCGGCGATCCCCAGACCAGCGCCCGCGACGAAATTGTCGATGCTCAGCGAAAGTGGCATGCCGAAGAGCGTCACCCACGGGTGGTCCAGGTCTTCCTCTGCCGGCTCCGGGTTCCGGATCGCTCCGACGATGAAGTAGACGCCGTACAACCCGAGCGCGGCCGCCCCGACGTAGTCCGCCCAGTCTCCGAGGAAGTCACCCAGGAAGTGCCCGATGAGCCCGCCCAGCAGCGGACTCACGGCGTCCCACACTCCGAAGACGATGGCGACCTGCACGGCGCGACGCCAACCGAAAGGAATGGTTCCGATAGCGATCGACGAGCGGAAATTGTCGAGACTGAGGCCGAAGGCGAGCGCTATCAGCGGAAGAAATTCAAGAGACACCTGAACCACCTCAACAGATCAACCAGGGTTCACCGGGGAGGGAGACTGTGAATATCTGCCCGTTCTCGGCAGGGGGGATCGCTGATTTCCGACGGGTGCCGCAAGGCCCCGGCGCGATGGATTCACTCGCTCCGGGGCCTTGCGTCAACACAGAGGTAGCCTGGCCGCGGATTTCAGCCCTCCGCCGCGGCTACGAGAAATCAAGCGACACGGGCCGTGGAGCCCGGCTGTCAGGCCCGGTAGAAGTAGCCGGTGGCCTCAGCGCACACCTCGACGACCGTGTACTCCGGAGTTTCCCACTGCATGTTTTCCTCCTCAGCTGTTGGCTGCGCCCGGCGACTGAGCCAAAACCGGACATCCGTGATCCGCGCAATTTCGCGAACAACGTCGCGAAATTTCGCGGTCATGAAACAGCATCTTGGATTTAACGTAGGTGTCGCAACCGACCTTGAACCAGTGGTCGGGAACCGGTGTCGAACGGCATCCTGAGGCCGACGAGTGGAGGAGGCACGCTCACCGACGGCCCGCGGCACGACACCCGGCAGCCCCGCCAAACACCGCTACGACCTGCGAGAACGTGGCCCCACAGCAGCTGGACGGACACCTGCACCGCGCGGCGGCGGGCATCACCTGGCCCCGCCGGCGGACCGCTGTGCCGAAGCCCGTTCTCGGACATACTCCAGCACCAGAGTACAAGTCGGCGGACGAGGACGTCAATCGTCCCATCAAATATCCCAATGCCTGCCTGGCAAATAACGAAGCACCAATTCACAAGTCCGGAATTAGACTGCTCAGGTGCGAATCTACCTTGGCTCCGATCACGCCGGACTCGAACTCAAGAACCACTTCGTCAAAAGGCTCACCGACCTCGGCCACGAGGTGATCGACGTCGGCCCCGCGACCTATGACGCGAATGACGACTACCCGCCGTTCTGCATCGAGGCGGCGCAGCGCGTGGTCGCCGACGAAGGCAGTCTCGGTCTCGTCATCGGCGGTTCCGGAAACGGGGAACAGATCGCCGCGAACAAGGTGCCCGGCGCCCGTGCCGCGCTGACCTGGAACGAGGACACGGCGAAGCTGGCCCGGCGGCACAACAACGCACAGCTGGCCGGCATCGGCGCCCGAATGCACACCGTCGAGGAGGCCGAACGCATCGCGGACGCGTTCCTCGGCACCGAGTTCGAGGGCGGCCGCCACCAGCGCCGGATCGACCTGCTGGCCGACTACGAGCGCACCGGTGAACCGCCCGCGCTGCCAGGACAATGACGTGAGGGGCCGCGCCGGGGAGAACCGGCGCGGCCCCTCACGAACGCTTTCACCGCGACCAGGTCACCGGGCTTGATCCAGCCGACGGAGTCCGAGCTGTCGTTCGATCTCATCCCACCGGCCGTCGTCGTCGGAGACCGCACGGCCGGCGTCGCGAGCGGCCCACGCCGAGGCGACGACGGACCGCAGCGCTTGGCCTTCGTCACCGCCGTTCGGGATGCGGGGCACAGCGTCCGGCCCGAGGGCGACGAGGTCCTCGCGCGAGGTGGTGGACAACCGAAGTGCGGGCGCGAGCAGTCCGCTCAGATCGGTGGCGACATACGTCGGACGCGCGGCTCGCTCGGCGAAGGCCAGGTCCCGCAGCCGCGAGGCCCCGGTCAGGACGAAGAGCGAGTCGAGGCCGGCCGAGTTGGCGCCCTCGATGTCGGTCTCCAGCCGGTCCCCGCACATCAGGGTGCCCGGCCGATCCGTCCCGAGCCGGGAGCGGGACAGGTCGAACAGGGCGGCCTGCGGCTTGCCGACGACGTGGGGCGCCGCGTCGACCGCCGTCTGCACCAGGGCGACCAGCGCGCCGTTGCCGGGCGCTTCTCCGTAGGGCGTGGGCAGCGTGAGGTCGACGTTCGTGGCCACCCAGGTGGCTCCGGCCCCGACGAGGTAGCCCACCGCCGCGAGCTCGGTCCAGGTGACGTCGGATCCCAGCCCCTGAACCACGGCCTCGACCGGCCTGCCGCTCAGATCCGCGACGCGGACCGGCGTCAAGCCGGCTTCGGCGAGTGCCTGGGCGACGCCCGGACCGCCCACCGCGCACACCAGCGCACCCGGCACCAGCCGCTCGGCCAGGTACGCCGCGGCCGCCTGCGAACTGTTGACCACCGACCAGCGCCGCGGTGCGATCCCCAGCCCGCGCAGATGGTTGCCCACGTCTTCGGGAGGGCGCGACGCGTTGTTGGTCGCGAACACGACCGGGACACCGTCCGCCGTCACCCGGTTCAAGGTCTCCACCGCACGAGGGACCGCGTCCGCACCGCGGTAGACCACGCCGTCGAGATCGCAGATCAGTCCGCGGTAGCGCGTGATGAGGGGCTCGACCCGGACGGACGTCGTGGTGTCCCTGGTCATGCGGATCGGTGTTGGGTTTTGACGATCCGCGCCGTTTCCGGCCGCGAACACAGCACAATGGACTGTGTCGTGGTCCGGCCGGCGTGCTGCTGCACCCCGCGCAGCACCTCGCTGCCGGTCACCCCGGTGGCACAGAACAGAATGCGCTCGCCGCGGACCAGGTCCTCGGTGTGGAGAACATCGTGGCGGGTGCCGGAGTCGTCCGACCGCAACCGCGCCTGCACCGACCCGCCGAGGCAGGACAGGGCAGCCGCGGCGATGACCCCCTCCGCGGCGCCCCCGGTGCCCAGCAACACGTCCACCGGGCTCTCGGGACGGGCCACGGCGATCGCACCCGCGATCTCGCCGCCCTCGATCAGGTGCACGCGCGCACCCGCGTCGCGGATCTCGTGCACGAGCTCCCGGTGCCAGGGCCGGTTGAGCACGGCGACGACGACGTCCGAAACCCGGCCGCCCTTGGCCGCGGCGACCGCTCGCAGGTTCTCGCCCACCGAGCGGTCGAGTTCGACGACGCCGGCGCACTCGGGCCCGACGACCAGCTTCTCCATGGCGACATCCGGCGGCGGATCGAAAAGAGCACCACGCTCGGCCACCGCGACCGCCGCGAGCGCGTTCGGCACATCTCTGGCCACGGAAAGCGCGCCGTCACCCGCGTTGATCGCGACGTCGCAGGCCGGCCCGGCTCCGGAGCCGACCGCTTCGCCCTTGATCAGTCGCTTCCCGTCCTCGCCGAGCACCACGACCCCACTCATCGGCACCGACCCGATCACGTTGTGCATCGCCTCGATGGCGGCGGCCTTGCCGCTGATCTCGTCACCGTGCCCGACCCACCGGCCGGCCGCGAGCGCGGCGGCTTCGGTGACCTGCACGAGTTCGAGCGCAAGGGCGTGATCGAGTCCGTCCACGCCGATGGCCCATTCCTTGGTTTTCATGAACCTCAATCCACTCGAACTCGTCGGTGAAAGTGTGTGTGCGGTCGTAACACCGAACCGAGGGCGACCGGACCGGCAGACCACCGCCCCGATCCGGCCGCCCTCTTCAAGGAGGCGCCGGCCGCCGGCACCGCGGACGGCCCCCCGGCTCGAACGCTCAGCGGGCGGCGGCGTTCGCGACGGCTCGGTCGGAGAGCACCTGCTGGGCGGCGGCCCGGTTGCCCTCGTCGCCCCGCCACGCCTCCAGAGCCGGCCCGACCAGCGCCCGGCCGAAGGAGTAGGTGAGCTCCCAGGGCAGCGGATCGAGCTTCTGCATCGCACCGAGGTGCTGGGTCGCCAGTTCCGGACTTTGCCCACCGGAAAGGAAGGCGATGCCCGGCACGGACGCCGGCACCGTCGCGCGCAGAGTGTCCACTGTGGCCTTGGCGACGTCGGCGACCGAGGGCCGATCCGAGCTGCCGGCTCCGGCGACGACCATGTTGGGCTTGAGGACGATGCCGTCGAGTTGCACCCGCATCAGGTCGAGCTCCTCGAACAACACCTCCAGCACCGACGTCGTCACCTGCCGGCACTGGGCCAACGAGTGGGAACCGTCCATCAGCACCTCGGGTTCCACGATGGGCACCAGGCCGCCTTCCTGGCAGAGGCCCGCGTACCGCGCCAACGCGTGCACGTTCGCGTGCACCGCTCGCTCCGACGGCACGTTTTCGCCGATCGTGATCACCGCACGCCACTTGGCGAACGTCGCTCCGCCTCGTACGTAGTCCGCGACACGTTCGCGCAGCCCGTCGAGCCCTTCGGTGATTTTCTCGTCGGAGGCTCCCGCCAGCGGCTTCGCCCCGGTGTCGACCTTGATCCCGGCCAGAATCCCGAGATCGTCGAGGAACTTCGGGAACGTGCGCCCGTTGGTCACTTTCTGGTGGAACGTCTCGTCCGCGAGAATGACGCCGCTGATCGATTCCGCGAGCCGGGGGGTGGTGACGATCAACTCACGGTAGACCCGGCGGCTTTCCTCGGTCGGCTCGACCCCCACCTTCTCCAGGCGAGAAGACATCGTCCCGATGCTCTCATCGGCAGCGAGAATACCGCGCCTGTTGGAGACGAGCGTGCGCGCGATTTTATTCAGTGCTGACATCTACCTTGCTCCTCCTGCGACTCGACCGACGTTGACCGTCGTATTACGTTTTCGTGGTGGTTTTCGCGACCGCGAGCCGACTGCCTTTGACTTTCTGCCCAGGCACGAAAACCGGCATCGGACTGCCTTTCGACGCTGCGATCTCCACCAGTTCCCGCGCGTACCCCGGGAGATCCCGGCCCTCACTCCACGCCGCGTAGATGGGTTTCGCCGGCATTTCCTGGTCGACTGCCACCAGGTGCAGCCGGCCTTCCGCGAGTTCGGACCGCACGGTCGAAATGTTCAGCACGGTCACCCGCTGACTCGTCGCGACCGCTTGCTTGATCGCGGCGCTGGAGGGAAATTCGACGTAACTGCGCGGGGTGCGGGCAGTTCCCAGCAGTTCATCCGTGAACTCCCGCAGCCCCGAGCCGCGCTCGCGCAGGACGAGTGGCGCGGATGCCAGCTCCCGCACCGTCAGGGGGCGGGTCCTCCTGGCCCACGGGTGCTTCGAGCCGACCACCACGGCCACCATGTCGTCACAGATGTAGCGGGTGACCATGTCGTCGCCGAACTGCTTCTGCACGTGACTTCCGGCCTGGCACCAGCCATCGATGAACGCGAGATCGACGTGGCCCGCCCGGATCAGCCGGCGGAGCTCGTCGATGCTGCCGGTCTGCACCTCCACCCGGGCCTCACCGAAGGAGAACCCGGACCGGTTCAGCCATTCAGGGATCAAGTGCTCGGAGACGGCCGGGCTGCCCGCGACCCGCAGCCGTTTGGCATCGGCAGACGGAGCCCCGGATCCGAACTCCAGCAACTCCCGCGCGGCACTCATCACGTTGCGGGCGTACTTCGCCAGCATTTCCCCGTCCTCGGTGAGTTTTGAACCCGTAGGAGAACGCTCGAGCAGCCGAAGACCCAGACGGCGTTCCATCGCGCTGATCCGGATACTCGCGGCCGGCTGGGAAAGACTGTGCGCTTGGGCGGCTTTTCCCACGCTGCCATAACTTTCCACTGACAGCAGTAAGTCGAGGTCGGCGAGCTGAGGCATCTTTGACGGAAGAACCACGTTTCCACCTCTCGCTCCGCCGAAAAGCAGTTGTCGGCTGCACCGGCGGCTCCCGGTGTGCAATGAGCGTGCCCCGCCCGGTTTGCGTGGTCAATCTGTTGAGCACGAACGCGCACTGTGCGGACATGAACGGTGTGCACCGCGCCACATACGGGCGTTCGGGGTAATCGGGCGGCGGCAAAGAGGCCGTGAACTGCACCCGTTCGGCAATCTCAACACGCCGAACGGCCGGTAGTCAAGGGGCTCGTGTTCCCCTTCGTGGCAGCGCCGACACCGTTCGTCCTGGATTCACGGCCATTCGTTCGACCAGACTTGCCGCAATTTCCACCCGGCGACCATAGTTCGGCGACGAAGTTCCGGGTTTCGGGTCGCAGCTGCTTTTTCCCGGACGGTAACAGTTTCATTCCCTTTCTCGCCGTCGCGGCGGTCGGCCGACACCCGCGGGCGGGACTCCTGCTGGCGCAAGGTTCCGGCCTGCACAGAGCACCGGGGCCTTGCGCCATCCACCTCAGTTCCGCCTCAGCTCGCCGCGTCGCACGCCCGGGCGGCCCGCATGAGGGCCAGTTCGGTCCGCTCCTCGCGGACGACCTTGCGCACGTTTTCGGGGAGCAACCCGCTCTCCAGCAAGCGATCCGTGCGGGCCAGCACGGCGTGCTCGTCGGTCGTGAACCGCGGGTACAGCGCCCGCGCGAACGCCAGCGCGAACTCGGGCTCGTCGGCGCGGCTCTCCAACGCGCGCAGGTACCGGTCGGCGTACGGGGTGAGCAGCACCTCCTGGCCCGGTTGCCGCAGCCCCGCCATGACGGCTTTCCGTTCCGCGAGCGAGAAACCCTCGTCAACCACCCGCGTCCAGGCTTCTTCTTTGGCGGCCCGGGTGGGACGCGCGGCTTCTGCCGTCAAGGCGTTGCGGCGGCAGCCGTCCCCCGGATCGGTTTCCCGTGCGACGCGGAGCAGCCCGTCGACGTCGCCTCCGGTCGAGGCCAGGCGGACCGCTGCCCGCCACCGCAGATCGCGATCCACTTCCAGGTCCGGCCACGGCGACCGGCCGCGCACGAGGTCGCTCAGCAAACCGTGGTCCTGGCCGACACCGACGAGAGCCCGGGCGAGAACCAGCCGGCGGTCACTGCCGAGCGCGGCGCCGGCCAGCTGCGCGCGCACCCGGCGCGCCACGGCTTCGAGCAGCCGGCCCCTGTCGAGCGGGGCTCCGTAGAGCTCGACCGCCCGCACCGCATGCTCCAGCAACGCTTCCAGCACGCCGATATCGCTCTCCCGGACGCCGTGAGTGAGCACGGCCGCCGCGTAGCTGCGTGCCGGCAAGCGTGCGTCGAGGACGTCGTCCCACAACGCTCCCCAGACGACTGCTCGCGCCCGTTGATCGTCCAGTGTAGACAGGCTTCGCAGGGCCGTGCGCCGGGACCGCGGGTCCAGCCTGACCTTGACGTGGGCCACCGCGTCGTCGTTGGGCACGAGCAGGTCGGCGAACCCAGCGACGGCAGGGGCACCCTCGCGGTGACCGAGGGACACGTGTGCGCGGTGCCGCCACACCAGCTCGCCCTCGCATTCGTCGAACGCGGCGACCCGCAGCGTCAAGTGCCGGGACCGAACCTCGGGAAGCTGGACCACGTTGCCGTGGACCACCTCGACCGTGTTGACCCCGCGGCGCAGCAGCCACTCGTCGACCCACCGGTCCACGTCCTCGTTCGACACCTTCCCCAGCGCGGCCACGAAATCCTCGAGACGGGCGTTGCCCCACGCGTGCGTCCGCAGGAAGGTCCGCACGCCGCCGACGAAAGTTTCCCAGCCCACGCGCGAAGCGAGGTCGTGGAGCACCGCCGCGCCCCTCAGGTAGACGATCGGGCCGAGGTTCGACCGTGCGGCGTCGGTGTCGGCGGTTTCCGCCCGGATCGCGTGGGCGGTGGGCAGCCGGTCGGCGTGCCGGGCCGCCGGCAGGGCGTGGTGGGCGAAGGCGGTCCAGCCGTCCCCGTACGGCGTCGCTTCGGCCTGCGCGACGACCGCCATCGTCGTCGCGAAGGCCTCGTTCAGCCAGAGGTCGTCCCACCAGCGCATCGTCACGTAGTCGCCGAACCACATGTGCGCCATCTCGTGCAGCAGGACCTCGGCCCGTTTTCGCCGCGCTTCCGCAGTGACCCGGTGCCGGAACACGAACCGCTCGTTGAGCGTCACGCAGCCCGGGTGTTCCATCCCGCCGAACGCGTACTCGGGCGCGAAAACGTGGTCGTACTTGGTGAACGGGTACGGCAGGTCGAACAACCGGGAATAGAAGTCGAGCCCGCGCCCGATCACGTCGAAGAGTTCGGGCGCGTCGCTCGTCAGGTCCTCGAAGAGCGAGCCGCGCGCGTACAGCGCCAGCGGCACTTCGCCGTGGCTGGACCGCAACCGGCGAAACGGGCCACCGGCGAACGCCACCAGGTATGGCGGCAGCGGCGGCGTGCGGCCGAAGCGCCACGTCGACCGCTCGCCGGCGCGTATCGGTGGCTCTTCGGGATCGGTGTTGGCGACCACGACCCAACTGGCGTCGGCGGTGACGGTCAGGCCCACCGTCGCCTTCAGATCGGGCTGGTCGAAGCACGCGTACACCTGGTGCGCCGCGAAAGGTTCGAACTTGGTGTGCACGTAAACCTGGCCGTCGAGCGGATCCTGGAACCGGTGCAGCCCCTCACCGCTTCGCGAATACGCCGCGAAGCCGGCCACGCGAACCGTGTTCCCGCCGGGGCGCACGGCCAGCCGCACGCGCGTCCCTTCGTGCGCGTCCGGCCCCAGCTCACGGCCGTTGCACTCGACCGACTCGACCTGCCCCGCGAAGTCGAGGAAGACGAACGCAGCCCCGGACCGAGCCTGGAAACGGACCACCGTGCTCGTCGCGAACTTCCGCGCACCGACGGTCAAGTCGAGCTCCACCGCATAGCCGACATCGAAGATCTCGGCCGAACGCGCTGCCGCCTCGTCCTCCGTCAACTTGTCACCGGAGGCGACCCGGCCGTCGAACGGCATCCGTCAGGGCCGGTGCGGCGACACCGTCGGGCGGCGGTAAACCAGCTTTTCGCGAAGCTTTTCACCGTCGGCCGTGACTTCCTCCTGGTTCGCGCGAACGAGCGCGTCCTGCACCAGGTGATGGTCGGGTGAGTGCATGCACACGGGATCGGTGCGCGCCGCGTCTCCGGTCAACGCGAACGCCTGGCACCGGCAGCCGCCGAAATCGAGCTCCTTGCGCGGGCAGCTCTGGCACGGATCGGGCATCCACTCCGTTCCGCGGTAGGCCTGGAATGCCTCGGACTTCGCCCAGATCCACCCGAGGTCGTGGTCGCGAACCGAGGCGAAGGTCATCGTCGTGATCTCCGCGGCCACCGGGCACGGGTACACGGTTCCGTCCGGCGCGACGGTCAGCGCGTTCTGCGCCCAGCCACCCATGCACGGCTTCGGGTAGGGCTCGTAGTAGTCCGGAAGGATCCAGAGGAGTTCCATGCTCTCCCGCAGCTCGGCCTTCCGGCGCTCGTAAACCCCGACCGCGTCGTCGAGCTGGGCCTTGGTCGGCATCAGCAGATCGCGGTTGCGCAGGGCCCAGCCGTAGTACTGGGAGTTCGCGAGCTCCAGCCGCTCGGCGCCCCACGCCACACAGACGTCGATGATCGCGTCCAGCCGGGGCAGGTTCATCCGGTGCAGGACCACGTTCATGTTCAACGGCAGGCCGGCGTCGCGGATGATGCGCGCGGCGGCCTCCTTCTTGTCGAAGCGCTTGCTCGCCGCGACCAGGTTCGTCGACTCGGCGGCGTCGCCCTGGATGCTCAGCTGCGCGCTGTTGAGACCGGCCGAAACGAGTGATTCGGCCCGGCTCTCCGTCAGCCCGAGGCCGCTGGTGATCAGGTTCGTGTACAGGCCGAGGCGACGGCATTCGGCGACCAGCGTCTCCAGATCGCCGCGAACGAGCGGTTCACCGCCCGAGAAGTGCACCTGCACGACCCCGAGCCCAACCGCCTCGTTGATCACCCGCAACCAGTCTTCGGTGGTGAGCTCGTCCTGCCGATCGAGCAGCTCCAACGGGTTCGAGCAGTAGACGCAGTGCAACGGGCACTGGTGCGTGACTTCGGCCAGCAGGCCGTACGGCTGCGGCGTGCCGTTCATGAGACCACCACCCAACCCCGTCCGCGTGCATCCTGGAGGAACGTCATCACGTCGTTCGCGAGATCGGCGGCCGCGAAATCCTGCTCGAGCTGGTCGACCAGCTGCCGCACGGTCCGGCTGCCGTCGCACAGACCCAAGATCGCCGCCCCGGACTTGTTCAGGAGCACGACCCGCTCCGGCAACAGGAGCAGCTCCACGTCACGGACGCTGTCGTGCTTGAGCATCGCCTTCGTCGCCAGCTTGGGGATGGCCGTCAAGTCGGATTCGTCCATCACGAACTCTTGCTGTACTCGAGTTCCACGGCATCCAAGAGACTCCAGAGGACGTCACACTTGAACTCCAGGGCTTGTGCGCACGCTTCCTGCTGTTCCCTCGACTTCGCGTGGTTGAGCACCAGTTCGAGCAGGTGCGCGATGTCCTTGGGCTGCTGGGTGAGCCGCGCCCGGAAGTACTCCAGGCCTTCCGATGCGATCCACGGGTAATGGTGTTGCACGTCGGTGATCCGCCGGCTGAGCAGATCCGGCGCGAACAGTTCGGTCAGCGCCGACGCCACGGCCTCCAGCCACGGCTTCTGGCGGCAGAAGTCCACATAGGCGTCCACGGCGAACCGCACTCCGGGCAGCACCGTGTCGGTGTCGAACAACGCTTCGCGGCTCAGGCCCACCGCCGCGCCGAGGCGAATCCACTTCTCGAGACCGCCCTCTGCGCCCGCTCGCCCGTCATGGTCGATGATGCGCTGGATCCACTGGCGCCGATCCTCCCGGCCGGGGAGCTTGGTCAGGATGAACGCGTCCTTCTTGGGCAGGTTCATCTGGTAGTAGAAGCGATTCCGCACCCAACCCCGGAACTCCTCCTCGGTCAGCGTGCCCGAGTGCATCCGCTCGTTGAACGGGTGCAAATGGTGGTACCGCTTTTCTCCGATGGACCGCAGGTGCGCCTCGAACTCCTCGGCAGACCACGGGTTCATACTTCCACCTCCAAGCCGGCTCGGCCGACCTCGATGCCCAAGTCCGTCACCCAACGCCGTTCCGGGGACTCTTCGTCGAGAATCGGGTTCGTGTTGTTGATGTGCGTGTAGATCTTTCGCTTCGCGGGCAGCGCGGCGAGCGCGCGGGCCGAACCGTCGTCACCGCTGACGGGCATGTGGCCCATGGAGCGCCCGGTCCGGCTTCCCGCACCCTGACCGGCCATTTCGTCGTCCGTCCAGAACGTGCCGTCCACGAAGACGCAGTCGGCCGACGCCACCTGCTCGGAGAACTTGTCGTCCCACTTCGGCAGCGTCGGGGCGTACACCGCGATCCCGCCGGTCACCTTGTCTTCCAGGCGGTAGCCCACCTCCCACTCCGACGACGGGCCGCGAAGCCTGGATTCCCCGATGTAGCGCGGCGCCTTGGAACCGGTCAGAAAGGGGGTCACGCGCACTCGATCGTCCAGATCCAGAGGTTTGCCGACCTCGACCAGGGACCAGGTGAGGTCCGCGTAGTCGCTCAGGAGTTCGCGGACGGGGAACCACAGAGTCAGTGCCTCCAGCACGGGGTATGTCCCGTACACCGTCAGCGAAGACCCCTCACGCAGCATCAGCAGGCCGATCGTGTGGTCGAACTCCGCGTCCGTCAGCAACACACCGGCGACCGGTGTCTTCCTGACCTCCGGACCGGGGTGCAACGAGGGATCCGCCGCGATCTGGTGGTGGACGTCCGGGGTCGCGTTCAGCAGGAACCACTGTTCGCCGTCTCCGGAGACCGCGATCCCGGCGTGTGTCGTCGCGGCTTCAGGCTTGGCCCGAGCCTTGCGGCAGCCGGCGCAAGCGCAGTTCCACTGCGGATAACCGCCACCAGCCGCGGCTCCGAGGCAATGTATGAACACAGTACGAAAACAATCCGTCAATACCGGCGCGGGCCGGCGTCGGAGCACGCCTCGAGCAGCGCGAAATAAGGTGTTTGCCACCTCATGGCGTCCTCCCTCACATTCGACCCCGACAACGGCCGGATAAAATCAGGCACCGTTGCCCGTCAAGGGTTCGGCCAGGGCGGCTTTCTGGTAACGTCGCCCTGAACTCGGCTTGTCTTTTCCCAGCTTCTTCGCCCTCGCCTGGTCTGGCAACCAATCGCGAACGACCGGCACCGAATCACTGACGAACGGCCGCCGCGCCACCACGAGCGGACTGCCGCGTCCACTGCGGTGCGGCCAGTGCCGAGCACCCCACCAAAAATAGCCTGCGACCTGCTGTTGTTCGTCGATCGGGCAAGTGCTCGCACAGCACGAAGCCGAGGCCCGACGTCCCTGACCGCCGCCTCGGGCCACGGCCGGCGACGCGGCCCGAC
>NZ_JBFBAE010000052.1:0-28726 GCF_040689465.1 Amycolatopsis sp. NPDC051373 | reverse complement strand
GCCTCGCGCCGGCCGGAGAGGAACTGCAGCTCCACACCGGTGTCGCGACGGACGCGGCGCACCACCTCGGTGGCGTTGGCCGCGTCCCGGATCGACGAGGTGGCGAACGGGAAGAGGTTGTGCACGTCGTGGCGTGCAGCCGTGGTTGCGCCATCGGCCACCGCCGCGGAGATGGCCGCGATACCGCGCGGGCTAAGGCGGCAGTCGTTGTTGAGCTCACGGTCGAGGCGCAGTCGCGTCTGATGGCTCAGGGCGGGGGCCAGTGGCGTACCGCCGGGCTCGAGCACCACGAGCCGAGCGCTGAACGAGCCCACGTCCAGTGCTCCTGCAGCAGAACCCGAAACCTTGCGCACAGCTAGGTCCATCTCAACTCTCGCACCGACGTCGAGTTCCCCGGAATCAGATTTCTACACATGCCGGCAGGAGGCCTCCAGTGGTGGTGGTTGCCAGGGCCCGCTTCTCACCCACTAGTCCGACTCCCCGGCGCTACACTCCGAGCCAGACCGGACGCAGTCGCGCTCTGTGGAGCCCGTGCAGTGGCTGGAGGCAGCATGGCGTTCTCCACAGATATTCGTTCTCGTGCCGTCGGAACTCTTCAAGTCAATGTTCGTGGCCCCGTGGTCGGCTACACGGCCGACGAGCTGAGAGCCGTGATCACCGAGGCGATCGAGCTCCGAAATCCGAACGAACTCTTGGTGAACCTGTGGGACGTGACGATTCTCAGCTCCGCCGGCGTCAGCGCCCTCCTCGCCGGCTACGTCGCGTCCGTCGACTGGGGCACGTCTTACCGAGTCACGGAGATTCGCGGCCAACCCCGCGCCTTGCTGCAGGCCGTCGGCGTGCTGGACATGCTTGCCGATAGCAACGACCTCGGGGCTCTCGTACTCGCCGTAATCGCCTGTTCCGAGCCAGGCGCAGAATAACCAACGTGGCCGTGTGCTCGACCCAGATGAACAGTGGCGGGGGCCGATCAGGGTTCGACTGCCACGGCCCGCCGACGGCTGAGTCGGGTCCGCACACGATGTCGCGGAGCTGCGTGAAAATGCCCTTGGTCATGTCGATGACGTCGCGGCTCTTGTTCGCGGCGTGCAGCTGGGCTTCGGTCTGCGCGCCGACGAGCGCGGTCGCGGCGTGGGCGGCGAACACATGCCCGTCCTGCCCTGGGCGCGGAAGGTCGGCACGCAGGCGCGGGTGAGCCGGAAGGTCCCGCGGCAACCACGCCGCGGGCCTTTGTGCACTGGCGTTGGGCACGACCTCGGCCTCGTCGGGCAACTCGGGGTGACCTCGGGTCGACCGGCTGCACCGGGAGCGCGTTGAACACCAGCATCGCCAGCGGCGACTCCGATACGGCCGGCAACGACGGCACCGACACGGCGGCGGCCACGAACGCACGCTCCTCACGCAGTGGTCGCGGGGGCGTCCTCGGTTTTCGTCTCGAGCATCGCGACCGGCGGCAACGGCGTGCCTCCGGCACAGCCGGCGACGCCATCGGCACGAACGTCGTGGTGACCGGCACGTCCGGCAGCTCGGGCGACTCCGGTGGCAACATCGCCATCACCTCCACCGGCAGCGGCTCGCCCGTCGCGGTTGGGGCCACGGCGACTCGCAGAACCAGGGTGGCCACTCGAGCAGCACGGTCATCTCAGATGAGCCCGACACCGCCGAAACACCGGCGCCACCACCACGGGCAGCACCTCCGGCTGGGCCCGCAACGCCGACGCCCCGGCTGTAGCACTTTCTCCCACGCCCTGCGCACCGTCTGACGGAAGCGGGACACCTGCAGCCCCGTCCGTGGTCAGCACTCTCCAGCGACATATCCACTGTGGACAACTTGCCGGATCGGTCTCCTTGTGACGCACGTGTGACCATCCAACAGTTTTGCCCGACCCCGACCGGGATATCCCGGTGGCAATCGCCCAGAACTTCGGCGACCACCGTCCGTCTCCGAGAAATGAGCGACCGCATGACACAACCCCTCACCCGCCCCGGCTCTGGAACGCGAAAACCGGCGAAACCGATGTTGTCGGGCGAAAAGACCCGGACCGAGAACTCGTTGGTGAAGCTGTTCGCCGTCGTGCCGTTGCTGGCGCTGGCCGCGGCGGTGCCGTTCGCGTGGGGGTGGGGCCTGGGCTGGATCGACATCGGCCTGGCCGCCGGCTTTTACGTGCTCACCTGCCTCGGCGTGACGATCGGGTTCCACCGGTACCTCACCCATGGCGCGTTCAAGGCCGGCCGCGGCCTGCGGATCGCGCTCGCGGTGGCCGGGAGCATGGCCATGCAGGGCCCGGTGATCGGCTGGGTGGCCGACCACCGACGCCACCACGCCTACGCCGACCGCGAAGGCGATCCGCACTCCCCGTGGCGTTACGGCACCACGCCGGCCGCGCTCGCCAAGGGGTTCTGGCACGCGCACATGGGCTGGCTGTTCGACCGCCAGAAGACCAACGCCCAGCGTTTCGCCCCCGACCTGCTCGCCGATCGCGACGTCGCCCGCGTCGATCGCTGGTTCCCGGTGCTGACCGTCCTCACGCTCTTGGCGCCCGCCCTCATCGGCGGCCTCGCCACGATGTCCTGGTGGGGGGCGGTGACGGCGTTCTTCTGGGCGAGCCTGGTACGCGTCGCGGTGCTGCACCACGTGACCTGGTCGGTGAACTCGTTGTGCCACCTGATCGGTGACCGGCCCTACGCCGCCCGCGACAAGTCGGCGAACTTCTGGCCGTTGGCCATCGCGTCGATGGGCGAGTCGTGGCACAACTCTCACCACGCCGACCCGACCGGCGCCCGCCACGGTGTCCGCCGCGGCCAGATCGACATCTCGGCCCGCATCATCTGGCTGTTCGAGAAGGCCGGCTGGGCCACCGACGTCCGTTGGCCGAAGCCTGAACGCCTGACCGGCAAGCTCAACCCCGGCTACGCACCAGGGCTCGGACGCGGAGTGCTCGACCCGCGATGACACCCACTGCGCACCGGGCCCGACCCTGGTTCGATCACTTCGGGTTGAGCCCGCAGCCTCCACAATCCGAACACTCGCACCGTTCTGAGGCCCGTCGTGCCTGGATCTCATGAGCCCGAGCGGGGTTGGTTCGCCGACGCCGAACCGCCGCGGCTGGGCTCAGTACTGCTGCGCAACCGTCGGGCACGGGATGACCGCTCAATCGCCGGTCGCCGTTCCTGCTCGCCATGGCGAGAGCGGCGGGCGGCCCGGCTGACGCCGAGCTGCTCGGCTTCCCCTGGCCAGCCTTCCCGCTCGGCTTCGGCGAATCCGAGCGGTTGGATGTCGCGAATAAAACCCGGCCAAGACCACGATCGCGCCCTACTCGCTGCGGTGCCCGGATCAAGGGCGGCAGACGCGGGAGGCCGAGGGCCCGGATCGCGAGGGCAACATGTCGCGGCGCAACCGTCAACGTCTCTCCGATCAGCGTCCACGGGGGTCTGCACTGCCGCCTTGCTCGTCCGGCTGGGTCGCGCCCGCTGCGATCTCGGAGGGAGAGGCTTTGCCCTGGGGGTGTCCTCGGGTCACGTGTGCTTCGTCGCGCATGCGTTCGACCATGTGTGGGTAGTGCAGCTCGAACGCGGGCCGCTCGGAGCGGATGCGGGGTAGCTCGAGGAAGTTGTGCCGCGGCGGCGGGCTGGTCGTCGCCCACTCCAGCGAGTTGCCGTACCCCCAAGGGTCGTCCACGTCGACCTTTTGGCCGAAGCGGTAGCTCTTGACGACGTTCCAGATGAAGGGCAGCACCGAGGCGCCCAGGATGAACGACCCGATCGTGGAGATGGTCTGCATGAGGGTGAACCCGTCGCTGCGCAGGTAGTCGGCGTAGCGGCGGGGCATGCCGGCGTCGCCGAGCCAGTGCTGGATGAGGAACGTGGTGTGGAAGCCGATGAAGGTCGTCCAGAAGTGCCACTTGGCCAGCGGCTCGTCGAGCATGCGGCCGGTGATCTTGGGGAACCAGAAGTAGATGCCGGCGAAGGTGGCGAACACGATCGTCCCGAACAGCACGTAGTGGAAGTGGGCGACGACGAAGTAGCTGTCGTGCACGTGGAAGTCCAGCGGCGGGGCGGCGAGGATGATGCCGGTGAGCCCGCCGAGCAGGAACGTGACGAGGAACCCGATCGACCACAGCATCGGCGACTCGAACGTCAGCTGCCCCTTCCACATCGTGCCGATCCAGTTGAAGAACTTGATCCCGGTGGGCACGGCGATGAGGAAGGTCATGAACGAGAAGAACGGCAGCAGCACGGCGCCGGTGGCGAACATGTGGTGGGCCCACACCGCGACCGACAACGCGGTGATGCCGATGGTCGCGAACACCATGGTTTTGTAGCCGAACAGCGGTTTTCGGCTGAAGACAGGGATGATCTCCGTGACGATGCCGAAGTACGGCAGCGCGACGATGTAGACCTCGGGGTGTCCGAAGAACCAGAACAGGTGCTGCCACAGGATGGCCCCGCCGTTGGCGGGGTCGAACACGTGTGCACCGATGTGTCTGTCGGCGAGCAGCCCGAACAGCGCGGCCGTGAGGATCGGGAACGCCAGCAGGATCAGGATGCCGGTGAACAGGATGTTCCAGGTGAAGATCGGCATCCGCCACATCAGCATCCCGGGCGCGCGCAGACACACGATGGTGGTGATCATGTTGACCGCCCCGAGGATCGTCCCGAGGCCGGTGACGATCAGCCCGGTGATCCACAGGTCACCGCCGACACCGGGGCTGTGGATGGCGTTCGACAGCGGTGTGTACGCGGTCCAACCGAAGTCCGGCGGCCCACCCGGGGTGATGTAGCCGGACAAGACGATCAAGCCGCCGAACAGGTAGAGCCAATATGAGAACGCGTTCAATCGGGGAAAGGACACGTCCGGCGAGCCGATCTGCAACGGCACGAGGAAGTTGGCGAAGCCGAAGAGGTTCGGGGTGGCGTAGAGCAGCAGCATGATCGTGCCGTGCATGGTGAACAGCTGGTTGTACTGCTCGGGTGAGAGGAACTGCAGCCCGGGCTGGGCCAGTTCGCCTCGCATCAGCAATGCCGTCAACCCGCCGACGAGGAAGAAGCCGAATGAGGTCGACAGGTAGAGAACGCCGATCGTCTTGTGATCGGTCGTGCGGATCGTCTTCAGGATCACCGACCCGAGCGGCTCCGTGCGGGCCGGTCGGAGCGGGACGGGTGTGGGGCGCGCCGTGGTGTCGGTCATCGGGTCCTCGGTTTCGTCGCCGGACATCCTCATCGTTGCCGGCGCGCACTTACCCGCTCCGTCCGTCGGTAAACCCGTGCTTGAAAAAAACGACGGTTGACGACGTCCGGTGGGGGTATGCCTCGCGCCGAGCGCAGCCGGCAGCACCGTTTTCCGAATCGAGGTGGCGGCGATGGACTCAACGGTTCCGGGCGTGCAGAGGACCGTCTCAGCACGAGACGCAGCTCGACGTCTCCGCGCGACCGAACGTCACTTCAAAGCCACGGACGCCACGTGGGTGCACGAGGCCTTCGGTGAGGCCGCGTGGCCCCTGAGGCGCGGCTGGTTCGCGGTGAACGTCGCCTTGGACGTCATCGCGCTTGCGCTGATCCTGTTCGGCGTGCTCGTGGTGTTACCGGTGGCCTTCGCGGGCTTCGTCCTGGGCAACATCGCCGTCTGCATGCACCTCGAGCGCCAACGCCGGATCGAAGGCGGTATGACGAATCGGTGACCCGCCGCCTGGTTGGCGAAACTCTCGCGCGCTCCTGGCGCGACGTGATGGCCAACGGGTGGTCCCGCTCGAACATCAGCGCGAGGGTGCGCCGGCTCGCCGCCGCGCTCCGACGGCGCGGACGCCAACCGCGTCGCCGCGATCAGTTTTCCTGGTGGCCGGAGTTCATGATGTCGATGCCAATCTGGCGTCGGAAGGGCTCCAGTTTGTCTCGCTGGTGGTCGGCTCGAGCCATGAGGTCGTCGAAGTCGATGGACGGCACGCGGGCGCGCAGGCCGGCCAGGTCACCGAGGGTGGTCCACAGGATCTTTTTGCCTTCGATACCCATGGCCAGGGCCTCTAGTTCAAGAAACCGGCTCAGCGGAGAATAGGACCACAGGCGGCCGTTGCGCTTGAGCCGCCCCAGCCGTTCTCCCGCGAACGCGGCTGCGGCCTTGGCACGGTTCGGGCGCACGTCGAGCGCGCGCATGATCAGTTCGACCGTCCGCACGTCTTCAGCGATGGCTTGCGCGACCTCGGTCAACGCGTCTCCCAGTTCGGTCCCGCGGTTACTGCCTCGGGCCCGGCGCGCCAGTTCGCGCCAGGTGATGCCCAGGGCGAACTGGTCGCGAAGGTAGATCCGCAGGAACTCGGTCATCGGTCCACCGCCTGCGGGCGTGGGGACTGCCACCGGAAGACGCCGGCGCCCTTCGCGTAGGAAAGGTGACCACCGAGCGCGCCGCCCGCGCTGAGGACCATCAAGTCGACGAAGCCGAGGATCTTGCCACCGGCCGGCTCGTGTCGGCGTCGCAGATAGGAGGCGGTGAAAAACGCGCCGGCGACGACCAATCGCCGGGCGGCTGCGTCGTTGCCCGGGGTCGGGTCGAGCGGCGCCGCGCACGCCCAGGCCCCGATGGGGACGGTGACGGCGAGCGGGTGCAGGGGGTGCCCGATCCGGCGCCCACCCAGCTCGCGGCCGACGCGACCGCCGAAGAGCCGGCGCAACGGCTTCGCCACCGTGGCTGCGGGCGCATCAATTTCGCGTGCTGTTTCCATCGCGGACAACACACGGTGAGGTGTCGCAGCTCGATCCCCTTCGCCGCTGATCTTCGGAACGGCTTGTGCGGTCTTGTCAGTCATGTTGCGGACTACCCCGCGCTTCTGGGGACCAATCTCGCGTCGGCCAAAACGTGTCGGCCGGCGCCGGCTGGCCCCGGTGGGTTCGGCACACGAAGACGGGCTCCCGCGCGTGGGGAGCGCTCACACGCCCGCAGCACGTTTGAACGTCCAGGCTTGGAGGCAGCGGCGAGTTTCGGTGGCCGGGCCGCGTCCGACCCGTGGTGTTCCCTTTGACCGAGGAACTGGTGTCGTTCGCGCGGCGCGACCGGACGGCTGTTTTCCGCTTGGGGAAAGAAAATACCCCTTGCCTGGCGCGGCAAACGTGTGTCTCTACGCGAGTCCACCGTGGAGCGCGTGGAAGTTTGCGGGGCCGGAGGCCGGGTAGCCGCAAGCACAATTGATGAGGAGGCCGACGTGACGACGATGCCTGCCGAAGCGGCCGTGCCGGGCAGAGTGGCGACGCGGGTGTTCCCCGCTTTCCCCCGGGCCCGTGAACTGCCCGCTCGTGCGTTGCTCCGCCTGCCCGGTGTTTACCGTCCGCAGGCCGACACCTGCCTCCTGGCCGAAGCAGTCCGCGAAAACACCCTGCGTGCCGGAGCGCGGGGGCTCGATCTTTGCACCGGCAGCGGCGCGTTGGCGGTCACGCTGGCTCGGGCCGGCGCGGAGTCGGTGCTGGCGGTGGACTTGTCGCGTCGGGCGCTGGTGTCGGCGCGCGTGAACGCGGCGGCGCGCGGTCTGCCGGTGCGGACCCGCCGGGGCGGCCTTCTCGCCGCGGCCGCGGGTGGACCGTACGACATCGTCGTCGCGAACCCACCCTACGTTCCCTGTCCGCCTGAGACGGAGCGACTCACACTCAGCTGTGACGCCGGCGAAGACGGTCGCGCGGTACTCGACCCACTGTGCGAAGGCGCCGTGGCACTGCTCGCTCCCGGTGGCGTGCTCCTGGTGGTGCACTCGACGATGTCCGATGTGGACCGTTCCCGGGAACAGCTGGCCGCGGGGGGACTCCGGACCGCGGTCGTGGCGCGGGCGCGGGTACCGTTCGGGCCGGTGCTGACCGGGCGGGCCCGGTTCCTGGAAGACCGTGGATTCGTTGCGCCGGGGGTGCGGCACGAGGAGCTGGTGGTGCTGCGTGCCGAACGGTGACCGGGAGCATGCCGAAGGGTGCGGCGCCGGTCTTCGCTCCTCACGCACGGTTGACAGGGGATACGGTCAGCCCCCGCTTGGCCGCCACCCCCACGGCCGCGGCGACGCCTGAGGGGACAACGGGCCGCTTCGACGCCGCGGTCAAGGTAGCCAGCGCGGTGCGGAGAGCGCGGGACAGCCGGACGGTTCTGCTCACCGACGCAGTCCCCACAGTCTATTTCGGCGCGGAGCTCGCAGACCTCGTCGAGGCGATGTGGTCGTGGTTTTTCGACCGAAGAGATCGGCCACGTCGAGATGCTGGCCACGATGGTCGCCCGGTTGCTGGAAGGCGCGCCCGCCACGGCCACCGCGGAATCGGTGAAGGACCCGGTGATGGCCGCGGTGATCGGGCGATGGATCCGCAGCAGGCCATCGTCGCCGGGGGCGGGGCTGCCCGCCGACAGCAAGGGCACCTACGGGCCGCCGAGGCTGCTCAACGGCCGCTTTCCAGCCAGGGGACCAGGCGGTTGAGCGAGGTGAGCCGTCCGCGGTTGGGGACGGAGCGGATCGGGTGGCCCGCGACGCCCCAACTCGTCAAGAGCGTGTTCGCGGCGGCCCAGCCGGTGGCCGCGGCGCGCTCCATCAGCGCGACCGGGAGATCGATCCGGATGCCGTCGCCGGCCAGCACCAGACCCGGGGTGGCAGTGCTCACGGTGGGGCGGTCCGCGAAGCCGCGGACCTGGAAGAGGGGACAATCCTCCCTCCACAGCGTGATCTCGCCGACCGCCCGGGCGGCTGCGGTTTCCGGGTAGATCTCGCGGAGTCGTTCGTCCATCTGTTTGGCCAGGACCACCACATCGGTTGTGGTGGCGGCGTAGGCGTGCAGTTCCACGACGGAGCCACCGGTTTTCCGTGCCCAGCCGCGGGCTTCGCCCTCGTAGCGGTCAAGGACGCTGATGTTGTCCAAAGGCGGCACACTGCCGGTGCCCATGAACGCCGGCCGCGACCCGTCCACCGCGCGATCGAGCCAGAGCCTACGGACAAGAAAACCCGGAGCGGAGCGAAGTCCGGCGATACTGGCGCGCCAAGCGTCGGTGCCGAGGTCGGGCGACGCGTCGATCAGCGATTGCAGGCTGCCGACTTCGCACGCCAGCACGACGGCGTCGAACTCCACGGTGGAGCCTGCGGTGACGTGGAAAGCGCCGCGTGTCTTCTCGATGTTTTCGACGGCCGTTCCGATGCGGATCGTCACACCCCGTGCGGTCAGGTACTCGGCCAGGGGTGTCCAGAGTGCTTGGGAGAACGGCTCGGTCGGCACGTCGAAGATCAGGCCTTCGTTCGAGCCCAGGAAGTACAGGTGGAACATCACGGCCAGTTCCGCCGCGGACAGCGCGCGCGGATCGGCGAAGAAGCTGCGCGAGAACACTTCGAACGCCAGGTGCCTGGCCGCTTCCGGGAAATTGATGCCTTCGAGGAACGTCGCGGCGTCGAGGTTGTCGAGCCGCTCGTAGATGCCGGGCACGTGGACGGTCGCCAGGGGCAGTGCGGCGCGCCCGTCGAGAGCGAGCAGGTCGCGGAGCCGGAAAGTGGGGCTGCGCAGGGCGAACGCGAGTGCGTTCAACGGGGGAGTGGTGGGGAGGCCGCCGAAGGTGTCGGTGCGGCCGTGGGCGTCGAGCAGCGGATAGTCCGCGACGGGGGTGAGCCGTTCGAGTCGCGGGTCCGTGCGGGTCAGCAGCGCGCGCAGGTTGTAGTACTGCCGGAAGAAGGCGTGGAAACCGCGGCTCATCGTGACGCCGGTGCCGTCGGCCAGCCGGGCCGGCCAGGCCCCGACGCGGCCGCCGAGGTGGTCCTCGCGCTCGTAGAGGGTCACCTCGGCCCCGCGTTCGGCCAGGCCGGTCGCCGCGGTGAGTCCCGCGATTCCGGCACCTACGACGGCGACGTGAGGTCGGCGGTCGAGTTGTCCGGTGGAGTCGAGGCCGCCCGGCGCGGGATGGGTCACGAGCCGGCGGTCACGGCCGAGGGGCGCGGTCATGGTGTCTCCGGCGTGCGGGTTCCGACGACGGTATGCCCGATCCCGCTTAACCAGCCGGGCATCGTCTCGGCGCGGGTGCCGGCGAACCCGGCGTCGCCGAGGCGGAGGGTCAGGGCGCGGACGCCGTCGAAGGCGAGCACGCTGCGGTGGAGGTGGCGGTAGAGCGTCGCGTCGCCGGTGGTGACCTTGCCCAGCGGGATGATGATCGCGGCGCACACCACGTGCCACACGATCCGGGCCCGGCGGGAGTCGGCGACGGAGTACTCGTGCAGGGCGATCGGCGCGCCGGGGCGCAGCAGTCCGCGCAGCTTGCGGAGCTGGGTGTCCGGATCGGCGAGGTTGCGGATCAGGTAGGCCGCGAGGACCGCGTCGAACGGACCGGTGATCCCGGAGTGTTCGAGGTTTTCGATCGTGCTGTGCACGAAGCGCACGTTCGCGGGCCAATGCTTGCGCCGGGCTTGCGCCAGCATCGCCGCCGAGCCGTCGAACGCGGTGATTTCCGCGTCCGGCAGCACTTCCAGCAAGGCCGCAGTGGACGCGCCGGTGCCGCACCCGGCGTCGAGGACCCGCAAGCCCGCGCCGTCACCGGTCAGCCCGAGACGCCGGGCGGAGAGCCGGAGGTGGTCGTGGTAGCCGGGGCTGGCACCGACGAGCCGGTCGTAGGCCGCGGCCTCGGTGTCGAACGCCGCTGTCACCTGCACGCGGGGCAAGCCGTTTTCCTCAAATGGCCTCACTCGGTATTCTCCTTTCGCGCCGCCCGCTCCCACAGCAGCAGCACGGCGGTCACCAGTGCGTACCCGAAAAGGAAGTCCTCGATCGGGATGTTCCAGGGGAAGCGGAGTCCGGAGATGTGCTCGGGGGCGTAGCGCACGATCGCGTGGGAATCCTTGGTCAGCCACCCGTCGACCGGGATCTGGAAGCCGGTCACGACGGCGATGGTGATCCAGTAGCCCGGTTTGCGGAACAGGCCGGTCCGCAGAGCCAGCAGTTCGAGGGCGACGACCGCGAGTACGGCCGCGACCGCGGGCAGGGTGTAGCCCCAGGGGATCACCGCCGCACCCGCGGCCCGGTGAGGCGCCCCAACGCGGCCAGCGTGAGGCCCACCATCTCGTAGGTCAACACGCCGCAGATCGGGATGACGACGAAGAACAAGACCTCTTCGAGCGGGATGCCGAACGGGGTCCGGATCCCGGTGAGGCTCTCCGGTGCGTAGCCCCACACCCCGCCCGCGATGGCGACGGCGTCCCACACCAGGAACACGAGCGCCACGGGCAGCACGGCGCGGGCCAGCCGCCGCGGCCGCCGGTACACCCGGGCGCCCGCCAGTTCGAGTGGCAGCGTGATCAGGACGCAGGCACCGAGAACGGCCAGGTATTCCAGTTTGCCCATGATCAGGCCCCCCTCGGCGGAACCGGTGCCGGGTTCCGGAATTGCAGCCACTGGGCCCGGCCGAACGCGCCGGCCGCGACGGCCAGCCGGCGCGATCGCGGGACCACGGCTCGGTGGCCGAAGACGTTGTACCCGGCCCGCTCGATACGGCTGAGGATCTCCGCGTAGAGCCGGAAAGCGGTGGCCACGCAGGCCCGGGACACCGGGTGCAGCATGGCGATCCCGGGCCGCGCCTGTTCGTAGAGAGTCCGGGTGATGGCGATCTGGGCGGCGAGCGCGTCACGCACCCGCCGGTCCGCTGCGCCATGTTCGGCACACCAGCCCAGCCGGTCGCGATCCACCCCGAACGCGGCGAGTTCATCGGCTGGGAGGTAGACGCGGTCGCGGGCGAGGTCCTCGGCGACGTCGCGCAGGAAGTTCGTCAGCTGGAACGCCTTGCCCAGTGCCGCGGCGTGCGGGGCCGCCTCGTCGCGGCCGGTGACAGTGCCGAGTACGGGCAGCACCTGCAGCCCGATGACTTCCGCCGAGCCGTGCACGTAGTCGTCGAGTGCCGAGCGTCGTGGGTAGTCGGTCACGGTGAGGTCCATCCGCATCGACCGGAAGAAGGCGCGGAAGTGCCGGTCCGCGATGGCGTAGCGCGCGGAGGTGTCGATGACGGCGGCGACCAACGGATCCTCGCTGTGACCGTCGGCGAGGGCCGAGAAGAACCGCTGCTCGACCACGTCGAGTTCGGCGGCGATCGTGGCCGAGGTGGCGCCCGGGGCCGGCTCGTCGACGATGTCGTCGAGACGCCGTGCGAAGCCGTACAAGGCGTGCACGGCGGGGCGCTGGGGCGGGGACAGCAACCTGGTCGCGAGGAAGTAGGTACGGCCGTGGCGCGCGTTCAGCGCCCGGCACCGCTGGTAGGCCGATCGCAGGACCGGGTCGTCGATGCCGGCGGCGTCAAGTTCCTTGCGGGTCATCGTGGGCCCTCCGTTCCGAAGTAGGGGCCAGGCCCGGTGATCCGGTCGGCGGCCAGCCGCCCGGACAGCAGCACGGTCGGGACCCCGACGCCGGGTACCGTCCCGGCACCGGCCAGCACAACATTTTCCGCGCCACGGGGCAGGTTCCGCGGCCGGAACGGCCCGGTTTGGCCGAACGAGTGCGCGTAGCTGAACGGAGTGCCCGTCACCATGCCGCGGGCGGCCCAGTCCGCGGGGCTGATCACGTGCGAGACCTCCGCGTCGAGCCCGGGGAGCAGGCGTTTGCGGACTTCGTCGAGCAAGGCCGCCGCGGCGGGTTCGGCTTCACGGCTCCAGTCGATCGGGCCGCGTTCGAGATTCGGGGCCGGCGCGAGGATCGAGAACAAGTGACGGCCCGCCGGAGCGAGGTTCGGGTCGCTCGCGGTGGGCCGGGTGATGAGCAGGGACGGATCGCTCATCTGCCGTCCGTCGGTGATCAGTTCTCTGAAGGTCGAGGCCCAGGCGTGACCGAGGGAGAGGGTGTGGTGCCCGACCTCGGGCCAAGCACCGGCAGAGCCCACGTGCACGACGAGCGCGGACGGGGCGGGACGGAGCCGTCGCGGCCGCCGCGGGGTGCGGCCCAGCAGCCGGTAGCTCTCGGGCAGTTCGCCGGTGAGAACGACGGTGTCGCAAGGGATCCGGTCGCCGGAGCCGGTCAGCACCGCCGACACCCGGTTGCCGCGTCGTTCCAGGACATCAGCCCCATCGCCGTAGCGGAACTGCACACCGGCGGCCTCCGCGGCTGCGGCGAGCGCCCGCGGGAGCGCGGCGATCCCGCCTTCGGGGAAGTACACGCCGCCAACGGTGTCCATGTACGGGATCACGGCGTAGAGGGCCAGCGCCCGCATCGGTGATTCACCCGCGTAGAGCGCCTGGAAGGTGAACACGCGACGCAGCCGCTCGTCGCGGAGGAAGGTCGCGATTTTCGGGTCGAGCCGGCGGAACCCGCCGAGCGCGGCCAAGCGGGCCAGGTCACGGGACACGAGGCTCAGCGGCGAATCGATGTTCGACGCGACGAACCGGTCGAACTCGGCCCGGTAGAGCCGCGTGAGCCAGGTCCGCAACCGGCGGTACCCGGCGGCCTCGGCCGGACCGGCGAAGGCGCGTACTGCCTCGGTCATCGCTTCGGCGTCGGCATGGACCGGCAACCGGCTCCCGTCGGCGAAACAGGCGGTGTAGGCGGGATCCAGCCTCCGCAAGGGCAGATACTCGGTCATGTCGGCGCCGGCCGCGGCGAAGGTGCCCCGCACGATTCCGGGCATGGTCAGCACGGTGGGCCCGGTGTCGAGGTGGTAACCGTCGAGCTCCAACCGGCTCACGCGGCCGCCCGGGCCGGGACCGCGTTCGACGACGGTGACGCGCCGGCCGCGTCCGACCAGGTGCAAGGCCGCCGACAGCCCCGAAAGGCCGGCGCCGACGACGACGATCTCGTCCGTCCGGCCCGGTACTGTCCTCACTGGACACGTTCCGTGCAGCGAGCCGTGAGCACGGCGAGGGTTTCGGTCATCCGGGTCGGCAGGTCCGCACCGTCGATCGCGTCGAGGGCTTTCCGCACCTGCTTGTCGATCAGCTTCTCCAGCTGGTCCGGCGCGCCCGAGGCCATGATGGCTTCGCGGAGCGAGGCCACGGCTTCGTCGTCCATGGCTTCGCGGCCGAGGAGGCGCTGCAGTTTTCGCCGCAGGGGGGTGTCGGCCATCGTGATCGCGAGCGCGACGACACTCGAAGCTTTGCGGTCGCGCAGGTCCTGTCCCGCGGGCTTGCCGGTCACCGCCGGGTCGCCGAAGACGCCCAGGAAATCGTCTCGGAACTGGAAGGCTTCGCCGACCAGGGCACCGTAATCGCCAAGGGCTTGGGAGACCCGGGGGTCGCAGCCGGCCAGCGCGGCACCGAGCTCCAGCGGCCGGCGGACGGTGTAGTTGCCGGACTTGCGGCGGAGCACGTCCAGGATCGACTCCCAGCTCGGCAGGACCCGGGCGTCGTTCACCAGGTCGGCGAGCTGCCCGGTGGCCAGTTCCGAGCGCATGGCGTCGTAGTGCGGCCATCCACGCGCCAGCGTCGCGGCCGGGAGCCCGCTTTCGCGCAGCATCTGTTCGGACCAGACGAGGAACAGGTCGCCGGCCAGGATCGCCGCGGACTCGCCGAACCGGGCCGGCGAACCGCTCCAGCCCTGGTTCCGGTGCCAGCGGGCGAACTGGGTGTGCAGGGCCGGCCTGCCGCGGCGCAGGTCGGAAGCGTCCATGACGTCGTCCTGGGCCAGGGCGAAGCAGTGCAGCAGTTCGAGGCTGGCGACCGCGCGCACCGCGGCGTCGTCCTCCGGTGCGCCACAGCACCACCCGACGTAGGCGAACATCGGCCGCAGGAACTTGCCGCCGCGGACGAACTCCGGCAAGGCCGTGACGGCGAGCGCCCCTTCACCTCGCCCGCCGAACTGCTCGGCACAGCGTGCGCCGACGAATCCGTCGACGTGGGCGAAGAATTCCCCGCCGAGCGCGGTCAGCCAGTCGCCGCGACCGGTCGCCGCGGTGAGACCCTCTGTCATCGTCGCCATCCGGTTCCTTCCCGTTGCCCACTTCGTATCCGGCTCGTCCACTCAGGAGGCTCTGCCCGCGGGTTACCCCGCATCGGAGCGGGTAAGCCGGTCCGGTGACCTTCGAAGAGCAGCTCGACCGGCGGTGGCCGGCAGACTGGCCGATCCAGCCGTTCGGTGAACCCCGGTGGGCCCGGCAACGGCCGACGTACGGCGAATGCGACCCGGCCGTCATCGAGGCCGCCGTCAAACGGGCCGAGGCCCGGACGTCCGGGAACTGGTACGTGCTGGCAGCCAGCCGCGAGGTCCGGCGGGACAGACCCTTCGGCCGGAGCATCGGCGGGCAGGAGCTCATCGCTTGGCGCACGCGGTCCGGCGATCTGCGGGTCGGCCCCGGGGCGTGCCCGCACCTGGGTGCGCCCCTGGCTGAAGCGCGCCTCGACTGCGACGAACTGGTGTGCCGCTGGCACGGCCTGCGGGTCGGCGGCCGGGAGCGGGCGGGCTGGTCGCCTGTTCCGTCCTTCGACGACGGGGTGCTGGTCTGGGCGCGGCTGGACCGGCTCGGTGGCGAACCTCCGACCGCGGAACCCGCTGTGCCGGAGCGTCCCGAGCGCGGCGGGAGCGTGGACGCCGTCGCGACCGTGTCCGGCGTATGCGAGCCGGCCGACGTCGTCGCGAACCGTCTCGATCCCTGGCACGGCGCCTGCTTCCACCCGTACTCGTTCGCGCGGCTCAAGGTGCTCGACGCACCCGGGTGCACGGGCGTCGCCGACGAAGACGACCGCTTCCTCGTCGAGGTGACCTTCCGGCTGGCGGGGCGGTGGGGAGTGCCGGTGGTCGCCGAATTCGTTTGCCCCGGCCCGCGCACGGTGGTGATGCGCATCGTGGAGGGGGAGGGGAGGGGCAGCGTGGTCGAAACCCACGCCACCCCCCTGGGCATCGGGGTCGACGGGCATCCCCGGACCGCCGTCATCGAAGCGGTCGTCGCGGCGTCCGAGCGGGCCGGTTTCGAGGTCGCGCGCAAGGCCGCCGGTGCGCTCCGACCGCTGATCCGCCGGACCGCGGCGCGACTCTGGCGGGATGACCTCGCCTACGCCGAGCGCCGCTACCAGCTGCGGGCCACCGCTCGTTGACGAGGCAAGCCGCGCGGCGACGGGTACCTCCGGATCGCGGCTGTTGTCACTTCGTACCGGGCGCGGCCGGGGCCCTGCTGTGAGGGCTCGCGCCCCGGCCACTGGGCCCGATGGTGTGACCGCACGGCCTTGCCCGGCGAGGCAGAGTTCCAGCGGGCTCCGCATCGCAGGAGCGTCCCCGATGGCCTGTGCGGGTTTGGTCATGGGCGCGGCTCTGGTCGGCGTTCGCGGGGTCGTTCCCGCATCGGAACCGGTTGGTGGTTCCGGGGCCGGCACCGGCCAGGGCGGCCGGGCGGCACCGCCGGAGTATCCGGTGGCCTGGTGGTTGCTCGGTGTGTCGACGTTGCCTGGGCTGACGATGCACACGAGGACGCTGGGGTCGCCCCCGGCTTCCTGCTGCACCCAGCGCAACACCGCCGGCCGGCGCCCGTTCGACGCCGTCCGGGATCCGTGGTGGCGCACAGGACGTGCAGGTACTGCCGGGCGGAGTCGACGAGGTAGGCGTTGAGCTCGGCCCCGATCAGCCTGCCCGCGGCCTCGACGAGGCGGTGTAGCCGCTGGGGAGGAGCCGGCTCCGTACCAGTCAGGTCGGCGTGCCGGGAGGCGAGGAGGATGCCGCGATGCTGTCCGCCGCCGTCGGTCCCGTTCACCGACGTGGCCGGACGGCCGCGTGCAGCATCGCCTCGGCGTTGTCCTGCAACGGCGTGTGGGCTCACGAGGCCTCGTCCGCCAGCAGGAGAAACGCCATCTCCTCGGACACGTGGTCGCGGCCCATCACGGCTCCTTTGGCCGGGTCGACGATGTCCCTGGCTCGCAGCGCCGACCGCAGTTCGGTGCGAATCGCCGAGGTCGATCACCGAGCTTTCCTGCCACGCCGTCAGGCACGGCCCGGCCGACTGCACCGTCTCGGCGGTGAGCAGCAGGCCGGAAAGCCTGGCGAACTCGCCGGCGAGTTCGTCGGCCAAGCGCAGCTCGGAGTTCATCGGGTCCTTCTTCCCGCAATGCGAGTTGCCGGGCGGCTACCCGGCCGGGGTCGCGTCCAACCGGCACGCTGGTACGAGAAGCGAAACCGGTGTGCTCGCGCCGGACGCGGCCGACCTCACCGGGCACATGAAGCAGCACACGTCCACCTGGGCATGGGGGCGCCCGCCCTGCTGGTGCCCGGCAGCCGATCTTCGCGTCGGCGGGGAGGAACCGCTACCTCCCCGCCGGCCACGTCAGGAAACTGCCGGGGCCGATTCGGGACTGCCCGAGAGCTCCTTGATGAACTCGTGACACTGCTTCGCGCGAGCCGAGTCTTCTTCCATCACCCGACGGAAGAAGTCGGCGATGTCCTGTCGCTCGGCGTTGTCGGCGTCGCGCACGTACTGGCCGTAATCGTGGCCGGCTTTCAACGAGTGGTACTGCACGGATATCAGGTCGTACGTGACGTCGTCGAAACCGGTCTCTCCAGTGGCCATGTGGCGGGCTCCTCTCGAACATTACCGCTGTGGATGGGAAACACGGGCCGGTGTGGCACCGGCCGTGCGCTCGTGGTTCCCGCAGCCCACACCGGTAAACGTGGTTTGACCGGCCGGCGGGCGGGTATGTCCGCGGCGGCGGAGATGGAGGTGGTTCCGGTGGGTGGACCGCGCAGGGAGCCGGAAGGACCGACGAAGTTGTCGCGCGGCTCGTGGTGGGGGGTGCTCAGGCGCACGGTGCGGCAGTTCGGGAAGGACAACGTCACTGACTGGGCCGCTGCACTGACGTACTACGGCGTGCTGTCCATCTTCCCGGGCCTGGTGGTGCTGATCTCGGTGCTCGGACTGCTCGGACCGGGTGCCACGCAGACCGTGATCGACAACGTCAACCAGATCGTCCCGGGACAGGGCCGGCAGATCCTCGTGGGGGCGATCCGTGAGCTTTCGGGTTCCAGGGGGTTCGCCGGGCCGCTCGCGGTGATCGGGTTGCTAGGCGCGGTGTGGTCGGCATCGGGCTACCTCGGTGCGTTCATGCGCGCGGGCAATGCGATTTACGGCATGCCGGAAGGCCGGCCACTGTGGAAGATCCTGCCGCTGCGCGTGGCGCTGACGGTCGGCGTCGTGGTGGTCCTGGTGGTCTGCGCGCTCGGAGTCGTGGCGACGGGAACCGTCGCGCAGCGGCTGGGTGAGCTGCTCGGAGTGGGCCGGACCGGAGTCCTGGTGTGGGAGATCGCGAAGTGGCCGGTGATCGCGGTGCTCGTCAGCCTGGTGTTCGCACTGCTCTACTGGGCCGGACCCAACGTGCGGCAGCCGAGCTTCCGGTGGCTCACGCCGGGCGGACTGGTTGCCGTCGTGCTGTGGGTGCTGGCCTCGGCGGGATTCGCGCTGTATGTGGCCAATTTCGGTTCGTACAACAAGACGTACGGGTCGCTCGCCGGTGTCATCGTGTTCCTGGTCTGGCTCTGGATCTCCAACATCGCCCTGCTGCTCGGTGCCGAGCTGGACGCCGAGCTGGCCCGCGGCCGCCGGCTCGAGGCCGGCGGCGGGCGTGGTGAAGACGAGCCGTTCCTGCCGCCGCGTGACACCAGGGCGATGGACGCCGACGGAGCCGACGCCGTGGCCGGCGAGGTCTCTCGGGAATGAGCGCCGCGTCGACTGAGAGCGGGGCGGGTCATCCCCGCCGGCGTTCCCGTTGGCGCTCCTCGGTTTGGACGGGCGCTGGCGTGGTATTCGCTGTGCCCGGGGCACTCCGGCAGACATCGGCCGGCGAATCGTCTACGCCCGTGGAGGAAACCATGAGCACACCCGAATCGACCGGGTCACCGCGGAAAGCATGGAAGAAGACGCTGACTTCGGCGAGGAACACACCGAACCGACCTTCCGGGACCAACCTCCGGAGCCGTCGGGCACCAGGACGGAAGACGAGGGCGGCGGCGATCACGGCGGAATGGAGCCGCGGTAAGGCCGAGCACCCGGACGAAAGCGTGGTGCCGCATCTGCGTATGTCGGGTCTGGGACGCGAACCAGTTACGGGAGTTGAAGCGGTGTGAAGTGCCGCGAAGGCGCCGAGGCGCGAGGTGGTGGCCTGGACTTGGTGCTGTCCCTGACCAAGGATCAGATGGCTGCACTGGGAACCGACGCGGTGGAGCTGGCAGAGGCGCTGGACACGGTCCTGGTGGGGCTGGCGGCGATGCGGAAGGGGCGTGACGCCGAGTCGACGGGAGACGAGGCCAGTCTCGAGGACCGCCCGGGCGATACCGGACTCGCGTGGGATGAGCGGTTGCTGCGGGACGTGTGCGGACTGCTGGCCCATCTCGAGGGTGTGCGTTCCGCCGGCATCCGGGCGCACGCCCGCGACGGCGGGTCGTACGGTCAGCTGGCGGCGGCCATGGGCGTGTCCCGGACCACCGCGCAGCGTCGTCGGGACGACCTCGGGGAGCCGGGGCCGGCCGAGTTGTGGGCGACCGGAAGCCGCAGCGGGGTGAGCCACGCCGGCTCGCGGGTGCCGGACACGATGCGCTCGTGGTCGACGCCGTGGCCGGGATACATCCCGGTGGACATCACCCCGTCGGAACTCGTGGGCGCTGGACTGGAACGCAGCGTGCGCGAAGGTTGGGCTGATCCCTTCGCGACGCCGAGCGATGTCCCGGACTGGGCCGGCCGGCAGGCTGCTGCCCTGGTGCCGTACCGGCTCGATGAGCGGCGCCGGCCGCTGAACCCCACCGGCCGGACCGGACGATCTGGGCGGCACCTCGGAAGATGGGGCGAGAACCAGGCCGTGGACCCGATCGTCGTGGCCGGCGCCGGCGGCGCGGAACCACGGGTGCTGCTCATCCTGCGCCAGGACTGCGCGGAATGGGCCATCCCCGGCGGCATGGTCGATCCGGGCGAGACCGCCGCGCGTGCGCTGGTCCGCGAGTTGCGCGAAGAAACCGATGTAGACCTGGCCGGTATGGATCCGAAGATTCTGACGCGGACCTACGTGGACGACTGGCGGAACACCGACCACGCCTGGGCGTCGAGCACCGTGGCGCTCTACCAGATCGAGGAACCAGTTACGGCCACCGCGGGTGACGACGCGGCCGCGGTCTCGTGGTGTCCGTTCGCCAGCCTGGAGGGACTCGCGGCAGCGATCGAAGGTGCTGGAGGGAAGCTGTACGAGGGGCACCGGCCGCTGCTGTCGGCAGCTTTGAAGCACCTCCGCCTGGCCTGATGCTCCCTCGCCGGCCACCGCGTCAGGAAGAGCGTCACCTCCGGTCGGGAAAGACCGTGGCGGCCTGTGTACCCATCAGCGTGAGCTCGCCGTCGACGACGAGCGATGCGCCGGCACGTACTCGGCGGTGCAGATGGCCAGGAAAGCGATCGCGGCGGCGACTTCGCGGGCGTGGCCCGGCCGGCCGAAAGGAATACCGAGACGGTCCTGCGCTCTGGAGCCGGCTTCTGTCTGACCGGTCATTCGAGATCTCGCCCGGCGCCGCGGAGTTCACAGCGATCGCGTGCTTCGCGAGCGCCGGCACCCGCGACAGCGTGTGTTGGCCATCGTGCTCTGCGCGGGGTACTTCTGGTCGCCATCGTGGTGGCGACCTGTTTTCGGTCAATCGCATGCCAGGAGTGAAGACGCGACCGACGGCCGGTCCCGCCGGTTGATGCGGCCGGTGAGCCGGCCACTTCCGGCTGTCCTCAGCGCAGGCGGGTCGAGCCGGTGGTGCGACGGCACACGGTCGCACCACCGGCACCCGGACTCACGTCTGATCCTGCACGTTCTCCTTCGCTTGGCGCGCGTGGTCCCCGACGTCGCCGGCAGCGGACTGTGCTTCGTCCGAGACGGTCGAGACGGCCTCACCGGCCCTGGATTTGATCGACTCGGCGGTCCGCTGCACGGGCTCGGCCAGATTGTCCTTCATCTCCCGCGCGGCCTGCTCGACGGCTGGCTGGGCGTGTTCGCGCGCAAGATCCGTGGCTTGGCCCACGACCTCACGCTCCCGCTCGGACGTCGGCACCAACGAGGCGACCAGCCAGCCCGCGCCAAAGGCGATCAGGCCCGCGGCGAGCGGGTTGCCCTCGGTTCCTCGGCGAACCGACTTCGGGGCCTCACCAAGGGTTTCCGCCGCCGAAGACGCGGTGGATCGCACCTGGTCGGCCGCGTCGGAAGCCAAAGAACTGGTGTGGGACGCGACCGTACCGAGGGCGTCCTTGGCCGAAGGGATCTCCTCGGCCGTGCCCATCACCTTGTCCTTGGCATTCGTCATCGCCGAGCGCACACGCCCGACGCGCCGCTGCACGATCCGGCTGGGAGTCACCTTCTCGGTCAACGCGTTCACATCGGCACTCAGCTCCCGCTGGGTGGTCTCGATGTCGTCGCGGATCTGGTCCGGCTGGGTCATGTTCGCTCACCTCTGACAGCACCGGGGACCTGCTGGAGCGTGTCCACGGTCCGTTCTGGTTTCGGGTTGATTCGGCGCATCTCTCCGCGTCCTGTCGCGTACAGCACTACTCCGACCACAGCCCACACTGCCGCGACGATCAGCGCGGCCCAGCCGTGGTCCATCACGTTGGCCAAGCCCCACCACAGGGCCAGTGACAGGAACAGCAACACCATGTACCCGGCGAATCCCGCGCCGCCGAGCATTCCGGCGCCCTTGCCCGCTTTGCGGGCTTCGGACTTCATCTCGACCTTCGCCAGTTCGACCTCCTGGCGGACCAATGTGGAGAAGTCCCGCGTCACTTGCGTCATCAGCTCACCGACCGACACTTCCGACACGTCGGCGGTCGCAGTTCGGTGTGGCGGGGAGCTCGAAGGCTGGGTCATCACGCCACCCCCGACGACCTGGACCCCGGAACCGCGGGGTCGGGCTGCGGCGCGGTGAAGCCGCCCGGAGCAGCCGGATACTCCATCGCCGCCGGCGGTGGCGCTGTCAGCGGCTCGACCGGGTCCGCGCCGTTCGTCACGGAACTGGATGAAGCGCTGCCCGCGGATCGATCGTCTCCGCCGCCGGTTTGCGGCGAATCCTGCTGCTGGGCGAGCATTCCGCGGGTCAGCCGGCCGGCCAGGGCACCCGCGGCCGCGGCACTCGCCAGGAACAACGCGGGTCGACGGCGCGCGAATCCGCGGATCTCGCTCACCAGGTCCCCGGGTTGCCGTTCCTCGAGCCACTGCGCTGTCGAATGCGCGCGCTCGGACAGTTGGCGCGTCAAGTCCGGCCCGACACCGGGTCCGTCTGCGCGCTCGGCCATCACGCCAAGCTGGTCGGCCAGCGTGTGCAAGCTCTGGGCCGCCTTCTGCTGGCCGTCCCTGGCCTGGGACATCATGAGATCGCGGCTTTCCCGAAGCAGGTCGCGAGCGTCCTCTTTGGTCTCTGCCGCAACGTGTTTGGCCGTCGCCGCAGCTTTCTGCGCAACGTCACCGCTCCGCTCGGCTGCGGTCGAGGTAACCTCCTTCGCCTGGTCCATCGCAACCTCCGTCGCGCCCGGTGAACCGCCTGCGTGCTTCGGCGGCGATTGGCCGCCTCGTTCCTCTGTCATGTCGTCTCCCGCATATCAGCGCGTTGCCGCGCCCCTTGAACGGGCGGCGCGAATGTGCGACCACCCGCATTGGGCGGTGGGCTACCCTCGCCGCCCAAAGACAAACTGCGCGTTTTTTCAGCCGAACGTTGCGAGAGCCTCCTGGAGGGCGCGCGACTGGCGGCCAACTCGTCCACTCCTCGGTTTGGGCGGGCGTCGGCGCGACCGGGTCACTGCGGAGCCGGAACCGATCACGGACGGGGCTCCGCGCGGTGACCAGCGGCGTGGCGCGTGCCGGTTGCGCCCGGTGGGCAGGCCTGCTCCGAAGCTTTGATCAGTGCGTCGTAGACGGCGAGGTCGAGATCGCCGCTCAGCCTGTCCGGCAGGTTGTTGCCGCGAGCCCGGCCGGCGACGGCGTACCTCAGTTCGCTCGAGTCATGCGCGCCTGTCGGCTTGCGCCGGTGTGACGCAGGCTGAGGGTCGTCCGGCTCACTCGTCGGTGCCACGCACGGCGACTCCTCGTTGTCCGCTGATCAGCGGTCGTGAGGGGGTGCACGCCGCGGCGTACCGGCATCCCGTTGCAGGGCCCACGCGCTGCGGAGGAATTCCTGGTGGCGCGACCGCTCCGTGCGGCTGTGGCTTGCCCGCCGGCGGTGTCGGACAGGAACGTCGCCCGCGCGAACACGTGCGCGATGGCGGGATCCGTGTGGCGGAAGGATTTTTTCAGCTCCTCACCCAGCTCGGGGCGCTCCTCGTTGCCCATGATCGCGGGGGCCATGGTGGCCGGCCAGCCGCAGGTTCTGGTCGCGGCAGAACCCGTGGGCGAGCAGGTCAGCCCGGCGCCCGGCGGCGTGTCGCCCGGCGTCGCCGAGCCCCCGGGCTCCAGCCCGGGAACCTCATCCGGCTCGGGTCCGGGTGCGGTCGTGCGGTCACCTTCTCCTCGTCGAGGTCCGGTTCACCGGCTACCGCGAGGAGCGGTGGATAACACCGGCGGTTCCGCCGTTTCGGCAGGACCGTGTGCAGGAACAGCAGGCGCATGCGGCCAGGAACCCTGCGAACGCAAGTCCGCCGCTGCCCGCGAGCACGTCGGTGAGCAGCGCCAGCGCCGCCGTGACTTCGGCGAAGACGAACAACGCGTGCCAGCTGATGCGCTCGGCCGCGGCGCGCACTACGAACGCCCGGGCGGTGAACGACCTCGGCAGCAGTTCGGCTTGCGAATTCCCGCAACGCGCGGCGGTCGTCCGCCTCCGGCTTCGGGTGTCTCCCTGGTCAGCGGACGGGCTTGAGCGGGTCGTGGCCGAGCGACATGAGCCGGTGGCGCCAGTGCGCCTCCCCGGCGACGGGTTCGAGGTCCTCGCGCCGTTCGGCGCGTACGCGATCGACCACCGTGCGCATCACGGTCTCGTCGTGTTCGTCCACATCGGACCTGCGCTTGCCGAGGATCGCCAGCACGTCGTGACCCTTGGGGGTACCGGCCTGGTCGGGCAGCGGTTCGTCTTCGGGGCCGGCGTCTCGGGTGCGCAGCCAATCGGAGAGCTCACGGGAGGTCATGTTCACCACGCGGTGGAACTCCGTCCACAAGTCCTCGTCCATGCGGGTCACCTCCGGTTCGGGTTCGTCGGTTCAGGACTCGCCGACGGGCGGCGGGGCGGGTTCGTCGTCGTCGGCCGAAAGCTCGGGTTCCCGCCAGTCCTCGGCGCGCGTCGGGCCGTTGCCTTTCAGCTCGCCTTGCAGTTCGGCCTTGAGCTCGTCGTCCGCGCGGGGCGAGTGCTGGGCGCTTTCCCGGGACATGGGCACCTCCTCGATCGGTTCGGCGGCGGTTACCCGGTGATCCGCTTCGGAAACGCGGCCGTCGCCAGCTCGGCGACGGCGCGCACCACCTCCGCCGGGTCGACGCGCTCCAGGCAGGGGTGGCCGGGCACCGGGCAGACGCGCGCGCGGCTGTCGCGGCACGGCGCGTGCTGGTCGCCGAGCAGCGCCGCGGGCACGCCGTAGGGCGCCCAGCGCGCGGCCGGCACCACGGGCGCGAACAGCGACACGACCGGGGTCCCGGCCGCGGCGGCCAGGTGTGCCGCCCCGGTGTTGGGTGCGACGACGACCTGCGCGTCCGTCAGCACCGAAGCCAGCGCGGCCAGCGAAGTCCGGCCGCCGAGGTCCACGGCGCAGTGCCCGGCCACGTGCTTCGTGAGCTCGCGCTCGTCCCGCGCCCCGGTGACGACGACGCGATGCCCTTGCGCTGTCAGGGCGCGCACCAGCCGACGGCTCCAGTCGGCCGACGGGCGGCGCGCCGGCACGGACGCGCCCGGGTGGACCACGACGTATGGTCCGCCGCCGGTCAGATGGGTGGCGGGCGGGAGCGGCCGGCGCAGCGCCAGGCCGCCGTGGTCGCCGGGCGGCAGCCGGAATCCCGCCGCTTCCGCGAGCGAAAGCATGCGCACGGCTTCCGGTGGGTCGCCGTCGACGCGGTGGCGCAGGTCGAGCAGGCTGCCCGGGTAGTCCTCGGAGATCGCGCCGACCCACGGCACACCGGCCTGGCGCAGCAGCAGCGCGAGGGGCAGCGGCGACTGGTGGAACGACGTCAGGATCAGTGCCCGGTCCACGGCGCGCTCGCGGACCTCGTCGACGAACGCGCCGGTGTCCTCGGCGGTCGTGGGCGGCGGTTCCGGGTCGATCCACGGCGCGCGCCAGGTGAGGTGCTCGTCGACACCGGGCAGCAGCTCGCCGGCGGGGCGTCCGTTCGGCCCAGTCAGGAGCGTGACGCGCGAAGCGCCGGCGGCCACGGCGCGCACGCAGGGCCCGGCGAGCAGGACGTCGCCCAGGTTGTCCTGCCGGGCCACGAGGACGTGGGTCATCCGGCGACCCCGGCCAGACGCAGCGCCTCGGTCAGATCCCGCGCGACGGCGGCGTGGCGGCGTGCGTGCTCTACTTCGACGTCGAGCGTGCGCTCAGTCGGCACCAGTACCGCGCGGGCCCCGGCGGCGAGAGCGGCGCGGACGTCAGCCCCGGTGTCGCCGATGACCACACACGCCGCCGGGTCCACGCCCAGCTCGGCCGCAGCCCGCAGCACGAGGTCGGGCGCGGGTTTGCGGCACGCGCAACCGTCACCGTCGTCGTGGACGCACACCTGCCAAGTGCCGAACGGACCCAGCAGCTCCTCCACGCGCGAGTTCACCGCCGAGAGCTGTTCAGGCGTGATCAGTCCTTTCGCGACACCCGACTGGTTGCTGACGACCCCAACGGGCACCCCGCGTTCGCGCAGCCCGCGAACCAGATCGACGGCGCCGGGCACCGGGCGCACGCCGGCGGGGTCGTCGAGGTAGGGGACGTCGGTGATCAGCGTGTCGTCGCGGTCGAACAGCACTGCCACGGGCGGGCGGCGGCGCCGGGCGGAGATCTCGCCGCGCAGCCGGTGGTAGCAGGCGACCGGCGGGATGAGGACGCTGGTCACGACCATGCGCGCCACCTCGCCTGGCGTCAGGGGGCCGGCCGCGACGCGTCGTGCGGCGAACTCAGCCGTGAACCCGGCCCACACGCCGCCGGCGAGCACGGCTTTTCCGCGCCGGCCGGCCAAGGCGAACCCGAGCGCGGCGAGACCGGCCACTGTGGACACCGCGTGCTCGCCGAGCCGGCCGCGGCCGGCGGCGGTGCGCTGGCGCCAGAGCGCGCCGTGCTTGGCCCGCATCAGGGCGTTGTCGGCGTTGCCGCGCTGCGCTTTCACACTGGCGAAGAAGCCGGAGTTGCGGGCGGGGTGGGTGGTGAGCCTTTCCCCGCGTTCGATGCTGTGCCCGTTGAGCGTGACGCGCAGCGCGAGGTCGGAGTCTTCCCGGAACGCGCGCGGGAACCGTTCGTCGAACCCGCCGGCCTCGACGAGGGCGCTGCGCCGGTAGGCCATGTCGGCGGTGATCCACTGGGCGTGCTCGAGCCCGGCGGTGCCGCGCTCGTCGTCGGTCGGGGACCGGTCGCTCGGCAGCGGCACGGTGATCCGCGCCTGGGAAGCGGCAGCGTCCGGAGGGAGCGCGGCGAGGTCGTCGGCCAGCCGTCGGGGCCAGTCGTCGGCGAGCACCACGTCGTCGTCGACGAAGGCGATCCACTCGCTTTTCGCGGTGCGCCAGCCGAGGTTGCGGGCGGCCGCCGGACCGCGGCCGCCCGAGCGCAGCACGCGGACGCCGGCCGGCACGGCGAGCCGCTCGCCGCCGGGCCGATCGTCGACGACGAGAATTTCGGCCGGACGCGGCCCGTGGCCGGTGAGCAGGGTATTGAGCAGCGGCCGCAGGGCGTCGCGGCCCATCGTCGGGATGACCACGGCGTAGTCGGGTAAGGCAGTCACCGCAGCGGGCTACCCGGTGAGCGTCGGGCGAAACGGGTGTCGAACCGCGGCACGCGGGTAACCCCGGAGCGAAGCGAAGGAGGTGCGGATGACCGCAGGGACGATCGAAATCCGGAACCCGGCCGACGGGACCGTGGTGGGCGCGGTGCCCGTCGCCAGCGAGGACGAGCTCGACGCCGCACTGGCGCTGGCCGGGCGGACCTGGCCGGGCTGGGCGCGCACGCCGGCGGCCGAGCGCGGGGAGCTGCTGCACGCCGCGGCGGCGCGAGTGCGCGCGCACGTCGACGAATTGGCCGAGCGGAACGAGGCCGAGACCGGCCGCCCGCGGGCCGAAGCGGCCGAAGGCGTGCTCGCCGGCGCGGGCACGCTGGACCAGTACGCGGAGCTGGGCCCGGTCCACCGCGGGCGCAGCCTGCTGGGTGACTTCGGGGCCACGGACCTGATGGTTCCCGAACCGCGCGGGGTCGTCGTGGTGTTGACGCCGTGGAACGATCCGGTCGCCGTCGCGTGCGGGCTCATCGGCGCGGCCCTGATCACCGGCAACACCGTGGTGCACAAGCCGAGCGAGCGGGCGCCACACACTGGGGCACTGCTCGGGGACGTGCTCTCCGGCGCGCTGCCGCCTGGTGTGTTCCAGACCCTGCAAGGTGACGGCAGCGTCGGGGCCCTGCTGGCGATGCGGGAGGACGTCGACGTGATCGCCCACGTCGGCAGCACCGCGGCCGGGCGGTCGATCGCCGCGAGCGCGGCCGCGACCGGTGCGAAGACGTTGCTGGAAAACGGCGGCAACGACCCCGTGGTGATCGACGAGGACGTCGACCCCGTGTGGGCCGCCGCGCAGGTAGCGCTCGGTGCATTTGCCAACTCCGGGCAGATTTGTGTGGCCGTGGAACGGATCTACGTGCACGAGGCCGTTGCCGAGCCGTTCCTCGCCGCGCTGGTGAAGGAAGCGCAAGCGCGCACCCTGGCTCCGCTGGTCGATCTGCGCCACCGCGACCACGTGCACTCGCACGTCGAAGACGCCCTCACGCGTGGCGCGCGGGCGCTGACCGGGGGAGTGGTGCCCGACGGCCCGGGCGCGCACTACCCCGCCACCGTGCTGACGGATTGTGAGTCGGACTTGCGCGTGATGACGGAGGAAACGTTCGGCCCGGTCGCCCCGGTGCGAGTTGTCCCGAGTTTCGAAGCGGGGCTCGCCGAAGCCGCGCGCGGCGACTACGGACTCGCGGCGACCGTGCTGACCGCGTCGATGTCACGCGCGCAGCACGCCTGGCGTGAACTGCCCGCGGGCACGGTGAAGGTCAACGCCGTGTTCGGCGGCGCCCCCGGCGGGGCCTCGCACCCGCGGCGGCGCAGCGGAAACGGCTACGGCTACGGGCCCGAGCTGCTCGACGAGATGACGCAGACCAAGCTGGTGCACGTCGCACCGCCCGGGCCCTGACCGGCGAAGCCGAGCGCAGCGACCAGCCCTCGTGGACGATCGCCGCGCTCGGTGCGGTCCGCGGCTGGGTCAGGCTGTGTCCGACCGCCGGCGGTGGCATTCGGTGCACACCATCGTCTGTCCGAGCAGCGCGCCGTCGCCGGACAAGAGCCGGGCGACGTGGAGCGTCGGCTGGCCGCACTTCTCACACGGAATCGGCTGACTGTCCTGACTGATGATCATCCGGTTAGACACGGGATCTCCTGAGAGTGGTGGTCCGGACCGCGTACCCCCGTGCCTGAACCACACGCCTCCGGGCAGAGCCGGTCAGCAGTTCCTTCGGCGTCGACGTCGAGCAGCGTGTCGCCGAGGACGACCAGCGGCTTCACGCGGCGACCCCGAGCGCCTTGTCCAGTTCCTCGCACAGGGCGTGCACCAGGGCGAGGTGCATCTCCTGCACGGTGGCCACCGACGGCGCCTCGACCGTGACGGCGTCGTCGCACAGCGCCGCGAGCGGGTTGGGCGCGGGCCCGGT
>NZ_JBFBAE010000051.1:0-32512 GCF_040689465.1 Amycolatopsis sp. NPDC051373 | reverse complement strand
GAGCAGCCCCGACCTCTGCTCTCAAATCGCTCTGACCAGTACGGGAAGCAAGATCATGGGCCAAATGTGGGACGGGTGACCGCACATCCGAGGAGTTCCCTTGCGCGCCCTCAAGACCCGGACCGCCGCCAGACTGGCAGCTCAACTGGCCGCTGTTGTCGTCCTGCCGCTCACCCTCGCCGCCCAGTGCGAGGCGCCGGCGTCGCCGGCTAGCCCCACAACCACAGCTCACTGCGAGGAGGACCAGCCGTGCTGGAACTGCTCCACGATGGGCAACCACAAGTGCGACCCGAACGGGGTGGACCTGTGAAGCGGGCCGCGCAGATCATCGCCGCACTCGCCGGACTGGTCGTTGTGATCGTGGGTACCGCACTGCTCACCCTCTGGGCTGCCGGCGCGTTCGATGTCGCTGTTCCCGGCAAGCCAGCCGCGGCCACACCGCAGGCGGTACCAGCGTCCACGAAGCACGAGGTGGTCGTCAGTGTGGCTGGTGCGCCAGGCACCCAATTCCGGGTGCGCGGTGAGGTGTTCGGCGACACCGGACCCATCGACCTCCCGGCGGCTGGCCACGACTCGGCACACTTCTCCACCGCGAAGCCCGCCGAACAGATCGACCTCACGGTGTACGTGGCTGCACCGATCGGCGACAAGACTGCGAACTGCGCCATCACCTACGACGGACACGTGATCGCCCAAGCCGACCGGGTCCCGCTTGAGGACACCAACACGCTGGCCTGTCGAGTGAGGTTCGCATGATCCGCGTAACGCGTCCCGCGGGACCCGCGAGTAGTAAGCACATGCCCAGAGAGGAAGTGCTGATGCCGGCCGCCGACCGCTCGACCCGAGAAGCCCCGCTGTCCGTGATCATCGTTCGGGTGGTGGTTCCGCTCGGGATCATGCTCACGTACTGGGCTATCCGACTCCCCCGGTTCACGTCGCCGACAGCAGACGGGAACGTTGGAATCGAACTCTTCGTGGCCATCGCGTTGACGCTCGTGGGCTGCGTCGTCGCGGCTAGCGGCCTTGTCGCTCTGTACCGCCACATCGTCCGATAACAGGGAAGAACGGCAAAATGCCCCGGTGTTCCTGCCGGGGCATTCTCGCGCTCAGGGGCGCTCAGCGGTCCCGCCATGCCAGCGGGGACAGCGTGGTAGCCGCCTCGGCGATAAGCCGCGCCGTCTCGGTTGAGAGCCCCTTGCGGGCTGAGTCGATCCACCCGGCGACGCGCTCGACTCCGATGTCCCGGTACTCGACGGCCTGGAACAGCATCTCCAGCTTGTCCGCGTCCTTCGCGCACCGCGCTTCGAGGGTCTCTCGGGACTCGAACTCGTCCACTGCGTTCCGGACCATCGTGCAGGAGGCGTCTGGTAGGGCCGCTGTCTGGTCGGCGGTGATCTCGCGGGGTTCGGGCTTGCTCATGTACTTGGTCGCGGTGTGCGGGATGTCTCCGGTTCGGGTCTCCTGCGTGTCGTGCCACAGCGCCAGGAACGCCGCCCGCTCCGGGCTTCCGCCTTCCTCCGCGGCAAGCAAAGCCGCGATCTGGGCCGCACGCAAGCTGTGTTCGGCGACGGATTCGGGATCGCGGACGCCAACGTGCCACCACCCAGTGCGGCGGATGCGCTTGAGCAATCCGAGTTCGTAGCCGAACGCGGCGAGTGCCGTGGGCTCGTCTGGCATGGAGTGTTCTCCCTATCGGTCGGCGAGACGAAGAGCGTAGTGAAGGCCGGCGACCTGGTCACGTCCGTCACGCGTCAGCACGTCGGTGGAGGTGAGTATCTCCAGCGCTTCGGCCAGTGCGTCACGAGCGGCGGAGCGTTCGGTGAGCAGGGCGGGGCGGCTGGCCACGAGTGTGTGCACGGTGTGCAGGTTCAGCGGCAGGTGCGGCGAGGCCGGGTCAAGACGGCTCACCAGGTGGTGGAACAGTCGCACGCCGGACCAGGCTCGGGTGTCGTCCGCGGCCATGAAGGTGTCGTCGGTCTGGTCGTCGGGGAGTTCGCCGATCCAGTGCGCCCAGTAGTTTAGGTTCGCGAGTTCGGAGCGCGAACCGGTGGTGCGCGTGACGAAGTCGTGCAGGTGGGAGCTGTCGCCGGTCGAGGCCAGGGCGACGGACGCCGAGCGGGCTTCGAGGAGACTGGTCACGTCGCCGTCGGCGATCGGGCGACGGCCGGCGCTTGCCCATTCGCCGCGCAGCCACTCCACGACCTGGTCGCGCTCGTCGAATCCGAGCAGGTAGACCGCTTGGCGGCGAAGCAGTGCCTCGTCGGCACGTACGCCGCGCTCCGCGACGGTCATGAGGTGGTCAAAGAACCGGGTCCGTTCGTCGACGCCCATCGTGGGCCCGGGCGCGACTGGTCCGCGCCGTGGCACCTTCGGCGTGAACACCGCCAGTTCCTGGGGCAGGTGCCCGGTGAAGGGCCAGGTGATCAGGTTCGTGAGCGTCTTTCGGTGCACGCTCGCGGCCAGCGGGTGCACCTCGGGGTCAACGTACGCGCCGCCGGCAGCGATCCCGGTCGAGAGCACGAGATCGGCCTCGACGGCGGCGCGCAGGTGCTGGCCGGTGGATGGGTGTGCGCCCAGCCGGGGCAGCCGGGAGGACAGCCGGACAAAGTCTCCAGCGGGCATCGCAGACAGGGGACGGCGCCCCGATTCCCATCCTTGAATGGTGCTCCCGTCGACCGCGAGACGTTCCGCGAGACGCTCTTGTGTCAGTCCCGCGGATTGGCGTGCGAGCTTGAGGACGTAGCCGGTCACGATGCCCGTTGAACGGGAACCCTGACTGCCCGTCAGTGTTGCCGCTGCTCCGCTCACGGTCGCTCCAGGTCTGGACGATTCCGGTCGAACCGCCACCCGTACTCGCGGTCCGTTCTACCTACTCACTGGTGATCGTAGCGTCACTCCACGGGGTTTTGGGATGGCTCTGAGCAGCCAGAACACGACGGGAGTGACTGGTCATGACGGCGTTGATCTACATCGACCCGCAGGCGATCCACCCGGTGATCGACGGGGTGTGGCACCGCACCAGCCTGTCGGCCATACCGGCCCCGGGCGAGGGCATCACGATGCTGTGCGGCGAGACGGCGGCGGCCGAGTTCGAACCATTGCAGCAGCGCACGGCGCGCGGCGTGCCGACCCAGTGCCCGTACTGCGACGTGGCCTACCGCCGCGCCCTCGGCTGGACCATCCCGCCCGGACATCCCGGTCTGAACCGCCGGCCGCGAGCGCTCCCACGGCGGCCCTGATGGGCGTCTGGATCCAAGACGACGGCACCGAGGTCCTGACCGATCCCGTTACCGGCGAGGTCATCGCCGACGAGTGATCTCCCGGCCGCCGCACCGGTACCCCGACCTGGCACGGCGGCCGGGCTCCAACCTCCTCCGAATTTGCAAATGCAACTATCGAAGGGACGTTCGATGCCGCGCAACCCCGCAGGACCTGGACCGACCAGACCCGGACCCGGCAAGCAGGGATCACCAAACCCCGGGACCAAGAACCCCGGCCCTCAACCAAGACCGATCCAGCCGGACCCGCCGAAGCGGCGTTAGGAGAAAGCCATGCCCAAGAACCAGCGCCCACCCCGTCGCGACCGCCGAAGCTGCCTCGCTGGTGGACAGGAGGGGAACGTGGCCTACGGCTCGGCGGGAAGCTACCCGCCTCGGCAACCGACAGGCCCCACTCGACCCGGGGGCGCCATGCGATCCACCCTGTTCCGATGGCGTCCGAACCCGCCGCAGCCCGGCGACGTGGCTTAGCATCAAGTCCATGAAGTCGCGACGGGACATGCGCAAGCTGAAGACAGCGCTCCTCGCCAGAGCCGCGGGGACCCGGTTCTACAGCTGGGACCTTCGCAAGGCAGCCAGCCTGCACAACGCACGCCTCTACGAATTGATCGTGCTGTTCACGCAACGCGGCTGGCTCACCGACGGGTATGACGAGCCCAAGCCAGGCGACGACCAACCGAAGCACTGGTACGAGCTCACCGACCTCGGCCGACGCGAACTGACCAGACCGTAGTCACTCCGTCGCCCGAACGACAAAGGAGCCCTCGTCGCCTGCGTGATGCAGGAGACGGGGGCTCTTCGGTGTCAGCGCACGGGCCAGTGACGCCCGGACCGCGGTCGGAATCGGGGCGTGGTTTTTGTAACGGCAGGCATGATCAACACGAGTGATCTACGACGACGAAGAGGAGCCATCATGTCTCAGACGATTGAAACGGTGCCCAACGCGCGAGCGCAGTACCGACCGTTCCTCACGGCCGGCGAGGCCAGCGTGCTCATGCTCCTTATCCTCGTCGCGGGCGTGCTCCTGGGCGCCTTCATCCTGCCGAACCTCGGCCTGGTCGGCGTCGTGCTGACCTCGCTGGGATACATGGTGGTGTTTGGCATGACGATCTACCTCCTGGTGCTGGCGCTCCTGGATGCGCGCAGGCGGCGCATTCGTAGCTAAGTAGCGCAGCTACATTCTCGGAGGCCGCAGCGCCCTGGCTACTCCGGAGACGAGAAAAAGACCCCGCCGCGTGCGTGACACAGGAGACGAGGGTTCAAAGCAGAGGTTAGTGAGGGACTAGGCGATGAGGTCGGACAACCGAAGACTCGCAGCATGGGTTGCAGGGATAGTCGCTGGATCCGCTGCGTTAGCGCTCGGAATCGTCTTCGCCGTAAACGCCGTCACCGGCGGATCACGAGAGGCGTACGCACAACTCGATCACCCGGATTACACCGGCTTCATGAACGCGTCAGCGCAGGCGGAGGGCAACACCCCGAACGTCGCGCGCAGCGACCCGAACTCGGACATCGCCATGTCAACAAAGCTTGCCGACACGATCTGCTCGCATCTCCGAACAGGTGAGAGCAAGGCCGACTTGGTAGTCAAGATCGCCGATGGCGGCGACTTCACTCCGGACACGGCAGAGAAGGTCGTCGGGGCGGCGGTTCAGTACGTCTGTCCCGCCTGAAGCAGACGACTCACCGTAAGACGATCAACGCGGGCCCCGGCATCTCCCAAGGTAGTTCGATGGCCGGGCCCGCATCCATGATCAAACGTCGTAGACGGAACGAACTGTGTGCTGCCCATCATGTCCGCGGGTGCGCCGACACAACTGCCCGCGCTCCGACTCGGGCTGCCAAATGGACTGGCCGCAAACGACATCCTTCGTGTCAAACGACGCTGGCGTACCAGGGATCACATACTCGCCGGTGTACGAGTTCAACCGAAGACCGGCCGTGATGTAGCCGTCAGGCTGACCGTACTTGGTCAATGTGCGAACACCGCAGGCGTCGGCGAACTCGTACGAGTTAAACGACGGGCCTTCCTGGTAGCCCAGAACCTGCGCCACAACCCACATGACATTCGTGCGGACAGCGTCCGTCTGTTCGGGATCCAGTTCCGGAGCAGTACCAATGTTCGAGTCCGAAGCTCGTTTGTGCCCAGCCCGGTCAAGCCGAAACGGGGCGTCACACCAATCGTGTTCGCGGATCTCAGCCGCAAATTCTTGGGCGCGACGACTTAGCACCATGATCATTCCTCCGATAGGAATCTGGGCCGATCACTGTTTCCCCCGACGGGACCGCGGCCTGGTACTGAGATACTACATGCCGAACCGGCACAAAGGGCGCACGCAAGAACGGCCCCCACCCGCGCACCCCAGAGGACGAACTATGGGGAGCAGGGTGGGGGCCGTTTGACCGCCGGGAGTAGGACGGCGGCCGATCAGGGGTGAGGAGTCGGCGCAACCGTTTCGGGGCCGGGCGTGGGAACCACGACAACGGCGGGAGCGGGCGCGGACACCACGACGGAGGCCGCATCCTTGTTGGCCGGCGCGAGATACGTGCCAACGGTGGCGAGAACCAGCGCGAGAGCAGCCGCCGCCGGGGTCGCGACGTGCACACCGACCGCGTCGAGGACTTCGGCGACACCAACACCCGTAGCGCCACCGAGCACGGTTCCGACCGCCTTACGCACCGGCGCGAGCACTCCAGCCAGAGGGGCCAGCTTCGACAGAAGGTTCTTCATCGGGCGATCACCGAGCCCTCGTGCAGGTCGTTCGCGAGGGTCCACCGGATCGACGCGTACAGCGTGTTCTTCGGGACCGGAACAACCCACGCGTAGTGGTCGGTGACGGTGTTCTGGCCGACACCACCAAGCCAGTTCTTGTCACCAGCTTTCCCGTACGGGCCCCAAAAGTCGATCTGGTGGATGACGAGGTTGTCGTACGCGACGCTGACGACGAGTTCCGACGCGTTGGCGGGAAGCGAATACGCAGCCGAACGCTGCGTGCCTGCTCGGAGCTGCATGGGGTCCTCCTGGGGAATGGGTGCAGCGCTGGTTGTGGTGGTTGGTGCGGGGTCGACACCGGGCCAGTGATCGGCCACGGCCGATACGTCGATGCCCGGGGCCACGTCGAGCAAGTACTGAGCGGCCACCGCGCCGTCGGGGATCTCGGCCTTGCCGCTGGCGGTGGCAATGAAGTAGTGCGATTCCGCAACCCCGGCCGCCTTGCACGCGGCGGCTACCTGCGGCCAGGTGCTGCGGTTGCAGTAGATCGCCGGGTCCGCGCCGGCCTTGCGCCGCGCGGTGAGCCAGGCAGGGACTTCCTGTGGCGTGGCGTCGCCGGTCTCCACGTCGAGCACGTGCCCGTCGAGGAAGCTGGCCCGGACTGAGATCCGGACGTGCACGGAGTTGGGGAACAAGGCCCAGTCGGCGTCAGACCACTTGTACTTGCCGTTGATGTAGCCGCCGACCAATTGCGGGTGCGGGTTCGCCTTCAGAATGTTTTCTGGCGTGACCGAGTCGTACATGATGCGCATGGTGCATCTCCAGTCAGGAATGGGTGAGGATCTGGATCACAACGAACAATCCACCGATCAGCGACGAAACGATTGCCGCGATGATCGCGATGCGCATACCACCACGATTGGTTTTTTCCTGCTGTTGATCCGTGAGGCGCGAAGCCTGGATTTCGCGCATGTCGCGTTCGAGGCCACTGATACGTTCGTCGTGGCGTCCTACTTTTTCCGCGACCTGCCGAAGAGTCTCATCCATCTTGTCGATCTTGGTTTCCAGCCTGCCAAAGAGATATCTGAAGTCAGGAAAGTCGCGTTCAGGGTTCGGCATCGGCTGCCCTGGTTCAATGGTCATGGTGTGGCCGTCCCGGCGAGGAATCCTTGTGCGAGGGTGTATCCGCAACCCAGCATGGACAGCGGCGTGACAGCAACTGCGGATTGCGCTCCTCCGGATACCACCCGGCTGAAGATGTCGATGCCGAAGAAGTTGCCGATGCTGTCCTGTGGCACCTGCACCGCGTACGGTCCGCAGGTGGTTAGCACGCCTGGGGCTGTCGTGGTGCTGGGGCTGGACGTGATCGTCGGGGACTGCCATGCCCAGCCGGTCACGGAGTCGAAGATCTTTACGTAGCTCTCGACGACCGACGCTGCACCCACGCCGCCCCACGAGTTATTCATTCGCCACTGAGCGAGAAAGCAACTGTTGTTCTGCTGCACTTGGCCGTCCTGGTACGACGTGAACGAAGTGCCGCTGTTGTAAATCAGTCCCGGGTTCGTCGCATACATGGGCACCTGAATCTGTGGCTGCGCCAACCCATAACCGGTGTCCACGTCCGTCCCTAGCACGAGGTGTCCCGCACCGTCGTAGATCTCCACCACGGCACCGTTGAGGCCGTTGGGTCGTGGCACGATCGCCACATCCACGACGTTGCCCACCGCGGGATCGTCGTGCGACACCACAAACGGGTACTTAGACTGCCGGGTGAGCGCGGCGATCTGCTGCCTCAGCTCACGCAGCTCATTCACGATGAAGTCCGGCGACCCGGGCCGTTCGGGCGGGTGGTTCGCGACCATCAGGTTCCCCTCTTATCCGGTGCGCACGGCTTGTAGCTGGTGGTCCACGCGGTCACGTGGGGTGCTGCTGCTCTTGGAGAGTCCGATGACGCGCCACCGGTAATCGCCGTCCGGCAACCAGTGGTGGTCGGTCACGGAGTAGGTGACGAAATGCCCGGGGCTGTATGTGCCCAGCCGGGGGTCCGCATCAACCAACACGGTGGCTTGCCACTGCTCGGTTTGACCGGAGGACAGCGTCACGTCGGCCGCCGCCCAGCTGTCCAGGGTGGACTGAACGGAGGCGTCGGTGTGGTTGCTGTCAATCAGGTCCGTCAACGGCCACCCGGCGGCGATCAAGTCGTCGGCGGTCGCGGTGCCGTAGAGTTGGCCCGCTTCGTTGCCGACGCCCTTCACGAACGCCCGCACCGCGCCCGGCTTCACGCCACCGGCTATGTCCAGGCTCGTGAGCGTGCGCCGGTAGAAGAATTTGAGGTCCACGCCCGGCTGCGTGAGGTACGGGTCCCCGACCAGCATCCGATGCCGGATGAACCGCTGGCCGCCCACCGTGGTCAGGTAGGGCTGGAACAGTACGTCCGGCCCGTCCTCGACCTGAGTCAGCTCGCGCAGTCGCTGCCCGCCAGGGGCGATGTCGTACCCGTGGTAGGTGCGGACATCGTCGCCATCGGGTGCGATCGTGGGCAAATCGATCGGCAGGTTCGACCCAGCGATGAACTGTTGGTTTATCTGGTGGTTGACGATCTCGCGGGCGATGTACGGCAGCGTTCCCGCCAGGTTCACGTCCGCGGCGGGGTCGGTCAGCCGCTGGCCAGCGGCCGGATCGAGCGCCGCGCTGTACAGCACCCGCCGGTCGAGGATGTCCCAGATCCCCTTACCCGACACCGTGAACACAGTGGTGGTCGGATCCGGCTGGTACGGGGTGATGGGTCCCGCCTGGCACACGAAGTCGTCCCCGAGCAGCACGGCCACGGAGAACTTGTCCGGCACGCACCACTCCCGCACCTTCACGGTGCGCTCGCCGTCGATCGGGACGGAGATCTTCCAGCCGCCCGAGTCGTTGACGATGCTGGACCATTCAGGCTCGGCGGCCAATGGGAGGTCATAGAGCACGCGGCCGGTGACGGTGTCGTACGCCACCGCCGCGTACTCGCGCTCGGCGGCCATGGTCTACGCCTCGGGGATGATGTCGTAGGCGTCGCGGAAGGCGGCCTCTGTCTCGTAGAACTCGAACCCGGGCCCGTTCCCCAGTTCGACGACCACGTTTCCGATCGCGGTGGTCACCTGCGCGTCTCCGAAATACGGGAGGAACACGTTCCCGTTGTCGCCGATGAACGCGCCCGGGAGGAACTCGGCCAGCTCGTCGAGGTTGGTCGTGTCCCACACGACGTAACGCAGCTTCCGATAGGCGTAGCCGATCATCACACCCTCCACATTTCGAACTCCGCCGGCTTCTGCGTGGTGGGGTTGAGCGTGAACGCGGACGCGTTGTTGTAAATCGCGGGCCGGATCACCGTCCCCGCCGCCAACCACCGCGTGGTGGACACCGACGAGTCGGTGGTGGTCGTCGAGAAGGTCGGAGCCGCCACATACGCTATGCCCGCACCCGGCGCCGTGGCGCCGACGATGCAGCACGAGTAGTTCGCGCCTGCGAGGAAACCGTTGCTGACACCGCAGTACATCGAGTAGATCCCGGCCGTCACGACAGTGGCCTGATTGCTGCCGTTCCACGTGATGCCCGTCGCGGGCTTGTAGGCCGAGGTCACATTGAGGAACGTCAGGCCACCGGCGGCGATGGTCTGCGTCGCGTTCGCTCGGGCGGCCAGACCGATAGTCGGGCGCCCCAGCTCGTTCCAGTTGGTTCCGTCCCAGTAGTCCAAGCCGTTGAACCAGCGGATATCACCTGGCATGTACGAGGGATCAGTCAGCAAGTCACCGGGCAGCAGCACGCGGACACCGCCAATGGGTGCGGTACCGCGACGAAGATCCGTCAGCGTCACGACGCCACCCGTGGAGACCTGGGCGCGGGCGAGGGGAATACCGACGCCACCGCCCGGGTTCGCTGCCGGCCACGTCGTGATCAGACCCGTCGCATCCCACGTCACTGGGTCCACGGGGACTGCACCGGGCGTGCCGGTGATGATTTCAATCCGGGCGGGGATTGAGCCGCTAGCGGGGATCGTGTCCCCCTGCGCAGTGTCGTAGGCGCGGAACACGACAATGTCGTTCCGCGGGTTCGACGCCGGCGGCGAGTCGCACGTGACGGTGCGCGCCGCAGGCAGTTCCCACCCGAGGTAGGCGCCCTGCCCGGAGCGGCCGATAATCGCGCTACCCGGCTGTACGAGCAGGATGCGACCGGACTGCACAGTCACCCGCAAGTCATAGGCCTGCGTACCATCCGACGCGGTCGAGATCACACCAGAGCGAATCGCTGACAGAGGTGCAGTAGTCGAGCCGCCTGGGAACAGAGATTGAATCAGTGCGCGCCCCTGACGGGCATTGTTGACGCGGTTGCCGTTAGGCATCGCCGACCAGAAGCCGTCCGCGTCGGCGTTGATGGCAGCCATCGCAGCCCCTTTCAGTTGCTGGCGTCGCGCCAGGTGGCGACGGTGGTTCCGGCACCCAGGCCGGTGAACTGGAACGCCCGCGATGAACCGGGCGGGAGAGTGATGAACTTCGCCGAGCCGAGCGCGCCCGTACGGTCAATGCCGTCGAGCGTCACGGGCGACGTGGAAAACGGGGAGCAGTCGATGCGCAGCGTCTGGCCGGCCACGATCGTGCCGGTGTAGCCGAGCACCGCGCCGGTGACCGGGTCCGTCCACGCCGGGTTCTGAAGGCTCGACGGTGTAGTGATGGTGAGCAGTGGCCATGTCGGCGCCGTGCCCCCGTTTGCCAGCACCATGACGTTGTTCGCGCCGCTGGTGCCCCAATCCAGACCACCACTAGTCCAGTCCAGACCGCCGTTAGCCCAGTCAAGACCATCAGTCGAACCGGTCGCCAGCGTCGCGCTTGCGGATCGTTCAGTGGTCGACAGCAAACGTCCATCCGCCGCGTACAGCGGAAGTTGCCAGGCGAACCCGCGACCGTCCTGTCGTATCGCGCACCGTGGCACGGCGGCGTCCAGCTCCACCGTGATCTGGCGGGGTGAGATCCCGTCGTCCACCACGAGCAGTGCCTGACCGCCCTCCGGGAAGATGCCGAACAGCCGGTCGCGCGCCGCCACCCGGGCCTCTCGCGTGCCGGCGTCGCACCAACCTTGGAGGGTGCCGGCGCGGGCGTCCGGGTACGAACGCGAGCGATACGCGCCCGACCCGAACGGCCGATCAACGGTGTGCGTCTTGCGGCCCAACCCGTCGGAGACGAACGAAGCACCGCCAGGCTCGATCACCCAGCGGCACCCCTGATCGTCGTCCACATTTGCCGACCACGAACCGATCGTGTACACCGGCAGGATTACCTGTGTCGGCATCTCAGAACCCCCTCGCAGCCCAAGCGACCTCACTGGAGACCGATGCGGCGATCCGCTGGGGATCCGAATCGGCCGGCGGGTAAATGTGGAAGTGCTGTTCGATTGACGCTCCGTCCGAGCCCCGACCTGTGTCCCGGCCGAACTCCTGGTTGGTGCGATCGAGGATCGCGTTCGACCGTGCGGAGTGGATGTCCCACGGGATGAACGACTCCGGGAACCGCTTGTTGTCCCCGATCAGCCGTTCCATGCCGGGCTGCACAACGGTGGCGATGTTCGGGATCCGAGGGATCACACCGCCTGTCGCCATCGGCATCACACTCGGGAAGTCGATCCCACCGAGGGCACGTGGGCCGTAGGACCGGCTGGTCGACGACCCGGTGGAGTCCACCGTGTAGGTGTAGACACCGATGTTGATCCTCTTGCGGCTGCTGTCGGCAACGAACGCGCCGATTGCTGCAACACCCGGATTGGTGTTGGCACCGACATTGACCCAACCCCACGTGCCGTTGGCCCGCTGTACCCACGCCTGCACCTGCCCATTGGCAGCATTGGGATTGGTATTCAGATTCGTCCAACCCCATGTCCCGTTGGCGTCACGCATCCACGCCTGAACCTTGCCCGTTGCCGGGTCGGTCTTCGTATCCGTGGTCGTCATGCCCCACGTACCGTCAGTCCGCTGCTGCCACTGCGTCACCGAACCAGTGGCGTCGTTGGTGTTGGCATGCACCGTCACAACCGGGTCGTAGTGGACGATGTCGTTGCGCAACTTGTCCGCGGCGTCATGGCCTTCCTTGGTATCAGCGAAGACCTTGAACGTGCCGTCCGGCAGCTGCACGACCTCCTCACCAAGAGACTGAAGAGCGTCGATCGCAGGCTGTGCCAGGGTTTTGACCTGGATACCCTTTTCGTTAGGCACCGCCTTGAGCTTCCCCTGAATATCCAGAAGCGTGTCCTGAAGCGCCTGGTCACCCTTCGCAGCGAATTGGATCGCCACTTCCTTGGGGACGAGGCCCATCTTGTCGGCCAGCGTCTTCGCCTGGTCACCGGTCAAGCCGGCTGCCTTGGCAGCGTCGACGAACTTGTCCCGGGCTCGTTGCGTGACATCTTCAACCTTGCCCATGGACGTGGTGAGGTTGTCGCCAGATGCTTGAGATTGAGCGAACGCCGCCGCGGTTTCGGTGCCCATCGTCGTCGACAAGCCCTGGAACACCGTCTCCAACGCTGCACCCTTGTTGGTGAGTCCGTTGATGCCGCCCTCGCTGTTGATGAGTTCGTCGAAGGTGCCCTTCGCTTTGGAACCGCTGTCGTGCAGATCCTTCATGTACTTGTCGGCGTCTTGGAACGCCTTGTTCGTCGCGGCCTGCGCACCGGACAGGGTGTTGTTCTTCCCCGACAACTGGTCGAGGATCGTGTTCAGCGCGCTACCCTGCTTCGTGACATCCACAGTGGCGTCACCCAGAGCCGCGAGCGCACCAGACATCACCGTCGAATCAGCAGCCGACAACTTCAACGCGTCGCCGGTGAACGAAGTAGCGTTCCCGAGCTGCCGCATCTGTCGCTGCGCCTCAGCAGTGGCCTTCGACTGTTCCTTGACTTCGGCCACCAGGTCGCGCTGACCCTGCGTATGCGCTTGAATCGCACCGAATGCGGAGCCGAGCTTGGCGATATAGTCATCGGTGCTGCCACTCGTCGACTTCACTGCGTCGTCGAGGTTCGCGTACCCGCCGGCCGAGCCACCCAGCGCAAGCGTGACAGCATCGGCCTTGCTGATGCCCGCGTCCTGCAACGCATTCCAGTCGCCCTGCGTCAGAGTGGAATCCAACACAGACCTGGCGTTCACCTGCATTTGGCCGGTGAAGTTCGCCAGCGCACCAGTGCTGCCAGTCATCGCATCAGTAGCGACCTGGCTGCTGACGCCATACTCACCCAGCAAATCAGCACCAGTCTTCTGCGACACGCCAAGCTTCTTGGTGGCAATATCGTTCGCAGCCAGGGCCCGCGTGTTCGAGGTCACCGCTCCACTACTGGAAAGGGTGCCCTTGATGTCGCCGACGGTGGCATTGAACTCAGCAGCCTTAGCCGCGGCCTCCTGGGACTTCTTGCCCCACATGTCCAGCAGCAGCCCGCCGCCCACGAGCGCCAACCCCAGCGGGTTGAACCCGCTCGACACGATCGACGACAGCCCAGCCTTGAGCTTGCTCGTGCCGCCCTTCTCGGCGTCGGCCAAAGCAGCCTTGAACGGTGTCGTCTTCTTGCCGGCATCGTCGACAGAGCCGGCGAACGCCTTGAGACCGAAACCAGTCTCACCCAACGACGTACCGAACAGCTTCGCCAGAGAGTTCGTCGCAAGCAGCGAACCGCCAAGCTGGCCAACGGGCTGTGCCCACGCACCCAACGCCGCCGTCATGCCGGAGACGATGCTCAGACCGCCACCGACAGTTCCGAGGAAGCCGGACGTGGTGCCCGTCAGCAGCGGCATACCGTTGGACGCAAGGTTGTTGGCCACGCTGAACACCTGGTTCAGCGCGCCGCCGAACTGGGGCAACACCGTGTGGCCGCCGCCGGCGAGGTTCGCCAGCAGCGTGCCCGTCTGCCCCAGCAGGTTCTCGGTGATACCGCCCAGGTCACGCATCGACGCGCCCGCGTCGTCGCCGCCCTGAGAGACGTTGGTGAAGAACTGGGAGAGGCCGGTGCCCGCCTGTGCCGCGAACGAGCGCAAGCCCTTCAGCGGTGCCTCGGACGCCTGCACAGCGTCGACCACGCCAGGCATGGCGTTCTCAGCGAAGTCGGTCGCCGCGCCCGTCAACTCGTGGATCGCCGGAGCTGAACCCTGCACAGCGGCCTGAACCGCCGGCTCGATCTTGCCCCACGAGGTCGATACATCGCCGATCGCTTGGGACAGATCGTCGCGGAGCGGGATGGCCATCTGCTGCACATCGGCCTTGACCTTGTCGGTCATGCCGGCGAACTCGTTTTGTACCTGCTCGTTGCTCGACGCTGCCCAGACTCCGAGCGCGGCGAATCCACCTGCCACCAGATCGAGCGATGCCGTGGCACCGGCAGCCCCGATGAGAGCCGCCGCGGGCAAACCTGCCGAGAGGCCGAGGAACTTCAAACCATCGAACTGGGCATTGGCACGCGCCGCTACCCGGCTCAGTTCGTCGTCGACCGCCTGGCCGCCCTTGCGGGCCGAATCACGTGCCTGCTTCTCGTCGACCTCAACAGGGATCGTGGCTTTGATCCCCGCCTGCGCGGTGGCCACCATCGCTTCGACCTGTGCCCGGAACTTCGCGGCATCGTCAGGACGCACAGGGATATCGGCGTGCAGAAGCGTCTGAGTCTTCTTCAGCGACGCCTCAAGGTCACGCCGGAACATCTCAGTGTCCGGCGTAACCGGCACGTCCAGCGCGGACGTGGCCGTGGCCTTAATGGCGGCCTGGATCTTCCGACGCCACGCGTCATCGATCGGGTTGGAAACCTCGGGCTTGATGGTCGGCTTGACTTCGCGCTCGATCTTCTCTTTGACGATCTTCGCGTTGTCGGGGTCGTTCAGCGCCGTGTCGAACTTGACGGGCTTCTCGCCCTCAAGCTTCGCTCGGATCTTCTCCTCGTCCGCCTTGGTGTTGTCCTTGAGGTTGACTTCGACGTATGCGCCAGCCAGCCTGAAGTCCCCGTCTTCCGCCACGGCGAGCCCCCTTTTATCCGATGTCGAACAACCGTGGTTGGCCGTTCAGTGGGCCGTACAAGGCCGTGGTGTTGAGGTGAGCGAGCTGCTCGGTTGACGCCGCTATCGATTCCGGGGCTACAGCGTGGGAATCGCTCTGCGCCGATTCCGCTTCTGTGCGCACAGCGTGGAGAACAGCGCCGTCGTACAGCCCAAGCCGCACCATCAGAGGAAGAAACCTCGACGCCGGAACCTGATCAATGTGGTCGATGCGGTGGAACATCGACATGTCCGACAGCACGTCGTCGAGGTGCTCGAAAAACCAGCTGACTGCCAACAGTCGCTCGTGCCACGCCTCGGTTAGGCTTTTGGGCCGATCACACCGGCGGGCAGGATACGGTCCATCAACGCCTTCAGGACCGCGTTCAGTCCGTCCTGCGTGAGGGTGTCGCAGTCTCCCAACGCGGTCCACGCCTCGTCGGTCAGGAGTTTCTGCGCAGCGAACACCATCGCTGCCGACTCACCCTCGGTGACGGCGAGCGTGTAGGCCTTCAGAGTCCACGATGGAGGCACATGCTTCGGGATGGTGTACGTGACCTCGCCGATGGTGAAAAGAGGCTCGCGGTCATCCAGCATCGCCGCGACTGCGGCCTTGCTGCCAGCGTCATCGAGAACGATTCCGAGTTCAGCCGGCGGCGTGGTCGTAGCTTTGGGGGCGCGCTTGGCAGGAGCCTTGCGAGTCGTGGTGGTCTTGCGCGGAGTTGAAGCAGCCATGATGTGGGTCCTCCCGACGGGACTTGGAAAGGGGGCAGCCCTTGCCCGCGGAGGTCGGGCTCACGCGGGCAAGGGCTGCGACTAGGGGAACGGTCAGCTGACCGCGGGGTCGATCACGCGGAACGGCGCGACCGTTTCGGAGACGAAGAACGCCTGGTACTCGACCGCCAACACCTGCTGGTTCGTCTTGTCCCAGGTGAGGTCGGTGTTGCCCGTGGGCAGCACCTTCCGCAGGATCACGCGCCGACGCTGCGTCGCACCGACAGCAGTGCGCGGCGCGATGCCGTCGATCAGCAGAGCCGCGTACGCGGGCTGCGAAGCCGACTGCTGGTAGGCCGGTTCGAGGTAGGCGTACCCGGCGCCGGTCGTCGGCGCGGAAGTGTTCCACGCGTTCTGGAGCGACGTGAGCGTCATTTCGGTCATGGACACCTTGACGGTGATCTTCCGACCGGTCAGGTTCGCACCCAGGTCATCCACGAGCTGGTCGCCGTTGAAAGGCGAGTAGGTCGGCGCCACCGAAACCGTGGTACCCCCGTTGGTCATACCAACGTCGAACCACGAGGAGGCGGCAGGGGTGGTGTTCAGCGCAGTCAGCGCGGGCTCGTTCGCAAGAGTCGGATCGAACGTGCCGAGGTAGATACGCGCCGGCCCCATCACCAAGTTAGTGGGGACCAGGCCGCTGGATCCAGCCATGTGTATCACTCCATGAGGAATCAGGGACCAAACGTCCCAATGGGATTGATGTCAGGTCTCCTCACGGAGTGCTTTTTGCGACAGGCGTCCAATTCAGGACCAGATCGAGGGTGTATCCGGCGTAGTCGCCGAAGTCGCCGTACACCCGCCGCGGTTTGCCGACCACATAAGCGGTCTTCACTTCCGCGTCCTCACTACAGTTAGGCAGTTCCAGCAACCACGGGTCGTAGCTGTAGATACCGGCCTGCACTGCGAGCGCCAGGTTCCGGGCCTTCTCCCACGGAGGACGGGCAATACCGGGCTGATTCGCCCAGGCCTGCACCAACATCACCGGGGACTCCAGCCGATACTCAGGCACGGTGTTTCCGCCGGCCCACGTCACCGTCACAAACCCGGAAGCCGCCCACGACGAGTTGTCGCTAGGCAGCTGCTCCCCCACCATCTCGGTTGAGAACCCCGGGAGTTGCGCGATCCACGCCCGTGTCACGACTTCATCGGAGGCATACACGAAAACCATCGCTACACACCCCGTTTCCGGTAGAGCGCCGGGCGCAACCAAGGTTGGGGTGGAACGATTTCTCCGGTGAAAATGGTTTCACCGTCCGGTCCCGCGTACCCGACACGGTGACCTTCCTCGACGTACAGCCCGTAGTTCAGCTCAGTGCCAATCCTGGCCGTCTCACCGCGGATCTCAGAGTCGACCGAGTCACGAAGATGGCCGGTATCGACGGGTGCGAGTGCGCGGGCATCCTCACGGACTTCGCCGACCAACTGGCTGTACCACTCTCGGACATCAGCCGCGATCTGTTCACGCCAGTTGCTGTCGGGGTCGTACTCCACGAGTCACCCCCCGTCGTCGCCGATGCGTTTCAGCTCCAACTCGACATCCCGCACACGGCCGGGTGTCCGTGGCCGTGTGACGTTCTGCACGAGGTACAGCCCACCGTTGGTGTCGTCGCGGATCCGGTCGCCGGTCAGGATGTCGGTAGTGGACGGGACCGTGCCGGACACGACCCGCACCACACGCGGTGTCTGCGTAGCCTGGTCCCACACCCTCGACGTACGTTCATCGACAGCGAGAAGCACACCGCTCGCTGCCGGGTTGATGTTGTCCGGCACCGGGTTCCCGTAGTCCGGATCCGGTGCTGTGCCGCGGAAGATAGACGCCCGACATGTCGCTAGTGCCCACACGGCAACCTCCTACAGCGGTTCGTAGTGGCCCCATAGGCTGTTGTCGTCACGCCCGAACCTGCCGTACTCGTCGGCCGCTCGAACATGGAGAGATCGCGACTTGAGCCACGACACCCGTTTGAGGGCCCACCGTGCGTCAGGGGCGAGAACGATCGCGGTCTCGGTGTACATGCTCCGGTTGGTCGCACCACCAGCCTCGGTCATTTCGAGACGTTGGAATGCGTCCGGTTGGGCAACCAACCATGCCGCCTGGTATGCGACAGCGAGCTTCAACCAATACTGGTCGCGGTCACTGATCATCGCTTTGTCGGCGTAGACCCGAGACGTACGCACGTCAATCTGTGCCTGCGCCGCGGCAAGGTCTTCGTCCGTGACCGTGATCTTGGTGTACGTCAGTACATCGTCTACCGTGGCCCATGTTTCCGCCATCGCGCCTCCCTCCAAGCGAGGGGCCGTACGGTGCAATACCGCACGGCCCCATCACAGGTCGTCTTGTCAGGCGCTGACCAGCATCGAGAACGCACCCGGCGCGCCCGGCGCGAACGCCTTACGGGCACGGAAGTACAGGACGTTCTCGTCAGTGTCGACGCCGATGCCGTTGGTGCTGTCCTGGAAGTTCAGGGCCAGCGGGTTACGGTCACCGACCTGGAGGAACTGCCGGTTGCCGAACACGATGAACGGCTTGCCGGTCGGGGTGTCCGAACCGGTGGCGCTGGTCTTCGCGCCGAGCGACCACTGGAGGGTGTGGCCGAACAGCTTCAGCCCGCCGCCCTGGCCGCCGCCCGGGTCACCGCTGGTCGACTCGTTGAAGATCGGGCGCTGGTTGCCGTCCACGATGCCGCGCAGGATTGAGGCAAGCCCCGGGTGCGCGATCACGACAGTCTCGGCCGGGTCGAAGAAGTCGCCCACCTCGTACAGACCGAGCGCGGCGTTCAGCGCGGCGTAGGTGAACCCAGTGGGCGCATTAGCCGCCGACGTGCCGATCGTCAGGTTGGCGTTCGCGGTGTAGCCGGTCGTCGCGTCGGCCTGCGTGAGCAGGTAGTACAGCGAGTCGAAGCCCCACCCACTCGTCGCCTTCGACGCGGTGACACCGAGGCAGATGTTGTCGAACAGCTTGCCGTAGGACGTGGCAGCGTCGGTGCTCTTCGTCTTGACGATGGACGCGAGCGAGTCGCTCATGTCCTCTTCGGCGATGGTGACCTTGCCACCGATCTTGTCCGTGTTCAGCAGCACCGAGTCGTTGCCGGTGGAGTCCGCCGGCGCGCTCTGCGACTTCGCCCAGCGTCCCAGGTGGACACCGCCCGAGCGCGGGGTGTACTTGGTGTTCGAGCCCATCGGCACGTGGTGGCCGAACCGCTCGACAGCCGAAGCCTGCTGAACCTTCTGGATGACCTCGGGGTTGGTCTCGATCGGGATCCAGCCCGCACCGGTAAATGCGACAGCCATGATGGCTCTCCGTTTCTTGAGGGATAGTAGGAAAAGTCACCGCGATCCCTCACGGGTGCGGCTGGGTTTGCCCTCACGGGCTTCTGGGTGTGGACTCAGCCGCCGTACTGCTCGGCGATCTGGTCCCATGGGTCCTTCTCAGCGGTAGCCGGGGGCTTGCCGCCAGGCGTGAGCTTCGCGGGTTTCGGCTTCGCGCCTTCACCGTCAGCTCGGAAGAATTCCGGGTACGCGGACTTGACGCGTTTCACTTCGGCATCAAGGCCCGTGATCTCGCCGTCATCACCGATGTCCAACCTGGACAGATCGATGAGACCGGCCAGAGCGCCCACCCGATCGGTGCGGGCGTCTGCTTCGAGAAGGGCAGAACGAGCTGATGCCTTGACTGCTACGGGCTTGTAGCGCGAAGCCGCAGCCTCTTTGGCCTCACGCTTCGCCTTCTCCGCTTCAGATTCGTTCTTCTGCTCCAGCTCGCGGAGCGCGACGCGACGTTTCGCGGACTCCGCATTGACCTTCGACAGGTCCGCTTGCAGCTTCTCGTACTGTTCCTTCGTGGGAGGCGTCCACTCGATCTCCGTACCCGTCGCGGGCTCGGTGTCCTCGGTGGTCGTCTCGGGGTTTTCCTCGGCCATCTAGGCGTACTCCTCTTGGGTTTACGCGCCGTGCTCTCGCTGACGCGGTTCAGCGGGCGGTAGGAACCGACCGGGTGGTGAACGTGCCCTTGCGGAGGGCTCGTTCGGCCCGCTTCTTCACCGAGGCCGGCACTTGCCAACCAGACGGGGCGCGGGAGTTCTTGCCTGTGCCGATCGCAGCTAGGAGGCGATCGGCGGCTTGAATACGCACCTTCTCGCCCTCACTGGGCAATGCGTATCCGTTCAGGATGGAGCGTTCCGCCTCGCGGCGTAGCGCCGCGGGAAGGTCGAACGATGCGGAGTCCGCGGCAGCAGCCGCGGCACGGCGAGCAGCGTCGACCGCGACCTGATCTCCGCGGGCCTGAGCTTCCTTGATCGCGTCAGCCCAATCGTGGGTGACGGACAAGGCACCTTCGGTGTCATGACCGAACCAAGGGGAAAGCCTGCACCTGCAATTCGGGTGCCGAGCCGGGCCTTTGAGCACCCCACCCGGCGGTCGCTGCGCCTTCTTCCCGAAGGTCAGCCGCCAATCGAACTCGCCATCCCAGTCGACGACCCGACCAGAGAGGGCCAGGCAGTCGACGCAGGCGTCACGTTCGGCGACCCACACCAGGCGAGCGCCGGCTTCTTTAGCGGCGGCGCGAATGCCCTCGTTGAGTTCGTTGTTCCAGGTGGTGCGCGCCGTGCGCTCCAGGATCGCCTGAGCCTGCCGAGCCACTGACGCCTGACGCAGAACCTCAGCAAGGTCTGCTTGCTCCAGACGCTTCAGTTCATCGGCACCAGTGGCCAGCTTCTCCTGAGCCCACTTGACACCACGGTCGATCGCGTCACGCGTTTCCTGCGACACCTCGCCGGGGTTCGTGAGAGACGGAATCCCCGCCTCTCGTGCCCCCTGGTCTGCGCCCATCAGCCGTGCACGCTGTGCGTGGTGCAATAACGCGTCAGCTGGGTCTAACCCGATGCCGACGATCTTCGCTGTCAGCTCATCCAACAGGTCGCGAAGCCTGCCGCCTTCAGCCTTCTCGGTGGGCTTGCCGAACAGGCGAGCCCACGTGCGGAGGATCCATCGCCACAACGCGGTGAACACCGAATCGACCGGGCCGACGACATCAGAGACAGCCGCGTCTTCACCGGCCATCGCCTGTTCATCGTGCTGTCGGATCAGGTCCCGCGGGTCACGCGGCGTGGTCATCGGAGAGGTCGCCGATCAACTGCGAAACGATGGCGTCGACTGTCGACTTGTCGAGTACGCCAGCGGCCACAGCAGTGCTCAGGTCGCGGACAGCAGAACCAAGTTGCGCCAACAGCTCCACCTTCTGTGGTAGGCCACCGTCGCCGCTGTCAAGCCAGTCCTCAACGTCGGCCGCCTTGTAGCCGGCTTCCACGAGGGAGTGACCGACCGGGACACCGAGTTCTTGCTTCTGCTTGGCCTGGCTGAGCTTTGTGGTCTCGTCGGTCGACTCGATCGGCGCCCACGCCAACGTCACCGGCGCGTCGTCCTCACCGAGCAGCTTCAGCACGAACGAGTAGAACCCGCGCCACGTGCCGTCGAACGAGGTCTTGCGTGCACCCGCCTTGTCGTCCAGCGGTGCGTTCGCCGTCTTCAGGCTCTCCCCGCTGGGGATCTGCCCGGTGCGGTCGAACATGTACAGCGGCGTCGAGCTGACCAGCGCACCCTCTCGCAGGTACGCCTCACGCGGGTCGAGGAACGCCTTCGGGTCAGCCGGCGGGAACTCGCCCACCTGTTTGATGCCCATCAGGTCCCAGATAGATCCGGGCTCGCTGGACAGGGTCGACGGCTTGTCGATCCGGTTCCGCGGAAACTGGGCTTCCGGGACAGTCGCGAAGTCATCGGGGTCAAGGTCAGCGGACTCGGCGGTGTCGCTACCAGCCTCCCGCAGCGCCCAGCGCTGAGGCAGGGCGTGGTAGTCCACGGAGGACATGTGCCCGATCTTCAGTTTCAGCAGCGTGTCCTGCGTGCCGTAGAAGCTTTTATGCTCCGGTTCGCCGTACTCCCCGGGCAGACCAGTGCCATGGAAGTGGTGCAGCGGAATCTGACCGTACGGGTTCGCTTCGACAGCGTCCCGACCATCCGCGGCGTACGGCTCGAAGTCTGTCGGCCGCATCGCTTTGCTACCGTCCACGCTGGACAGGTAGTGCTCGATCCGATCTTCGTAGCACAGGTCAACTCGGACGCGTTTCCCGAACTTCCACCGCTGGATCCCGAACTTCGGCTGAGTCGGGTTCTCGTCGTCGTAGATGATTCGTGCCGTGCGGGCGTCGTGGACGCTGATGCACACCTTGCCCGGGACCGGATCGCCGTTGTCGTCGAGCACCGGCCACGCCGACAGGTAGCTGTCGCCCTGCTGCAACGCACGCCGCATCACCGCAGGCCGCACGAGAGCCATCGAGTTGTCCTCGTCGACCTTCGCGATCAGCGCGGTACGGTCATCGCTGTCGCTCGTGATCGCAGTGATCTTCAGCTTGTTCGCAACCGCGTCGATGATCACATCACCCAACAGGGCCTGAAAGTTGACGCGCTTGTCGAACAGAAGACGACGCATCCGCCGCGACGCGAACACCTCATGCACCGGGCCTTCGCTGTACGCCACAGCCTTCTGATAGCCGGGTGCCGCGGCGGCCATTGCATCAAGTGCCACACCGAGATCAGTCGTCATCGTCGCCCCCTCCACCCATTCCGCCCGCCTCACGGGCACGGACCACACGCGGTCGCTTGTCGTTCTTCAGGAACACCTCGACACCCGAGCCGACACTGTCCACAAGATCGTCGAAATCGGAGAGAGGGAAACGGATCATCTGGCCTTCGAGGGCAGGGATGCGCTTCTCGTGGAACACGCGGCCCTGCTGGTATTTCGCCAGCAGTGAGCCGGCGCGGACTTCCTTCGGCTGTGTCTGGTGCACGGTGGTCACATCGACCGGCATGTCATGCAGGATCGCCCTCCAGGTGTCTCCACCCTGGTTCGTTTCGATCAAGATCCCCGCGATGTCCGGATACTGGTCGAGGATCTGCAAGACACGGGCGCGCATCTTCTCGCCGGGAGCTATCCGCACCTGCCAGGCATCGCGGACCACGCACACACGTTCGGTGTTGGAGTAGCCGATGACCGACAGACCGGTGTAGTCGGACTTCTCCTTCGCCGTGACCGCAGGGTCAATCGACAGAAGCTGGTGCGTGATCTGCACGTCGTCCCGGTAGACGAAGTCATCACCGGACCAGAAGGCGGAGTCCGCGGCCGTTGGCTGGTTGCGGTACTGGCTCTGGAACGACCTGGTGTGCCGGTATTGGTTGATCCACGACATCGGGTACCGCTGTGGCCACGCCGACCGCTCAGAGCCGTCGTCGTTGGTCAAGACGATGTCGTAGTACCTCGCCACAAACCGTTCGTCATCAACCCACTCGGGGTACTCGTCGCCGCGTTGCTTGGCGGCGATGTCGTCGATGATCGCCCCGGGCATCGCGACGGTGCCGGCCAAGGTGACCGATGCGTTCGGGTTCATCGGGAGCACACCAGACGTGATCGTCTTCAGGCGTGATTCCTTCTGATTCGGGGAGTAGTTGCCCTCAGTGCCTTCAACGTCGTCGAGGATGATGTGGTCCGGGCGGCGACTTCCGACCTTCAGGCCGAGCACCTTCGAGTCGATGCCCTTAGCGGCGAAGATGAACCCGCTGGCAGCCACATACATTGACTGCGTGTCAGACACTGCCGTCCCCTTCGGGCGACGCGCAGGTTGACACAGATCCGGGAAGTCGAGGCGCAACAGCTGGTTGTGCTCCAACTCGCGCTTGAAAGTCGAGAGGTGTTCTTCAGCTTGAGTGGCACTGTCCGCGAATGCCGCCAGGAACTTCCGCCACTGGTGGGCAGCCAGCCACATCGGGACAGCCAGGAACCAAACAGTCGATTTGCCTAGACCACGTGGTGCGACGATCGCGTCTCGCATGCTCATCGGATCGACTGACGCAATCGGACGGATGTATCGGCGTGCCAGCTGAAACCAGTCAACGTGCGGTTCACCGAACGAGATCACGTTGCCTGTCTCAGAACTCTTCAGGTGGTGACTGAGGTACACCAACGCGAAGAGCATCGGCCTGGTTCGGGTGAGTGCACGTCGACCCCGAGTCGTCTTCAGCAACTCGGGGTCGAACTGCCGCAGGTACTCCGCTACGCCTTTGGGATCAAGTCCGGGATGTGAGTCCATGTGACCCCCCGAACGGCGTAGGAGATCGCCGGCCGGGACACCCCGTAGTCCTTCGCGATCTCGCCGTGCTTCTCGCCCATCCGGGCACGCTCACGGATGAATGGAATGTCCTCGTCGGTCAGCTTCGCCGTGTGGATCCGCTCCCCCCGAGCACGCTCCTCATAGGTCGGCTGGCGGTCAAGGTGGCCACCGTCGAATTGCCCGGTGGCGATGAACGCCCTCATCCGGTCTGACTGAGTCCCCGCGTACAGGTGGGTCGGCTCGACGCACCCGCGGTGGCCACAGGTGTCCATGACGATCTGGCCTTCCAGGATCTCCCCGTGGTGCGTCTCGAACACCTGGCGACGTGCCAGAATCGTGAGGTGCCCGCGGCGGATGACCGGGTAGCCGTTGCCGGTGTAAGTGCCGCCCCATATCTGGCAAGGCGCGTCGACTCTTGAAGTCATCAGTAGACCTTGAATTCGACGGGCACGAGCTTCGAGTGGTCGAGCATGTGGCGGATGCAGCGCACCGCAGGATCCGTGTCAGGCTTGCTCATGATCTCAGCGGCGAACGCCAACTCGGCGACGTTGAACAGGTGCGCGTACTCGACATCACCATGCGCGTGGCAATCCACGCTGACGATCTCACGCTTGACTCGTTTGATCTCGTCGATTCGACCAGCGACCTTCTCGAACACGGTAGCCATTTGATCTCCCTACTTCCCTACTGTTGGTATGCGTTCTCCCAGAGAGCCGCGTTGGCTTCGATAGTCCGAGTCGTCGCCCATTCGCGGGCCTGCTTGCCCAGCAGTTCGCGGTACTCGGGGTTCGTCGTCAAATCGTGCAGCGCTTCGGTCCACTGCGCCGGCGTCGAGCACGCAAGGTTTGGGCCACGGTGCTCGGAGGCGTAGGGGCCCGTGTCGGACGTGATCGTCGGGATCCCCAACGCCGACATCTCCACCAGAGCAAGGTCTGACTTGGAGTCGTTGAACACGCTGGGGCGAAGTGGAACCACGGACACGTCGAAGTCGATGGCACGGAGGAAGTCCGTGACATCCTCGTGCCAGTCAGACCAACGGGTGTTGCCGTGTCGAGTCGTGACACGCGGGGTCTGGTCCGCGCCCATCGAATGGAACTCGACGCGGGATCGGTACTTCGGGTGTTGCAGGAAACGGCGCAACGGTGCGGCCAACTCCCCGAAGTCGCGGGAATGGGATGTGCCGCCGCGCCAACCGATCGTCAACCGGTCTGGGTTGCCGCTTGCTGGCTTGGTGTGGTCGAGCAGCCAACCCGGGACTTGGTTCGGCAGCACTCGCACATCGCTGTTCCAGGCGCTCAGTCGCTCCGCCAGCGTGGCCGTCGTGACGGTGACAGTGTCAGCTGCCTCGACACAAGCGCGTAGGTTCTGGAGAAGCTCAGGGCCGTAGAATCTGGCCGCTGGCTTATTGGAGGGGTCGATGCTCCAGAGGTCGTCGTCGATCTCGAACACCGTCTTCACGCGACCCTCGCGGCAGTGCCGCAGGAACATGCCGGTCGGACCGGGCAAACACGTTCGCTGCGTCACCAGCACGTCCAGGTCGTCGACCGAGACCGGCATCGAGTCCTGAACTGTGACCTGATGCCCTCGCTCAGCCAACGCAGCCATCGGCCACTTGACCCTGTACACCCCGCAACCACTGTGGTCGGCGACGACGCCACTGATCCGCACGGGAGGATCACCTCCCGTGCCACGTCTCAGTTAGTCGCTGCCATCACGAATGGCCGCCTCATCGGAATCAGCGTCTGCCTCAGCGGCTTCGATCAGGCTCAGCACGTCCGGCGCGATCTGCTCCACGCGAGACTCGATCTCCGCTCTCGCCGGCGCATCCAGGCCCAGCAGCTTCGACTCCCGCTCAGCGATCCTCAGCAGGCGATCGACCGCGGCAAGCACCGGACCGTCATCCTCAAGGGGCTGCTTCTCCTCGTCGTCCCCCATGTAGACGACACGCCCTTGAGAGACCGTCCAATGCTGGGTCTCCAACACCTTGATCACGGCGTGCCGCATGCTGTCCAACTGGTCCAGCTGCATCGTGCGGTACTCGGCAGCGAAAGGCGTAACCCGGCTGTCCGCCTCAGCGGAGATCAGTTGGCGCACCGCTTCATGGGACACGCCCTCGTAGCCTTCGGCCTGCATCTGCGCTGAGATCGCGCGAAGAGACAGTCCGCGCAGCTTCAACTCATAGGCGCGAATCTGCTTCTCTGCCTTCGCCGCGGGGTTGGCGCGTGACTCGTTCCGGGCAGCCATCTGTCAACTCCCCATGTGTCCACGTTTGCGTTCGAAAGTGCGTCATTTGACGCACCTGAGGGCAGCTACCCATGGCCAGCGGTGAATCCCCAGGTGGGAGGGGTATTCGCCCCGGATTTCACCCGAGTTGGCCAGCGGCCTGACTAGGCGTTTCAAAGGCGGGTGGCCTTGCTGTCGGCGTCATCCCCCGACCACGCTTTGGTTGAAGTGGAAATTTCCACTTCGCCGCCTTCATGGTGATGGTCATCCGTGGCGCCCTACCGAGGCTGTGACCGGGAGCCAGCGCCGACGCGGGTAGGGGACGCGTCGGCGCTGGCTCAACCGGGGTACGAGAAAGACCCCTGGCGGCTACTGCCTTCCAGGGGTCTTATCGGGACAGTTCGTCCATTAAAGCAAATACTATCATTCAGCGTCAGACGAAGGCAAGGAATCCTGCGGCAGTCTCAAGGTGATGGTGCTCACTTCGCTGGGTACACATTCGTCCAGTTAGACACATTCTCTCATCGAGGCACGCGCCAAGTCCAGGGAATCTCGGCCGTTGTGCGCGCAATCACTTTAACTGTCTCAAGCGGCGCAATTGATCGAAGGCGCCTGGTTCGCCAGGAAGATGTCCAGCACATCCCCCACCCGATACGTCGGATGGCCTCGCTGGTCTCGTCCAACCGCGACCAGTTTCGGCGGCAGCTGCACACCGCCCACCATCCGGGGCCGGCCATATGTACGGATGGTCGCGGAGGCGATCGCGATTCCCACAGCGGCGAGAACCTGAGAAGCACGTGTGGCATTCATGCACGCGTCAGCAACCTGGCCGGCGAGGAGGTCACGGCGTTCTGCCGCATCCCATTCGGCGCCGCACGTACGACACCAGACTGTGACAGCATCGGATGGCGCATAGAGGGCCTGGAGGCACACGCCGATGTCCAGGGGCGCACCGCACTCGCCCCGGTAGCTGAGGCTGGCGGGTAGGTCGATCACACGACGGGCGTTTCGGGTTTCCCGGGCGAGGTCCTCCCACATGTCCCCAGCGCCGTCCAGGGACGCGATGAGGGCGGGGAATCGCGCCATCCACTCACACGCAGCCTGCACCGTCTTCGGCGGGGACGACAGATGCTTGTTGGCGGAATGGAAGGTGTGCGCCCAGTGCCAGACGACCCGCTCCAGGGCGCGCAGCGTTTCGCTAGCGGCTTCGTGGAACATCACCGGTGTGGTGACACCGCGACGCCCCTCCGTCGAGCCCGAGACCTTGTGGCGCCTCGCCAGCGTGATCTCCAGATCAGCGTGGAGGTCGGGCACTGACTTCAGCGCGGCCACCAACTCGGCGGTATGGCCGGCGCAGATGACATCCTGCGTGGGACGACCGCAGGCCCCTACCGTGCACTGGTTGTCCATGGCTTCCATCCTCCCTTCGAACTACGACAAGAAACTGTGCTCGGCGAGAGGCGGCGACGGAGTCGTCGCGGGGTAGTTCGGACTCGAAGGGCTCGGAGCTAGGAGTAGGAGTTAGAAGCAAGGAGTAGGGCATCAGAATCGAATGCCATAGTTCCCCAGGTTGTGCCATACCCGATGCCACACCCAATGGCATAGATTCCAGCAGGGATGCCATGCGAAGCACTTGCTTCGGCTTTGCTTCAGCTTGTTGCCAAGCAAGTGCTGTTTTCCACGATCGCCGCAGGTAGGTGACGCATGTCCCCTGGGGACACAACCGGGACTCCCCGAGGGACTCCTGGAGGACACCGTGAAGACTCGATGAGTACGCACTGAGCGATCCTCGCGAATGTTCGCGAGCCCTCCCGAACCCCTCGCGAGGGTCTCGCTAACCCCTCGCGAACGGTTCGTCCCAAAGGTCTCGGATCGAGAGGTCTGCACCCGCCGGCGTGCAAAGAAGTGCAAGACGCACGCCGACGAGTGCAGGGATGACGGGGCTTAGAAGCGTCACGCGGCGGTAGCCGGTGAACGGAGCTTAGCCTTCTCGTCCACGAACTCGTTCGCCCACTTCACAGCATGTGCGCGAACCTGATCCAGCAACGCCCCGTGGTCAAGGCCCTGGAACGTTGGGTCGTCATGCTTCTGCACGTAGCTCTCCAGCGCCGCCTTGATCGCGGAACCACCCGGGTGCTTCTCCCCCTCAATCGAGGTGCCATCCACATCCCAACCCCGCATTGAGAACTGGTAGTAGTCCGCCCCGTTCTCCCTCACCACGGCCATCCAGACGCTGGTCAGCTCCCGGGTCAGCGCCTTGATGCCTAGCGGCTTCAGCTTTCGGATCATCGCCGCTGTGCGCTTCTCCTCCCCAGCCTTGTCTTTGACGATTTGACTGGCCGGCGCGGACGAAGTTCGGGCCTCCGCGAGAGCGCCCCCACTGGAAGTGCGGAAATCTTCCTCAGTCTTCTGGGAAGAATCAGTCTTCTCACTACCGTCTTCTATTATCCCCTGGGTTCCCGTAGACGGATTCCCAGTCGATGGGTTGACCTCGGTGTTTGTGGTGTTTCCGCTGGTCGGGTCCATCGACGGGTTTCCAGTGGATGGCGGAACCCCTATCGAAGGGTTCCCGGAAGGGTTCCCGAAGGGTTTGGGAGGGGTTCCCGAGGATGTCGCGGAACCTCCGTCGTCTGCGTCGGAACTTCCGACGCATCCCGCCACCACAAGCGGGGCGTTCACTGGGTCAGCGGTGACACGCCAAGACCACAGCCACTTCCCGTGGTCGCCTCGGTGCTTCTCCCGGACAAGGTAACCGGCCGCTTCCAGTTCCTTAAGTCCACGGGTAACGGCGTCGCGCCCTTCCAGCATCGAGCGGTCCAGTTGGGCGCGGTCGCAGCGCCATCCGTTCGGAAGGCTCAGGAAGTACTGGAGCAAGCATCTGGCAACCGCGTGGAGCGGAACCGGGAGCTTTCCGCGCACGAAGTCGTTGGCCAGGATCAGGAACCGATCCTGTGGCTGTTCTGCGCGGTCGACTGTGAAACTCATCGGCCACCGCCCACAAGGCGAGAATTGACGGCGGTTGGTGTGCTATCCTTGGAATGCAACGAAGGTCTCCTACCTTTGCGTATAGCGCGGGCGGGTGCTATGAACACCCGCCCGCGCAAACATCATTTTACTGCACGGATACGACGGGTTTTGTTGATCTACGCAGCCTGGTCATCCGCGGGCTCTGAGTTGCGAACGTCCCACGCGTGCCCTTCGGGCGTCGCCACCCAGACCACGTGGGCGCGACCGCCGTGCTTGCGCGTGCGTCCCGAGTCCACGACGTGACCGCTCTCGACCAGTTCCAGCCGGCGTGGTCGTGCCGAGTTCGGACTGATGCGGCACCGTTTGGCGATCTGCACGTCCGTGAGTCCACCGGCGTCAACGATCGCGGTCAGGACTGTGCCGCGCTGCGTGCCAATCCTCGGTGCGATGGCAGCGGCAGCGGCGGCGGACGTGGACCGCGGGTTCGCCGCAACGCGGCCCTCTCCCGCCGCCGTGACTTCGGCGTCGCGGATCCGTGCGGCCTCCGCTTGTGCGAACTCCAAGCGCTCCAACGCGTCAAGGATCACCGCCTGCGCCGTATTCAGCGAGGCTTCACCGGCGCGGACCGCGGTGAGCTGTTCGGACACGACCTGGCGGGCACGCCGGACCGTGAAGATCGGAATGACATTCGCTTCAGCCACGGCGGGCCTCCTCAGCCTTGTCGAGCGTCGTGATGGCGACCTCGACGATTTCGATCAAGTCGTCCAACTTGCGCTCGATCGAGGCGAGCTGTTCCAGGACGGTGTCCATGGATTCGTTCTCCCTTATCTGGATATGGCGCTAGCCGCCGGGATCGCACCCGGCGGCTAGCGTTTGTGTTTCCTGTCTGGTCAGGCGGCGTCGCGTGTCGCGAGGGGGGCGACACCCGACGCCTGTTCAGCCAACGCGGCAATCTCGGCAAAACGCGTAGCGCGCTCATCGCCGGGAGGCGCGGTCCTGGCGCGTTCGACAGCCTGGAGGATCTCGTCCTCGTTGACCTCGAACCCGCGGCGCCGACGGCACTCCGCGACGGTCGCAGCAAGTTCTAGCCAGCAGTCCTTGCTATTCTCGATGCTGGGCATCGTTTAACCTCCGAGTTGTCGATGTCCGGGGCGCCTCGGCCGGCAAGCATGGGGCGCCCCTCTTATGTTGTTAGGCGGCGTTCGCCGTCGGCGCTCCCCCACGGATCCAGGTGTCCGCGTCGTCCGCGTGCACCCGCCACGAGGCGTTCACACGCGCCTGTGAGCCTCGCAACCCGCCGCGCCGGAGCGCGATCAGCACACTTTTCGGGTGCCGCTGCGCCAACTCAGCGACCTGCTTCACGGTCAGCCACGGGCCAACCAGTACTTCACCCGCCATCTCAAACCTCCCGTCCCCTGGCTTCCGCCAGACGGTTGAATCTCAACCTCTACCAGATTAACCCATCGAGGGGTAGATTGCAACCTTGGGGAGGTTGTAGGATTGGATAGGAGCATCAGCGATACGGAAGGGACATGGCGTGGAGCCCGAACAGGACACCCACGAAGCCAACCTCCTGGTTCAGGAGATGCTGGAGCAGGAGCTGACCGACAGTGACACCAGCGGGGCAGCCCATCGATTTGAGGAAGTGATCGGCCTCAAGATCCGGGAACTCCGGATCGAGAGGGGATGGTCCCAGACGACCGTGGCTGATCGGATGCGGAACCTCGGGTTCGACCTGCACCAGACGGCGATCGCAAAGATCGAATCAGGGAAACGGCCGATCCGAGCGAACGAGGTTTACGCCTTGGCGCTCGTCTTCGGCCTACCCATCCAGGCGCTCTGGTACTTGCCCGTCGCCGGGGAACCACGGTCCGTGGAGATGCTGCGCCACGAGCTGGAAGAGGTCGATAAGCACATCGAGACCATGAATGAGTCGCTTCAGACGCTCATCGGTGTGTACGCCGACGCGCAGACCGAACGCATGAGGCTCGCCAAGGCGATGAACGAGGCAGCAGTCGAGTTTCAGACGCAAGCAAGAGAGGAGGATTCCTAGTGCCGAGCACTGAGAAGCTGCCGTCCGGCCGATATCGCGGCCTGTTCCGCGACGCCGACGGCAACAAGAGGCGTGTGCCCGGGACGTTCGGACGGAAGAGTGACGCGAAGGACGCCGCGGTCGAGGCCGAGGGCAAGGCGAAGAGACAGGCCGCGGCGTCGAAGGGCACGCTGTCGGCGCGCACGCCGTGGGGCGAGTGGTGGGAGATCTTCAGCGCGGACCGCTCGTTCGACTCGGACCACGCGATCAACGTGCGGAACAACGTCAACAAGCACGTGCTGCCCAAGTGGGAGAACACCGCACTGAACGCGATCACCCGCTTCGGTGAAGACACCGGCGTGCAGGACTGGGTCGATGACCTGGTTCGGCAGGCGTACAAGCCCTCGTACGTGAGGAACATCGTGCAGCCCTTCACCGCGTCCATCAACGCGGCGGTGGAGCGGCGGATCCTTACAGCGTCACCGTGCGCAGGCCTCAAACTTCCGAAGCTGACGAAGGGAGCGAAGCCCTACGTATCGGAGACGCACCGAGACAAGATCGCACCGAAGATGGGTGCGGTGTACGCCGATGCCGTCGACTTCATGTTGGAAACCGGGATCCGGCCCGGTGAGTTGGCCGGCCTCCACGCGAACCGACTCGACTTGGACGGCCGGTGGATGCTCGTCAAGGACGTGTACCTCTACCGCCGGAAGTTGATCCGGCCGTGGCCGAAAGACGGCGACGACCGAGAGATCCCACTGTCCGCACGGGCAGTCGAGATCGTGCGTCGACGTTTGGACGGCCGTGAGCTTGCCGGCGGGTGCGGCTTCGACCACATCGGAGGTGCGGTGTGCACGAGCGTTCTCGTGTTCCTCACGCCGGATCACCGTGTCGTCCGGCAGAACCAGATCACGCGGCAGATGCAGAAGGCCGCAGCCGTCGTCAAGATCGACAGCCGCTCTGGGTACGCGAGCCGTCGCGGGTTCGCTACGCGGGCGATCGACGGCGGAGCCGATGTGTTCGCGGTGAAGGCGATCATGGGGCACGCCGACTTGGAGGAGCTGGCTGGCTATGTGCAGCGCACCCCTGAGGCTCGGGCCAAACTCTTGGCTGCGCTCGGTGAACGTACCGAGCTGAAGTCCGTTCCAGACGTGGGACCGCGTGGGACCGACCGTGGGACGGACCCCGATAACCAGGCACTCCCACAGGCTCCGTCAGACGGTGCCGAGAATGTATCCTGACCAGCACGAACAGTCTAAGAAACTACCAACCGTCCGCACATGCTCTGATTGACGTTTCCCCAGCCTGAGCCGGAGTGAGCAGCCCCGACCTCTGCTC
>NZ_JBFBAE010000050.1:0-32922 GCF_040689465.1 Amycolatopsis sp. NPDC051373 | reverse complement strand
CCTCGGATGACACTCGGCTGGGACAGCCCCGCCGAACGCATGACACAGTTACTCACCGTCTAGCAGCAGTGTTGCAACCACCGCTAGAAACCGCCTCCCCAAGGGGGGCGTCCCCATCCCAGTCTACCGGCGGGGGTCGGCGAAAACTGTGGTCGAGGCCGCGGGAGGCCGAGTTGTCCACAGGGGAGTCGAGTTGTGGATAAGTCGGGGGTTCAGGCGGAGGTGGCGGAGGGGCCGGGCGTCGGCGGCACTAACCTGGGGGGCGTGAACAGCAGCAACAGCAGCACGGAACCCCCCCGCTTCGAGCCGGTCTCCGATGCCGACCGGGAGATCATCAAGGAGCAGCTCCGGCGGCCGCCGCGTGCGTTGCGGGCCGTGGCGGCGCGGTGTCCGAGCGGGCACCCGTCGGTGGTGCAGACGAGCCCGCGGCTCGAGAACGGCACCCCGTTCCCCACGCTCTACTACTTGACGTGCCCGCGGCTGACGTCGCTCGTCGGCACGCTGGAGGCGTCCGGCGTGATGAAGGAGATGACCGCGCGGCTCGAGACCGACCCGGAGCTCGCCGCGGCGTACCTGCGCACGCACGAGACCTACCTGGCCGAGCGCGACGCCATCGAGTCCCTCGGCACGCAGGTCACCGCCGGCGGCATGCCGGGGCGCGTGAAGTGCCTCCACGTCCACCTCGCCCACACCCTCGCCGCAGGCCCGGGCGTCAACCCCTTCGGCGACGAGACCCTCGCCTGGCTCCACACCCAGGGCTGGCCCTCGGGCGAGTGCGCCGCTGCCGAAGAGGAGTAACGCGCCCGTCTCGTGTGCAGATAGTCCAGACAGGCGGGCAGTTACTGCATCTGTGGGTTCCCGTTCGGGTGACCCGCCGCCAAGCTGAGTACGGAATCTTCACACGACGTAGGCAACCATCGGGCTCATCACCGGGTGACCCCGAGGAGGGTTCGGACCATGCGGGCGCCACGCGGACTCGGGCACATCGCCCGAAAGCTCCGCAATGGAACCCACGGCGACGCCCCTCGCGATGAGGCTTCGGCCGCAGTCGAGGCGAGCGATGGGGACGGTCGCGGCCACGACCTCGGCGAGGAATCTTCCATGACAGAGACCGCCGGCCAGGGCTCGACCGAGCCGGCCGCCGGCAAGGCTCCGGCCGACGAGATCACGGGCCAGGCCGACAGTTCGGCCGAGGAAGCCCAGTCAGAGCTGGGCGCTGCCGAACACGCCGCGATCGCAGACGTGGACGATGAAGAACCACCGGGTGACGAGGGCCGCGAAGACGCCGTAGACGCAGTCGCGCGCACCCTGCGCGAGGCGAATGGCCCGGACGACGCCGCCGACAACAACGAGCACCCGGCAGATCACGAAGGTGCGCCGGGCCCGGGGAACGCCGCCGAGGCCGAAGATCTGGCTCGGATCGCTGGACGCGAATCGGATGTGCCAGGCGATGACGCCCCAGAGGGCAGCGCCCAAGCCGGAACGGCCGAACTTAAGACGGCAGACGAGGCCGAGGCGCAAGAGCCTTGGACCGAAGCCGCCGAAGATGCCGCCGCAGCAGCCGACGAAGCTGAAGTGCGAGTCGAAGCCGCTGAGGCTGTGCGAGCCGACGAAGGGCAAGGAAGTCAGGCCGAGGCGGGTGAAGGTGGCGCGGCTGAAGCCGAAGCGCGCGGTGAAGCTGCGGCCCAGGCTGAAGGAGTTGGGGCTGAGAGCGCTGGGGAGGGCGGAGCGGCCCAGGCTGAAGCGGGCGAGATTGACGAAGCGCACACCGAGGTAGCCGGCGGAACCGAGGTCGTGACGCCCGGCGCCGAGCCAGAAGTGCAGGTCGGTGTGGCTCAGACCGGAGCAGGCGAAGTCGGCGAAGCAGCCGAAGCCGGTGGAGAAGACGGAGCCGGAGCCGCTGCCGAAGTAAGCGAAGCGGGCGAAGCAGAAGCAGCTGAGGCCGAGGCCGAGGCTGAAGAAGGCCAAGACAGACCCCGCCGCTGGTCACGGCCGGATCAAGCCCCACCGAGGCGCAGCCCGAGAGCGCTGCGGATCGCGACGAGGAAAGCCCGGTACCGCGGCCGAAAGGTCACCGCAAAGCACCGGAACGCGTTCTCCGTCTCCGTCGGGATCCTGGCGGTCGTGCCGGCGATCGCCGCAACGCTGGCCATCGGGGCGTGGACGGCCGGCCTGCCGACGGCCCACACCAAGGACGTAGCCCTCGAGCAGGGTTACGACCCCCAGAACCCCCAGGTGGAAAAGGTCGCCGTCGACGGCAGCCTGCCCGACTCCCCCGTCCCGCTGCCGTTGCCCGCGTACGAGCTGCCCAACGGGCTCCTTGGGATCCCGACCACCGCCTTGGCCGCGTATCACAACGCGGCCGACATCCTGGCCCACGAGCAGCCGAACTGCCACATCGACTGGGCGCTGGTCGCCAGCATCGGGCGAATCGAGTCCAACCACGCGCGGGGTGGGTACGTCGACGCGGCGGGCACGGCGCTCGAGCCGATCCTCGGCCCGGAGCTCAACGGGACCGGGCCCTTCGCGGCGATCCCGGACACCGACGGCGGCGTGCTGGACCACGACACCGTCTGGGATCGCGCGGTGGGGCCGGCGCAGTTCATCCCCGCGACCTGGCGCGAGTACGCGTCCGACGGGAACGGCGACGGCACCGCCGACCCGGAGAACCTGTTCGACGCCTCGCTCGCCACGGCGCGCTACCTGTGCTCCGGCGGCCTGGACGTCGCGAACCCGGACCAGCTGCGCACGGCGATCTACCGCTACAACAACTCCGACGTCTACGTGAACACCGTCATCCTCTGGGCCGAGGCTTACCGCAACGGCGTCGCACCGCTGCCGGACAGTCAGATTCCCGTCGGGGCACCCAATGCGGGCGTGAACCCGCCGCCGCCGGCTGTGCCGCCGCCACCCGTGTCGAGTGCGCCGCCGAGCGGGCCGCCGCAGATGTCGTTGCCGCCGAGTGGAAGCACAAGCAGCAGCACGTCGACGGACACCGCCACCACCACCAGCACCACGCCGACCTGCGAAACCAGCACGACGGCCGACAGCACGCCGGTGACCACACCAGACAGCCCGAGCAGCAGCCCCAGCAGCGGCCCGAGTCTTCCCCCGTGCGGTGAGCCCAGCTCGACGGCGCCCGGGGACAGCAACTCCGCACCAGCGAGCCCAACAGGCGACTCCCCGTCCCCCTGACCTGCACCCAGTAAGGTCGACGCCATGCCTCGTGTAGCCGCGATCGACTGTGGGACCAACTCCATCCGCCTGCTCGTCGCCGAGCTGACGCCGCGCCACGACGGCACGGTGGACCTGCGCGACCTGCACCGCGAGATGCGCATCGTGCGCCTCGGCCAGGGCGTCGACGCCACCGGGCGCCTGGCTCCGGAAGCGCTGGAGCGGACGCGAAAAGCCCTCGCCGACTACACGATCGCGGCGCGGCGCAAGGGCGTCGAAAAAATAAGGATGGTCGCCACCTCCGCCACGAGGGACGCCAGCAATCGCGACGAGTTCTTCGCCATGACGCGCGAGACGCTCGGCGTCGAGGCCGAAGTGATCAGCGGCGACGAGGAAGCGCGGCTGTCCTTCACCGGCGCGGTCGGGGAGCAGGACCCGGACGACGGTCCCTTCTTGGTCGTCGACGTCGGCGGCGGCTCGACCGAGCTCGTCCTCGGCACGTGGGACGGGCAGCGCGCCGAGGTGCTCGCGGCCAAGTCCGTGGACATCGGCTGCGTCCGCATCACCGAGCGCGACCTCAAGGGTGATCCGCCCACCGACGAAGAAATCGCCCGGGCGAAAATCACCGCCGAGACCATCCTCACCGAGGCCTTCGACGTCGTCGACGTGGCCAAGGCCAAAACCTGGATCGGGGTCGCCGGCACGGTGACCACGTTGTCAGCGGTCGCCCAGGAGCTGCCCGAGTACGACTCCGAGCGAACGCACCTGTCGAAGCTCTCCCACGCCGAGATCGACCGCCTCGCGACGAGCCTGCTGGCGGCCGACCGGGCCACCCGCGCGGCCAACCCCGTGATCCATCCGGGCAGGGTGGACGTGATCGGCGGGGGTGCGGTGATCGTGCAGGTGCTGGCCGAGCAGCTCGCGAAACGCGGTGGTCCGGACCAGCTGATCGTGAGCGAACACGACATCCTCGACGGAATCGCGCTGTCCCTCGCCTGAGCGGAGCAGCGCGGACACACGCGGTGATCAACAAGACCTTGGTCGTGCTCTGCCCGGGTGAGCGACAAGGTTGTCACTCTTTTGCAACCGAGCGATCTGGTTACAAACCGCCAATAGCCCGATAACCTCCATCTCACTTTTCGGGAACATGAGATGGAGGGGAACGATGCGGCGTTCACGCAGGCTCTGGGGAGCCGCCGCGGTGGTGACAACCTTGTCATTGGTCCTGGCCGCGTGTGGTGGTGGCTCCAGCAGTAGCGGGTCGTCCGGCGAGGTGGATCCCAACGGGACCTTCACCGTCTACGGCACCGAGCCGCAGAACACGCTGATCCCCACGAACACCAACGAGCTGGGTGGCTCGAAGGCCGTCGACGCGATGTTCGCCGAGCTGGTCGCGTTCAAGGGTGACAACGCGCAGCCCTACAACCAGATGGCCGAGTCGATCACCACGACCGACTCCAAGGTCTTCGACATCAAGATCAAGCAGGGCTGGAAGTTCCACGACGGCACCGAGGTCAAGGCGAAGAACTTCGTCGACGCCTGGAACTACGGCGCCTACTCGCCCAACGGCCAGATCAACAGCACGTTCTTCGAGAACATCCAGGGCTACGACGACGTCCACCCGGCCGACGACAACGCCAAGCCGACCACGGACAAGATGTCCGGCCTGGTCGTGAAGGGCGACTACGAGTTCCAGGTGACGCTGAAGGCGCCGTTCTCGGTCTTCGCCACCAAGATCGGCTACACGGCCTTCGCGCCGCTGCCCGACGTGTTCTTCAAGGACCCCAAGGCTTTCGCGCAGCACCCGATCGGCAACGGCCCGATGAAGTTCGTCAGCCGCACGCCGAACGTCGACATCAAGCTGACGCGCAACGACGACTACAAGGGCCAGGACAAGGTCAAGTTCAAGGACCTGGACATCAAGATCTACGCGAGCCAGGAAACCGCGTACCAGGACCTGCTGAGCAACAAGCTCGACTTCATCGAGACGCTCCCACCCAGTGCCCTGGCCGGCAGCAAGTACAAGACCGACCTCAAGGACAACCTGGTCGTCGGTCACCTGCTCGGCATCAGCACCATCGCCGTGCCGTACTACGTGCCCGGCTACGACAACCTCGACCTGCGCAAGGCCATCTCCATGGCGATCGACCGCGCGCAGATCACCAAGACCGTCATGAACGACACCTACGTGCCGGCCGACGGCTACGTCTCGCAGGGCATCGAGGGCTACCGCCCGGCCGTGTGCGAGTTCTGCAAGTTCGACCCGACGGCGGCCAAGGCGGCGTTCGCGAAGTCCGGCTTCAAGGGCAAGCTCACCATCGCCTCCAACGCCGACGGTGGCCGCAAGGAGCCGCTGGTGGCCGCGTGCAACAGCATCAAGAACGTGCTCGGCGTCGAGTGCGACTTCGTGCCGGCCACGGACTTCGGCCAGTGGCGCAGCATCGTGACGGGCCACAAGCTGACCGGCATGGGCCGTTCGGACTGGTCGGCCGACTACCCGTCGATCGAGGACTTCCTGAACCCGATCTACCGCTCGGGTGCCTCGTCGAACGACTCGGTCTACTCCAACCCGGCCGTCGACCAGCTCCTGGAGCAGGCCGACTCCACGCCGGACAAGGACGCCGCGATCAAGATCTACCAGCAGGCCGAGGACGCCATCGCCAAGGACCTGCCCTCGATCCCGGTCTGGGACGAGAAGGGTGTGGCCGCGAAGTCCAAGCACACCAAGACCGTGACGCTCGACTTCCGCCGCCGCGCCGACTACTCGTCGGTCGAGGTCACCAAGTGACGCGCTGAGAAGACGTCCCACCACCAAGGCCGCCGCGGACCGTCTCAAAAGGACGGTCTGCGGCTCGCCCGGCGCGCACTCCTAGGAACTGACGCATGATTCGCTACGTCCTGCGACGCCTGCTCCAGCTGATCCCGGTGTTCTTCGGAACGACCTTCCTGATCTACGTGCTGGTGTGGGCCGTCCCGGGTGATCCCTTCTCCGGCAAGTGCGGTCAGACGGCCTGCCCCCAGGCCTACGTCGACCTGATGACCGAGAAGTTCCACCTGAACGACAACCTGATCCTCCAGTACCTCAAGTACCTCGGCAGCCTGTTCACGGGCGACTGGGGCGAGACCTTCAACGGCACCTCCGTCGGCGAGCTGATCGCCACCTCCTACCCGATCACGCTGCGCCTGGCGCTCGTCGCGGTGCTCATCGAGGCCGTGATCGGCCTGACCGCAGGTGTGCTGACCGGCTTGCGCGGCAAGGGTTTCCTCGACAACCTCGTGCTCGTCTCGACCACGTTCCTCATCTCGCTGCCGGTGTTCGTGACCGCGATCGTGCTGCAGCTCGTGCTGGGCACCGAGCTCGGCATCATCGACACGAGCGTGTCGGACAACCCGGGCTTCGGTGAGCTGATCGTGCCCGGCATCGCGCTGGGCAGCCTCTCGATGGCCTACGTCGCGCGGCTCACGAGAACGTCGATCGCGGAGAACCGCCACGCCGACTACATCCGCACGGCCATCGCGAAGGGCCAGCCCAACAGCCGCGTGGTCGGCGTGCACCTGCTGCGCAACTCGGTGATCCCGGTGCTGACGTTCCTCGGCACCGACCTGGGTGCGCTGATGGGCGGCGCGATCGTGACCGAGGGCGTGTTCAACATCAACGGCCTCGGCGGGCTCATCTTCCGCGGCATCCAGAACCGCGAGAGCGCCACCGTCGTGGGCGTCGTGGTGCTGCTCGTGCTCGTGTACCTGCTGATGAGCCTGATCGTGGACCTGCTCTACGCCGTTCTCGACCCGAGGATCCGCTATGACTGACCCCAACCTCGTCGGAGGCACGGCTGTCGACGCGGCGGAGCTGTCGCGCATCGACGACTCCGCGACCGAGACGAAGAAGCCCCGCAGCCTGTGGGGCGACGCCTGGCGCCAGCTGCGCCGCAAGCCGGCGTTCGTGATCTCCGCGGTGATCATCGTGTTCATCGTGCTCATCGCGGTCGCGCCGGGCCTGTTCACGCACGTCGACCCCGGGGTCGGCGACCTGACGAAGGCCAACCAGGGCCCGTCGGCCGACGCCTGGTTCGGCTACGACAACCAGGGTTACGACGTCTACGCCCGCACGATCTACGGCGCCCGCGCGTCGCTGCTGGTCGGCGTGTTCGCAACGATCCTGACCGTGGTCTTCGGCTCGCTCGTCGGCATCCTCGCGGGCTACTACGGCCGCCTGATCGACAGCCTGCTCTCGCGGCTCGGCGACATCTTCGCCGGCCTGCCGTTCGTGCTCGGCGCGATCGTCATCCTCACGACGTTCAACGCGCCCGGCTCCAACCCCGGCGCCGTGACGATCATCGTGCAGGTGGTCTGCTCCATCGCGGTGCTCACCTGGCCGGTCGCCATGCGCATCATGCGCTCGGCGACGCTGGTCGCGAAGCAGCTCGACTACGTGAAGGCCGCTCGTGCGCTCGGCGCCAGCACGCCGCGCATCGTGTTCCGGCACCTGCTGCCCAACACGCTCGCGCCGGTGCTGGTCTACGCCACCATCGCGCTCGGCGCGGCCATCGGCGCCGAGGCGACGCTCGCGTACCTCGGCATCGGCGTGCGGCCGCCGGTGATCTCGTGGGGCGTGATGATCAGCGACTCGCGCGACTACTTCCGGGCCGACCCGCACATGCTCTTGTTCCCCGGTGCGTTCGTCACCATCACCGTGCTCGCGTTCGTGATGCTCGGTGACGGGATCCGTGACGCGCTCGACCCGAAGTCGAGGTAGCGGCCGATGACCGATACACGCAACGATCTGCTGCTCGAGGTCGAAGACCTCCAGGTGGAGTTCCGCACTTCCGACGGCGTCGCCAACGTGCTCAACGGCGTGAGCTACTCCGTGCACGCCGGCGAAACCCTTGCGGTGCTGGGTGAATCCGGCTCCGGCAAGAGCGTGACCGCGCAGACCATCATGGGCATCCTCGACATGCCGCCCGGCGTGATCACCGGCGGTTCGATCCGCTACCGCGGTGAGGACCTGCTCACGGCCACGCCCGAGCGGCGGCGCGAGCTGCGCGGCACCGAGATCGCGATGATTTTCCAGGACGCGCTTTCGGCGCTGAACCCCGTGTTCACCGTGGGGTTCCAGATCGAAGAACAGCTGCGCGTTCGCCAGGGGATGTCCAAACAGGACGCCCGCAAGCGCGCGATCGAGCTGCTGGATCTGGTGCGCATCCCGGCCGCCGCGCGGCGGGTGAAGGACTACCCGCACCAGTTCTCGGGCGGCATGCGCCAGCGCGCGATGATCGCGATGTCGCTGGCGCTCGACCCTGTGCTGCTGATCGCGGACGAGCCGACCACGGCTCTCGACGTGACCGTGCAGGCCCAGATCATGGACCTGCTGGGCGAGATCCAGCGCGAACGGCAGATGGGGCTGGTCCTCATCACCCACGACCTGGGTGTGGTCGCGGAGGTCGCCGACCGGATCGCCGTGATGTACGCGGGCCGGATCGTGGAGCAGGCGGACGTGCACGAGCTGTTCAAGTCACCGGGTCACCCGTACACGGCGGCGCTGATGGACTCGTTGCCGCGCCTGGATCTCAAGGGCCAGACGCTGGAGACGATCAAGGGGCTGCCGCCGAGCCTGCTCCACATCCCTTCGGGCTGCCCGTTCCACCCGCGGTGCAAGCGGGCGGAGCAACGCTGTTCGGAGGAACGGCCGTCGTTGCACAGCCTCGGTTTCGGCCGGGTCAGTGCGTGTCACTTCGCCGAAGAGGTGGTGGAAAGCCGTGTCTGAGTCGATTCTCAGCGTCCAGGAGCTGGTGAAGCACTTCCCGGTGCGCCAGGGCGTGCTGTTCAAGCGCACCGTCGGGCACGTCAAGGCCGTCGACGGCGTCTCGTTCGACCTGGCGCCGGGCGAGACGCTCGGCGTGGTGGGCGAGTCGGGCTGTGGCAAGTCGACGCTCGCGCAGGTGCTGATGCGCCTGGAGGAGCCGACCGCGGGCGGCGCGACGTTCGAGGGCCGCGACATCTTCAAGCTGCGCGGCGGCGAGCTGCGGCGGCTGCGGCGCGAGATCCAAATCGTGCTGCAGGACCCGTACACGTCGCTGAACCCGCGGATGACGGTCGGCGACATCGTCGGCGAGCCGTTCGAGATCCACACCGAGGTGGCGCCGAAGGGTTCGCGCGCGCAGAAGGTGCGTGAGTTGCTGGAGGTGGTGGGGCTCAACCCCGAGCACCTCAACCGCTACCCGCACCAGTTCTCGGGCGGGCAGCGCCAGCGCATCGGCATCGCGCGGGCGCTCGCGCTGCGGCCGAAGGTGATCATTTGCGACGAGCCGGTGTCCGCTTTGGACGTCTCCATCCAGGCGCAGGTGATGAACCTGCTCGGCGACCTGCAGACGGAGTTCGGGCTGTCGTACGTGTTCATCGCGCACGACCTGTCCGTGGTGCGGCACCTCGCCACGCGCGTGGCCGTGATGTACCTGGGCAAGATCGTGGAGATCGGCACCGAGGACGAGATCTACGAGCGGCCCTCGCACCCGTACACGCAGGCGCTGCTCTCGGCCGTGCCCGTGGCCGACCCGGAGGTGCGCGGGCAGCGGCAGATCATCCGGCTCGAGGGCGACCCGCCGAGCCCGCTCGACCCGCCGTCGGGCTGCCGGTTCCGCACACGGTGCTGGAAGGCGCAGGACATCTGCGCCACGGAGGTGCCGGAGCTGTCGCCGCGCACCGACGGTCACCTCTCGGCGTGCCACTTCGCGGAAGCCCGGTCCGTGGTGCCCTGACTTTAGTCGGGTTCCTCCTCCTGACGATTGCTGCGACGTGTGTCCGGTATGTACGTTGCAGTGTCGGTTTTCGCGTTGGAGGAGGACTCGTGAAAAGACCCAGACTGCTTCTCGCCGTGTTGGCGGTACCCCTGCTCGGTGCGGCTTCCTTCGTACCGGTCGCGTCGGCAGGGGTGACCGGCCCGGTCACGGAGTTCACGGTGCTGGCGCGTTCGGACGTCGGCGCCGCCGTGGCCGCGGTCGAGGCCGCCGGTGGGACGGTGGTGGCCCGCAACGACGCCGTCGGGCTGATCACGGCTTCGGCGCCGGCTTCGGGCTTCGTGGCGCGGGTGTCTTCCAGCAGCGCGGTGTTCGGCGCGGCCCGGTCGAAGGCGATCGGGTCGGCGCCGCGGGACGGCAAGAAGGTGAAGCACGACGCGGTCGAGAAGGAGGGCCGGGGCAAGGCTTCCGGTGCCAAGCGTGGTGCTTCCGGTACAGACCCGCTGGACGACCAGCTCTGGGGCCTGAAGTCCACCCGGTCGGACCTCGCGCGCACAGTGCAGCCCGGTGACAAGCGCGTGAAGGTCGGCATCATCGACACCGGCGTCGACGCCAGTCACCCGGACATCGCACCGAACTTCGACCGCGCCGACTCGCGCAACTTCACGCGCGACATCGTCGCCGACGTCAACGGCGCGGTGGTGGACGGCCCGTGCGAGTACCGCGGCTGCGTCGACGCGGTAGACCACGACGACAACGGCCACGGCACCCACGTCGCCGGCACGATCGGCGCGGCGGTGAACGGCTTCGGCGTCTCGGGCGTCGCGCCGGGTGTCTCGCTGGTGAACATCCGCGCCGGTCAGGACTCGGGCTTCTTCTTCCTGCAGCCGACTGTCGACGCGTTGACCTACGCCGGTGACGCGGGCATCGACGTGGTGAACATGAGCTTCTACACCGACCCGTGGCTCTACAACTGCCGCGCGAACCCGGCCGACTCCGCCGAGGAGCAGGCCGAGCAGCGAACCGTCATCGAGGCAACCACGCGGGCGCTGAACTACGCGCACCGCAAGGGCGTCTCGATGGTCGTCGCCCTCGGCAACGAGCACACGGACCTCGGCGCGCCGTTGCCCGACGCGACCAGCCCGGACTACCCGAGCACATCGGCGCACCCGCGTCAGATCGACAACGCGTCCTGTCTGACCATGCCGACGGAAGGCCCGCACACGATCGGTGTCGGCGCTTTCGGTCCCTCGCAGGCGAAGGCGGACTACTCCAATTACGGGACCGAGCAGATCTCGGTTTCGGCGCCGGGTGGGTATTACCGGGACGGCTTCGGGACGCCTTGGTTCCAGAAGGTGGAGAACGAGATCCTGTCGGCTTACCCGCGCAACGTGGCCGTGGCCGAGGGGAACGTCGACGCGGCCGGCAACGTGACTGCGGCCGGGGTCGCCGCGGGTGTGCAGAAGGCCGTCGCTCGTGACGGGCGGGTCGGCTACTACCAGTGGCTGCAGGGGACTTCGATGGCGACGCCGCACGCTGCCGGTGTGGCGGCGTTGATTGTTTCCGAGTACGGGAAGAAGTCGGGTTCTGGCTTCGGTATGGACCCCGATGCTGTGCAGCGCGTCCTGGAGGGGACGGCTTCGCCGGTCGCGTGCCCGGTGCCGCGGACGGTGGACTACCTGGACGAAGGCCGGGACGAGTCGTTCACGGCTACGTGCACGGGGAATGCTTCGTTCAACGGTTTTTACGGACATGGTGCTGTGGATGCTTATGCGGCTGTGACGCATGGGGCCAAGTACGTGAAGCAGTAGTTCTCGCGGTTGACGGCCCCGTGTCAAGGTTTTCGCGCCTTGACACAGGGCTGTTTCGCGCCAAGTGGTGAATCGCGAATAGGGGCATTGACACCGCAAACCGGCGCGCCCAACGATGGAGGCGGCGCGTCGAGTGCCGCGCCTTGGGGGTGGGGACTGTGCGTTGTGGTGGGTGGACCAAGGCGGCCGTGGCCGCGGCCGGGATGGTCGTGGCAGGGCTCCTGGCCGGGGCCGGGGCGGCGAACGCCGCGACGACCGTGCCGATTTCCGCGCCCGGCGGGTACGCGAGTGATCCGTCGAGTACGCCGGCCACCGGGAAGCACACGCGGGCGCTCGGGGCGGCGGTCACGGTGCCGGCCGGGGAGACGCGGTACGTCAGCAGCAAGCTGAACGTGGACGACGCCGCGCAGGTCACGGAAGTTTCGCACCTCGTGTACTGCCGGCGGCCTGGGCAGACGGTGAACGCGGCGCAGCTCGTGAGCGGGCAGAACGTGCTCGCGAACACCGCGACGACGTTGCTCACCCGCGGATTCGTCACGGCGCCGGCGGACAGTGCGCTCACCTGTTCGGTGTATGCGCAGTTCGTGAACCACGCGGCGAACGTCAGCGGGCACATCTCGGTGCTCGCCTCCTCGTACCTGCAGGACGTCGACGGGCCCATCGCGGCAGTGAAGCAGACGTTCAACGGCAAGGTGCTGGTGAACTCCTCGGCGACCGCGAACTCCGTGTCGTTCACCGCGCCCGCCGGGGCGACGGTCGTGCAGGCGATCGGGGACGTGAACATCACCGTCTGCTACAACGCGGACAACGGCCTCTGCAAACGTTCGGCCGGCGCGCGGATGGACGGCGCGAACTCGCTGGTGGGTACGCAGCTCGTGGTGAACCAGCTCGATGCGAACGGCAACCCCTGCAACACCACGACCAACGGACCGCTGGCGGGCGTGACCGTGACGAACACCGTCCACCACTTCAAGATCAACACCTGGGTGACGAACCTCCCGATCGTCGCGACGTGCTCGCGGAACTTCGTGGTGTACACCAGGGTCACGGCCAACGCAGCGCACAACTCGTTCCTCATCGAGGCCAACAACGAGAGCGTCGGCGCGGCTTTCGTGCCCTGAGCCGAGCGCTGCGGCGACCGGCGGGCGGTTGCACACTGGCGGCATGCGCATCGGCATCGGCATTCCCAACACCATCCCCGGCACCGACGCCCGGCTGCTGCTCGACTGGGCGCGGCGGGCGGAGGCTCGCGGGTTCGCTTTCGTGTCCACGATCGGGCGCGTCGCGTACCCGTCGTGGGATTCGTTGACCGCATTGGCCGGCGTCGCGGGGGCGACCACGGAGATCGGGCTGCTGACGAACGCCGTGCTGGGGCCGACGTACCCGGACGCCGTGCTGGCGAAGGTGGCCGGAACCGTAGCGGCGCTGTCGGGCGGGCGGTTGACGCTCGGCCTCGGCGTGGGCGCGCGGGAGTCGGACTACCTCCCGGTGGGGCTGGATTTCGCTTCACGAGGCGCGGCTTTCGATCGGCAGCTCGGTTACCTGCACCGCGCGTGGCAGGGCGCGCCAGTTGAAGCCGGCGACTTCGACGGCGAGCAGCGCCCCGTGGTCGGCGACGTGCCGGGCATCCCGCTCCTCATCGGCGGGCACAGCAAACGCGCGGTCCGCCGCACGGTCGAACACGCTGCCGGCTGGACCGGCGCCGGCGGCGGCCCGGCGCGCGCCGAGCCCACCGTGAAGGAAATCCGGGCCGCGTGGTCCGCCGCCGGCCGGCTTGGCGAACCGCGGTTGCTGGGCCTGGCGTACTTCTCGACGTCTGCTGCCGACCGTGGTGACGACTACCTGCGCTCCTATTACGCCTACGCGGGCCCGCACGCCACCACGATCGCCGAGGGCGCCGTCCGTACGCCGGACCGCATCAGGGCGATCGTGCGGGAGTTCGAGTCGGCGGGCCTGAACGAACTGACCTTCACGCCGACCGTCGCGGAGGTGGAGGAGGTCGACCGGTTGGCCGATCTTGTCCTGTGACCCGCCGAGCGCGACCGTGCGCCCACGAAAGCGGGTCGAAGCCGACTGCACGAACTCGCCACTCTGAATCCGAACACCGGCCGGATCGGTGATCAGCAAGCGCTGCGGCACCTGGCGGTTCTGAATCAAGAACCGCCGTGGGACCTGCGGTTGGCGTTGATCTGCTCGCGGTTGGCCATCGCCCACTCCGCGAGGGCCATGACCCGCGGAACGAGCGTCCGGCCGAGTTCGGTGAGGGCGTACTCGACGCGTGGCGGGACCTCCGCGTAGGCGGTGCGCGTGACCAGGCCGTCTTCTACCAGGTGCTTGAGCGTCAGGGTGAGCATTCGCTGGGAGACGCCGGTGACGGCCGTGTGCAGATCGCCGAACCGGAGGGGGCCGGTGCGCAGTGTGCCGATCACGAGCAGGCTCCACTTGTCGCCGATGCGGTCCAGGACCTCGCGGACCGCGCCGCCGTCGGGGATTTCCGGTGTGAGCTTCGCCATGCGCGGGACTCCTTTCCTGGACACATACATCGATGTGCCTTTTGCAGCCGGCCCCCGTTGCGCCGACTATCCAGCGACAACGGGCAGCGGAATGGGGAATTCGGTGAACATCGCACTGTGGGGCGTCCAGGGTCTGCTCGCGGCGGTCTATCTCGCCGCCGGAGGGCTCAAGGCCGTGCGGCCGCGGGAGCGGCTGGCGGCGTCGGGGAACCTCGAGTGGATGAAGGACGCGTCGGACGTCGGGGTGAAGGCGGTCGGCCTGGTGGAGATCCTCGGCGCGTTCGGGGTGGTCCTGCCGTGGCTGACGGGGATCGCCTCGGTCCTCACCCCGGTCGCCGCGGTCGGGCTGGTGGTGGTGCAGGTCGGGGCGCTTCGGGTGCACGTGGTGCGCGACGAGCGACGGCCGTTGCCCGCCAATATGATCCTGCTGCTGCTCGCCGCCTTCGTGGCGGTCGGCCGCTTTCCGGGCTGAGAAAAGCGTGGGGCACGGCCGAAGGCGACCGTGCCCCACTACAGCGGCTACCGGTTCGAAGCCGTCTTCACGAACTTCCCCAGATCCTTCGACTGCTGGATCCGCGTCGGTTCGTGCACGTACATCATGTGCCCGGCCGGGTAGTAGGACGTCTCGATGTTGTCGCGCAGTTCGTCCGGGATCTGCAGGTGGGCGAGCACGTGCTCACTCGCGAAGTACGCCGTGGCGCCGTCGTAGTGACCGAACGCGACGTGGACCTTCAAGTGCGGGTTCGCGCGCATGGCGGCGCTCACGGAGTCCACGACGGACACGAACCGGCCCTCGAAGTCCTTGTACGACCACGCCTTGAAGACATCGCCGGACAGGATCTCGTACGGCAGGTCGTTCTGGTACCCGAGCTCGTCGCGGATGAAGTGGTTGAAGCCCGCCGAGTACGCGCCGATGATGCGCGAGATCGACGCGTCGTCGCTCATGTGCTCGCGGCCGCCGTCGACCTCCCACGTGGTGAACCGGCCGTCCATGCGCCCGACGAGCAGGCCGCGGTCGCGCAGGAGTTCCGTGAAGAAGCGCACGTGCTCGATCCGCAGGTTGACCCGGTCCACATAGGACTCCGAAAGCCCAGTCAGTGAAGCCAGCGTGGCCACGGTCTCCGCGCGGTCCTGAGTGGACAGCCGCGCACCTCGCGCCAGGGCCCACGGCAGTTCCTTGGCGGCGAAGTCCTCGGCGTCGGCCAGGACGTCGTCAAGGGGACGATCGCCGTGAAAGCCGTGGTAGTGCGCGATGGCCGCGTAGGTGGGCACGTAGAGCGAGTACGGCAGGTCGTTGCCCTCGTGGAAGCGCAGCGTGCCCATGTCGAGCACGGACGAGATGAGCAGCAGGCCGTTGAGGTACAGGCCGTAGCGGTCCTGCAGGTGTCCGGCCAGCGCGGCCGCCCGCAGCGTGCCGTAGGACTCGCCGGCGAGGAACTTCGGCGACAGCCAGCGTCCGTTGCGCGAGATCCACAGCCGGATGATCTCGGCGACCGACTCGATGTCGCCCTGGAATCCGGTGTAGTCCTTCGACTCGCCGCCCTCGGTCACGCGCGAGTAGCCCGTGGAGACCGGGTCGATGAACACGAGGTCGCTGTGCTGGAGCAGGGTCTCGCTGTTGTCCTCGAGGCCGTACGGGGGCGGGACCAGATCGTCGACGTCACCCGAGAGCACCCGCCGCGGGCCCAGCAGGCCCATGTGCAGCCAGATGCTGGACGAGCCGGGGCCACCGTTGAACGCGAACGTGACCGGGCGCGAGCCCGGCTCGGCGTCGTCGAGCGTGTAGGCGGTGAGGAACACCTCGGCCTTGGGCTTGAGGCCCTCCGACTTCCCGTCCTTCAGCACCTCCTGGCGCAGCACCACGCGCCCGGCCTGCGCGGTGTAGGCCAGTTTGCGGCGTTTGACCGTGAGCGTGTGGTGCGTGGTCACAAGGTCGTCGACGGGCTCCGGCGGCTTCTCCGCCGTGGCCGGCTTTTCGGGGGTCTCTTCGGTGGTGTCCGACATGGATCCAACTTAGCCAACCGTGCTGGGGAAGGCTGTGGAAAGCTGGCGCAATGCGCTGGCCCGCCACGATTCCCGAGGCCCGCGAGGTCCAGGATGCGCTCCGCGGCCGCGTGGACCTCACCGACGCCTGCCCGGCGCCGGCGACGGTGACCGGCCTCGACGTCGCCTACGATCCAGCCGGCACGCGCATCGCCGCCGCCGCGGTCACGCTGGCCCTCGACGACCTGCGCGTGGTCGAGGAACGCGTGATCACGGGCGAGGTCACCTTCCCGTACGAGCCGGGCCTGTTCGCCTTCCGCGAGCTGCCGCCGCTGCTCGACGCCATCGCGGCGCTCGCGCACCCGCCCGAGGTGTTCGCGTGCGACGGCCACGGCCTCGCCCACCCGCGGCGCTTCGGCCTCGCGTGCCACCTCGGCGTGCTCACGGGGACCCCGGCGTTCGGCGTCGGCAAGACGCGGCTCGTCGGCACGCACGAGGAGCCCGGCCCGGAACCCGGCGACACCGTGCCGCTGCTGGACGGCGACGAGCAGCTCGGCGCCGTCGTGCGCACGAGGCCTGGTGTGAAACCGGTTTACGTGTCCGCGGGGCACCTGATCAGCCTCGACCACGCCTGCCGGCTGACGCTCGCGTTGACCCCGCGCTACCGCCTGCCCGAGACGACGCGCGCGGCCGACCACCTGTGCCGCGCGGCTCTGGCCGGCCGCTGATGGACACCCTCGCGGAGCTCGACGCCGCCGTCACCGGGTGCCGCGCGTGCCCGCGGCTGGTGGCGTGGCGCGAAAAGGTGGCGGTCACCAAGCGGGCCGCCTTCCTCGACGACGAGTACTGGGCCAGGCCCGTGCCCGGCTTCGGGCCGGCGGACGCGGCGCTGGCCGTGGTCGGGCTCGCGCCCTCGGCGCACGGCGGCAACCGCACCGGGCGGATGTTCACCGGCGACCCGTCGGGAGACTTCCTGTTCCGCGTGCTGCACGAGGTGGGGCTGGCGTCGCAGCCCACGTCCACCGACAAGCACGACGGCCTCACCCTCCGCGGCACCCGCCTCGTCTCACCCGTCCGCTGCGCGCCGCCCGAGAACAAGCCGACGCCGGCCGAGCGCGACACCTGCCGCCACTGGCTCGCCGACGAGCTGAGGCTGCTGCGCCCGACCTTGAAGGCCGTCGTGGTGCTCGGCGCGTTCGGCTGGCAGGCACTGCTGCCAGTGCTCGCCGAGGCGGGGTGGCCGGTGCCGGCGCCGCGGCCAGCGTTCGGGCACGGGACCGTCGTCGAGCTCGGTGACCTACAGCTGCACGGCTGTTACCACGTGTCACCCCGTAATGTCCAGACGGGCCGTGTGACTCACGCGATGGTGTGTGACGTGTTCGCCTCCGCGGCCAGGGCCGCCAGCCTCTTCTGAATCGTTACCGCCTGCATGGCGATGCTGGTCACAGCAGGGCGGGGTACCCGAGCGATACGGCTCGGCAAGTGCGACTATGGAGTCATGGCTGCTAAGTCGGAACCGACTCGGATCCTCATCCTCGGTGGTGGTTACGTCGGCCTGTACACGGCGTACGGGCTCCAGAAGATGCTGCGCGCCAACGAGGCCTCCGTGACCGTCGTTGACCCTCAGCCGCACATGACCTACGCGCCCTTCCTGCCCGAGGCGGCGGCCGGCGCGATCGAACCCCGTCACGTGGTGGTGCCCCTGCGCCGCGTGCTCAAGCGCTGCCACGTGCTCACCGCGCGCGTGACGAAGATCGAGAACGAGCGCAAGGCCGTCACGGTCGAGGCCGCCGACGGCCACATCGAGACGCTGAACTACGACGTGCTCGTGGTCGCGCTCGGCGCCGTCGCCCGCATCCTCCCGATCCCGGGCCTGGCGGAGCAGGGCATCGCCTTCAAGACCATCGGCGAGGCCATCTACCTGCGCAACCACATCATGACCAAGCTCGACGAGGCGGCCAGCACGCTCGACCCCGAGCTGCGCAAGCGCCTGCTGACCTTCACGGTCGTCGGCGGCGGCTTCGCCGGCATCGAGGCGCTGGCCGAGCTCGAGGACATGACCCGGTTCGCGGTGGACAACTACTACCCGAACATCAAGCCCGCCGACATCCGCTGGGTGCTCGTCGAGGCCGCCGGGCGGATCCTGCCCGAGGTGCGCGAGACGCTCGGCGTGTACACGGTGCAGCAGCTGGAGAAGCGCGGCATCGAGGTCTACCTGTCGACGGCGGCGAAGTCGTTCGAAAACGGTCACGTCGTGCTCTCGGACGGCACCGAGTTCGACACCGATACGCTCATCTGGACGGCCGGCGTGAAGGCCAACCCGGTGCTCGCCGACTCCGACCTGCCGCTCGACAAGCGCGGCCGCGTCGAGGCCACCGCCGCGATGCAGGTCGTCGGCCACCCCGAGGTGTGGACGGCGGGCGACAACGCCGCGATCCCCGACCTCTCGCGCACCGAGCAGGACCCGACGGCCACGTGCCCGCCCAACGCGCAGCACGCCGTGCGCCAGGCGACGCTGCTGGCCAAGAACATCATCAAGGTCCTGCGCGGCGGCCAGCCGAAGGACTACTTCCACAAGAACCTCGGTGCGGTCGCCAGCCTCGGCCTGCACAAGGGTGTCGCCGACGCGCTGAACCTGAAGATCAAGGGCTTCCCCGCCTGGCTCTTCCACCGCGCGTACCACCTCAAGGCGATGCCGACGTGGAACCGCAAGACCCGCATCCTGTTCGACTGGATGCTCGGCGGCCTGTTCCGCCGTGAGGTGATTTCGCTCGGGCAGATCAACAACCCGAAGGAAGAGTTCGCCCGGGTTTCGAAGGGCTGAGTTGGGTTCCCGCTGAAGCCGGACCTCCTGTCGGGAGGTCCGGCTTCTGGCGTTTTCGGTTACTGGACGAGGCGGTAGCGGGCCATCATGCAGTCGTCTTCATGGTCGAGGATGTGGCAGTGCCAGACGTAGCCCTGGAGGTCCATGTCCATGTCGTGCTCGGCCATCGTCATGCCGGACATCGCGTGCCGGGCCGGGGTGAACGTCGCGTCCGGGTCGAAGCCGAGTTCGTCGGCCGTCGGGAAGTGCACGAGGAAGCGCGTGACGGTGTTCTGCGGGCAGTTCACGGTGTCCTTCGGCCCCGCCTCCCAAGGCGCGGGCGGCTGGGGTGCGCCGAGGAGGAACTCGTCCGGCGGCGGCGCCCACTCCGTGTGCATCGGCGGGCGCGGGTTCGCCAGTGAGTAGGCGACCGGGTCGAACATCTGTCGGTTGAGCAGGTGCAGGTTCACCAGGTGCAGGTGCACGGGGTGGTCCTCGACGGTGAGGTTCACGACCTCCCACAGTTCCGTGGTTCCCTGGCGTGGCAGTGCGATCGGATCGTCCTCGAAGCAGAGGTTGTTGAGCGACATGCCGACCGGCGGCCAGCGCGTGAGCTTGAGGTCCTGGGTGAGCGTGACGACGCGGCGGCGGTCGGGTGCCGACGGCTTTTTCGTGACGCGCAGGCGAGTCGGCAGCGCCTGCCGGCGACCTTTCGCGCCGGTGCTGGTGAAACGCACGACGTCGGGCAACGGCTGCGCACCCGTGACGAGGGCGATGAGCGCGGCTTCGCGTTGGTCGTTGACGAGGTCGACGTGTTCGCCTTTTTCGAGGTCCGAGAAGTCGACCACGAGGTCGGCGCGCTCGCCGGGCGTGAGGCGGACGTCGGTGGTGACGACGGGGGCGTCGAGCAGGCCGGCGTCGTTGCCGATCACGTGGAAGGGGCGGCGGTCGCGGAAGAACAGGTGGTAGGAGCGGAAGTTCGATGCGTTGAGCACCCGGAACCGGTACTGGCCGCGGGCGACGTTCGTGTACGGCGAGACCTTGCCGTTGACCGTCATGCGGTCGCCGATCTGGCCGCCGTCCCAGTGACCCTGCGGGACGAGGGTGAGGGTGCGGTAGTTGAGCGAGCCGTCGGCGTGGAAGCGGCGGTCGGCCAGGATCAGCGGTAGTTCGAACTCGCCGCTGGGCAGGTGCCACGCGTTGGTGCGGTCGCCGGTGTCGCCTTCGTCGCGCAGGAGGTACATGCCGGCGAGTCCCGCGTGGACGTTCAGGCGCGTGAGGCCCATGCCGTGGTCGTGGTACCAGAGGCCGGCGGCCGGCTGGCGGTTTTCGTGGCGGTAGGTGCGGTGCTCGCCGGGGAGGAAGACGTCCATCGGGTGGCCGTCCATCTCGGGCGGCGTGATGGCGCCGTGCAGGTGGACCGAAGTGTGGGGTTTGGTGCGGCTTTCCTCGGACGCGCCGTCGAGGGTCGAGTCGACGTCTTCCGCGAAGAGGTGCCGGCCGAGCTTGTTGTCGAACGTCAGCTCGAGTCGCTGGTTCGCGTGGGCCTCGATGGTGGGCCCGAGGTACTCGGCGCCGCCGTAGGACCAGGTGGGCGCGGGGGCGAGGTCGCGGTGGAAGCGGTGGGTGGACTCGGCCATGGCGAGGCGGTGGTCGCCGCGGATGGTCTGCGGGATCGGGAGCTCGTCGACGTAGGGCGGGAGGTCGGGCGAGGGGAAGGTGCGGAGGTCTGCGTCGGTTTGGGGTCTGGCTGCTCTGGTCGGGATTGCCGCGGTCGCTGCGGTGGCCGCGGTCGCTTTGAACAGCCGTCGACGGGAGATGCCTTCTGCCATGGGAGGTTCCTGTCCAAGTGATAGTGAGCTATCAGTTGGTAGTGTAGGGCATGCCCCCGCAGCCGCTGCGTGCCGACGCCGCCCGCAACGCCCGCCGCATCATCGACGCGGCCTACTCGGTCTTCGCCGCCGGCGGCGTCACCGTGCCGATGGAGGAGATCGCCGCCGCGGCCGGCGTCGGGGTCGCGACGTTGTACCGGCGGTTCCCGCACAAGCAGGACCTGGTGCGGGCGGTGCTGGAGGCGCGGTTCGACGAGGTGATCGTGCCGGTGCTGTCTCGCGCTGCTTCGGCGGCTCCGCGCGACGGTGTCTATCTCGCGTTGGAAGCCGCAGTGAGTTTGGCGGCGGTTGAGCAGCCGTTGTTCGCCGCGGCCAACAACTTGGGTGCGTTGACGATGGATCTGGCCTGGCGCTTCTTCTCGCCGGTGGCCGCACTGGTGGCCGCCGGCCAGTCCTCGGGGGTGTTCCGCGCGGACCTGGTGGCGGACGATGTCCCGCGCCTGGTGTTGATGCTGGTGGGGACGTTGCCGTCGTTCCCCGCCGACGCTTCGGAGGGGTGGCGGCGGTATCTGGACCTGCTGATGGACGCGCTGTCGCCGCTGGGCGCCTCGGGGCTGTCGCCGGCGTCCGCTGTGGCGGATCACACGCCGCGCATCTGACGGGCCGCGGGGGTCCCGCTAAGGTGTTCGTGCCCCCGTAGCCCAATTGGCAGAGGCAGTCGACTTAAAATCGACCCAGTGCGGGTTCGAACCCCGTCGGGGGCACTCCCGGCCCAGGTCAGGGCGTTTCCCCCGGCTCTTCACCGAGGTCAGCCCCCGGTTTATCCCCGGAATTGGCTGAGCGCCCGTCCATCCACATGCTTTCTAGCGCGACCGCGTTGTCACGCGAGACGACCGTACGGCCCATGTAGACGTCCTGGGTGATCGACGGCCGGGCATGCCCGAGCTGGTCGGCGATCTGGCGGGAGCTGAGCTTCGCGTCATCGAGCACCGTCGCCGCCGTCTTGCGGAAGACGTGGGACTTCACCCACGCGAACTCATCCGTGCCGCGGGCTTCGCGAAGAGCCCGCCGGGTGTTGGACGGATCGCGCAGCCCACCGAGCGTGTCCGGGAAGACCGGGCTTGCCGGGCCTCGACCCTCCTCCTCAGCGACACGCCGGCGCTCGCGAAGCACCGAGACAGCCCACGACGGCAGGGGCAGCGTCCGGTCACCAGATTCCGTCTTGAGCTTCTGCACCCGGCGCAGTCCGACCCCGCGGATCCGGATCACCTTCCAGTTGATCGCCACCGATCCGTCGTCGAGATCGACGTCTTCCCAGAAGGTCCCGAGGGCTTCGCCGATCCGCACTCCGGTGGCCAGCATGAAGCGCGTCAGGTCCGGCAGGTCCTTCGCCACTGCCTTCGGGTCGGCTTCGAGCTGTTCCAACCACTTGTGCCGCTCGGCCGGGGTCAGTGAGCGAGGCTTCTTGCGCTTCCCTCCCTCGATCTGCTCCAGCTCACGGACGGGGTTGGACCCGAGGGCACCGTTTCGCACCGCGTACCGGAGCACCCCACTCACCACGGCCCGAGCCGTTCGAGCATGCGACGCACTCGACTTCGCTTGCACCGCGGGGAGAAACGAGTCGAGCCGTGGCACGGTGACTTCGTGCAGCCGAAGGTCACCGAGCGCCGGCAGCACGTGGTTCTTGAGCATGCTCCGGTAGTTGTCGAGCGTGCCGTGTGCCCGCTCCTCTGCCTCAACACGCTCCTCTTGCCGTGCGAGCCACTTCGCGGCAACAACGCTGAACTTGGTGTTGTGGTCCATGTCGGCGCCACCGCCGGGGGTCTTGAGGGCCTCTCGGATCGCTGCCTTCAAAGCGCGCTCGGCTTTGGGCCTGCTCGCGCCGGTGCGTTCGATCTCGTGGACCTTGCCGTCCCACCCGCGGTAGCTAGCGCGAGCCCGCACACCCGTTGACGTGTCGCTGAAACGGATCTTGCCGTGCGTCCCCACGTCCAGAGGCGGGCGTGCCATCACGCCACCCCCTGTGCTTCGACCCACGCGTCGACGTCCTCGGGGCGGTAGCGGACGTACTTGCCCACGCGGCGGCCGGCGGGGCCGTAGCCCTTGCCGCGCCACTTGTACAGGGTGTTGACGGGGACCCCGAGATGCTCGGACAGGTCCTCAATGGACAGCAGCCGACTGCTCATGGTGGTGCTCCTTTCGAATTTCCTTATGGGTCAATACAATTCGCCGCCTAGCAGAGAAAGCGGAGTGAGAACGTCTGTTCGTTCGCAAAGGAATGCTCGAACATTTGTTCGATAACAGGGATTTTCCGATGACTCGGTGCGCCGATACGGGACCCCCGCGAGGGGAGGCCGGGAGGCTGCGCGTATAACTAGCTTCGACGCGGAATTCGCGTCGTGACGTTCCGTACGTTCGGGCACGCAGACCTGGGCGGCGGCGTGGATGACCCGTTGCGGAGACTGGCTACAAGCCACTCCCAGAGGTCGCCCCGACGGCACGGCAGGGGATTCCGAGCCGCTCTGAGCTAGACGGGCACCAAAGATCCGTCCAAGCGAAGAAGCGAGGGTCGGCTGCGTTCCCGGCTCCCGTGTGAGTTACCCGCGGGAGCCTGTTCCCGTGTGGAATGCCGTAGGAGCAGCCGAAGGTGACTTCGACGATCAACCCGCCGACCGATGTCGTCGGCGAGGAAACCCAGATGTTGCGCCCTGTGCGCACCCTGCCGGACCTGCCCGACCCCAAGCTCATCCGCCTCGTGCGCAGGGAGGCACGCCGGCACCTCGGCATGAGCGAACTGGGGGCCGAGGCAATGTCCTCCATGTGGGTCAACCCCGAGGAAATCCTGCCGCAGATCTCCAGTCCGCAGCGGATGCGCATCACGGGCGGGGAGCTGCGCTACATCAAGGCCCTCGTCTGGATGAGCCGGCTGGTGCCCGACCCGGCGAACCCCCGGAACGCCAGCTCGCATCCCTACCTGCTCGCCATGAGGGCCGGCGCGGAGAACGAGGACGGGAACAAGGTCAAGATCGAGTTCGAGCGAGCATCGGCTCCCCGCCCGATGTCGCCGGCGGAGCTGCAGGCCGACGCGGCATCGGAAGCCGACCTCATCTCCCAGCTCGACGACGCGATGGAGAAGACGAGGAGCGCCAACCAGCTGTACCCGCCCATCGGGGAGCAGGGAATCATGGACGCCCCCTTCGGCATCATGACCCAGTTCAACTTCCACGACGACAGCAACCCGATCGTGGTGCCGGTCGTCCGAGAAGGATCCAGCCGCACCAGCCACGCGCTCAAGCACCTCGGTCTCACGGCCGAGGACGTCCTGTTCAAGATGCCGGGGAGCCCGAAGGCGCCGCGCCAGCTGATCGACGCCGTGAACGCGATCGTTCAGGCACCGGCCGAGACGGTGACGGCCGACGAGCTCGCGATGGCGCGCGTGGCAACAGTCGAGTTCATCCTGATCGTGGGCTTCGACCCGGACGAAGGGGACTCCCCCGACCTCGGCGCCGCCGTCAAAGCAAAGGTCGCGCAGGAACACATCAACACGAAGACCCACTGGCGTCCGAGCGACCGGGACTCCACCATGGCCGACGACTGCCTCGCCTCCGCGCTCAGCGCCGGGGTGATCACGCTCGACGAGCACCGGTGGCTCTCCGGAGACATGTCCCGCGAAGAAGCCGAAGAGCTGCACTACTCGAACTACTTGGAGGACCGTTTCGTCCGGCTGACCTACCTGTTCGCCACGTCGGAGCGGAAGATCCACCGGGCGATCCGAAAGCCGATCGCCTTCGTGATCGCCCGGGACACCGTGCGGGACGGCGTGCAGGTCCGGCGAACGTCGAAGCTTCCCCTCGCGGTCGAAGTCACGGTTCGCGAATTCCGTTTCGGCGACCCGAGCCTGAAAATCCCCGTTGACCGGCTCGCCAAGGTGCTGGTGAGCGGAGCCAACATCGCCGGCAAGCAGCTGAGCAAGCCCGGCCAGGGCGACCTGGACGAGCTGGAACAGGCGGCCCTGGCCGAACTCGACGACCGCGAAGGCGGCGACCCCGGTCCCGCGGGCATCGAGCTCGCTCTCCGGGCCCTCTACTACGGGGCCTACCACGACGCCTTCCGCGTTCAGCGCAACGACCAGGGTGCCAACTCCGACAGGCGCCCGGTTAACCAGGTGCTGCAGGACATGCTGAGCGTCAAGCGCGGGATCCTGCAACTGGTGCAGATCATCGAGGACGGCCGGAAGGGAGAGAGGCCCGCCGTGGTGAACGACCACGGGATCGTGCAGTTCGGCACCGACGGCCAACCCGCTCCGCTGAAGAACTCCGACATCCGTTACAAGTTCTTCCCCAAAGGGGTCGGAGGCGACGGAGACGACCCCGACCCCTTTACGGCCGCGCTGAAGGCCCTGAAGAAGTCGCTCAAGAACCTTCGCGGCGACTTCGAGATCCTCGAAAAGGTGGAGAAGCGCCGTGTCCTGAGCGAGGGACTCCCGCCGAAGGAGGGCAAGAACCTCGTCGACGAGCTCGAACAACTGCGGAAGAAGGCCGACACCTTCTTCATGATCGGCCTGTCGAGGGCGACGCCCGCTGAGCTCGCCGCACTGGCCAGCGGGGCGCCCGCGCAGGTCGACAGCGTCGACGAGGATGAGGACGAGGAGTTCGGGCCGGAGGACGAGGAGGTGCACGAATGACCGATGAAACCAAAGCCGAGGACCACCGGTTCCTCGCTCTCTGGGTCACCATCATGGCGCTCGTTTCCGTCCTCGCGGGCGCGATGATCGGGCTTCTCGCCTGGGCTGGAGGCATGGTGCCCCCGACCGCGGTCATCACCGGCTGCGGTGCCTTCGTGATCGCGATGACCCTCGGCCTGGCGGTCATCAATACCCTCTGGAAGCGCCGCTAACTCGTCCTGGGGCACCGTGCTGGGCAACGAAAATCCGCTCGGCACGGTGTCCCTTTTGTATGCACTAAGCGACGAGTTTTTCCTTGCGCTGCAAGCGTTTTCCTTCGTAGATGGCTTCGGCGATTTCGCGGTCTTCGTGGTGGCCGTAGCCGTTGCCGGTGTATTTCCAGTGGTTGACGACGAGCACGGTGTCCGGGGTGGCGCCGGTGGAGTCGAGGGTGGCGAGGTGCTGGTGGGTGCGGCGGTCGCCGCGGATCGCGGTGAAGGTGATCGAGTACCGCTGTGACTTGGTAAGGAAGTGGCCGCGGAACCCGAGCATGTGAGCCCATTTCCGCAGGTAGGCAAGGCCGTCGTTCGCCCCGAGTGTCCACGCTGTGGTGATCATCCGTCGGTGGTGCGGGTGGACGTCCAACGCGTCGATTGCGCGTTCGGAGCGGATCGGCCGGTCGGGGACTTCGCCGGTCGAGGTGCCCTTGGTGGCGTACTTGGCGATGTAGCCGGCCAGCGCACGGTCGGTGATCTGGCCGTCGTCGGGCTCGGTGGCATGCGCGGGGCGAATCGGGCGGACGTCGACCTGTCCACCCCAGCGGAAGACGTGCTCTCCGGTGACGCCGTCGATCGTGAGGGTGCGGGTGACGCGGGTGTTCTCCACAGCGGCCCGCACGGCGTGTTCCATGAGCGCGTTGTCGGCCCAAGTGGGCGCCGGATCGTGCGAGCCTTCGGGGCCGTCGAGTCGGATGACGGCGTGGAAGTGGATCAGTCCGCGGCGTTGGTATTCGGCGACCTTGGCGTAGGAGAGGCGGGCGTGGTCGGCGAAGTCGCCGGCGCGGATGCCCGCGGCGGTGGCGATCTCGCGGCGGAGCCGGACGGTGAAGGCGTGCCACAGCTCTCCGGCGTGGCCCTGCCACAGCACGGCACCCGGGTAGTCGTAGTGCTCGGGGTCGAGCGCGGTGCCGACTCGGGGATCGGCCTCGTGGTGATGCTCGCCGCAGGTGCAGGGGATGCGGCGGCCGGTGCGGGTGGTCCGGCGGCCGTGGACGGCGCCGAAGCTGGGGGCGGTAAGCGTGACGAACAGGCGCGGCTTGTCCGCGACGGTCTCGGGGATGGTCTTGCCACCGGTCATGCCGGCGCGGATGAGGTGGAAGGCGTCGGCGGCGTAGCGGTCGGAACAGGCGGGGCACACGGTCTCGCGGCGGTTCCCGCACGGGGCGTAGACGGTGCCGGCGGTGTGGTCGAGGATCCGTCCGGTCGTGTCGGTGATCGTGCGGTAGCCGGTGAGGTGGACGGGTTGCAGGCATCCGCCGGTGGCTTCGGCGCGGGCGCGCACGGCGCGGATGACGGCGGGGGTCATGCGGTTGGTGATGCGGGTAGCCAGTGAGGACCCGTCGTGCTCGGTGATCATGCTGGCCTCTTTCGTGCGGGCACCACGAAGCCGGGCCACCCCGAGTGGTGCAGGGTGGCCCGGCGAAGGTGCGTGAGGGTCTGGTCAGGCGGTGACCGGGTGGTGGTTCACGGTGGTGTTCAGCTCGTCCGCGAGATCGGTGAGCATGTTCTTCGGCAGGTTGACCCGCGCGGCGAGGTCATCGGCGGTGACCGGGCGGCCACCGTTGTGGGCTTCGGCGGTCACGGTGGTGACCGTGGTGCGGATGCTCACCGGCAGGGACTCGAGAACCCCGTCCCGGCGGGGCCGGGCAGGCTCGGCCGGCGTCGGTGCCGGCGTCGAGGAGACGGCGGGTGCCGGTGTGGCGGGCTCAGGTGCGGACGGTGCGGGAGCCGCGGGCGGCTCGGGGGCTGGTGCTGATGCGAGGGCCTGTTCGCGGGCTCGGATGCACCGCTGCTGGACGATCGGCATGACTTCGGCGAGCAGGTACACCACGAGCGGGATGACAACGTGGAAGAACACGCCACCCTGGGAGACACCGCCGGTGGTGGGGGTGAACGCGGCCCACACGTTCGCGGCGAAGGTGGCGGCGAGCAGGATCCGCTTGAGGTGCTTCACGGGCTTGTCGTCGACCGGGATGCCGGCGGCGAGCATGGCGGCTTCCCAGCGCAGCAGGGTGACCAGGATGCCGGCGAGGGCGGGTTCGGCGAGCCAGGCGCCCCACCACATCGGGTCGGCGGTGGGGAGGTGGCCGGCGAGGAAGTCGTGGACGCCGGTGGTGGTGAACCCGAGCCCGACGGCGAGGAAGAACCACATGGTGCGGGTGATCGAGGCGCGGAAGCGGTCCGCGGTGACCGCCCCGAGGAGCGGGTCGGCGGCGAGCCGGTGGACGTCGTGGGCTTCGGTGAGCTGGTGAGACAGGGCGCGGACCCGGCGCGAGACCGGGCGGTCGCTCTTCGGGGTGGGTTTGCGGAACACGTCAGGCACCTCCTTTCTGGACGGTGGTGATCAGGCGGCCAGGGCGTAGGCCGGGGCGGTGAGGGCGTGGAGCAGGGCGGCGCCGATGAGACGGGTGTACGCGGGCGGGATCGCTTCGGACAGCTCGTTGCGCGCCATCCAGTCGATGCCCATGGCCGCGCGGGCCTGGCGGACTCCGGAGAAGTTGCCGACGACGTGCATGCGTTCGCCAGGGCGGGGCGGGCGGCCCATCTTCGTGAGGAGTTCGCGATGCACCGGCTCCGGCGGTGCGGCCACAGGGAAGCTGGTCTCGAACAGGCGGTGCCGGTAGACGTTGAGGTCGGGGAACATTGCCCCGCACAAGGTGATCGGGTTGTGCAGCGGCGCGCCTTCAACGTTCTCGATCACCCAGGGCTTGCCGGTCGCGATCAGGGCGGCGCGGGTGGGGGCGATGAGGTCGGGGTGGATGCGGTGCTGGATGCGCTGGGCCAGGGTGAAGGCCTGGCACGGGGGCGAGCTGTGGATGGCGTCGAACTCGTCGCCGTGGCGGGTGACGAAGTCCAGCGCGTCGGCCTGGTAGAACGCGTAGGGGTAGTGGGGCTGGGGCTCGATGTCCACGCCGATGACGTCAAACCCGGCGTCGTGGTATCCCTTCGCGGCGCCACCGGCTTTGCAGTAGAGGTCGAGCATGAGCGGGCGGGCAGTCACGGTGTGCACTCCTTTCGAGGTCTGGAGTGGATACGCGGTATCCACTGGTACGCCGGAGATCTCGTGCGGCAGGCGTCACGAGGACTCAGGACATGCCGAAGGGCTACTTCGTGATGGCCAGGTCGTACGCGTCGTTGGCGACCCGGCGCATTCCCTGTGCTTCTTCGCTGTGGATGCGGGCCATCTGGCCGGCCAGCTCGGCGATGCAGAGCAAGACGTCGCGGTTGCGGGTGCCGTCTTCGTTGATCGCCCTGCGAAGCTGGGCGTCGTACTCCTCTTGCAGGCGCACGAGTTTGGGCACATTGGACTTGGAGATGCGCATTACGGGGTTCCTTCCGGGGCGGTCTGGATGTAGCGGGCGGTGGAGTCGAGCAGGGCGGCGAGGTAGCGGGCGAACGCGGGCGGCATTTCCAGCTCGGCGACCTCGGGCAGGCCGTGGCGGTGCTGGGTGACTCGGAGGAGCACCGTGGTCGAGGTGGCGACCACGGCGGTGTTGTCGACGCTGGCGCCGCCGTAGCGCACGCCGTCGATCGAGCGCAGGGGGTAGATCCCGAGCCCGTCTTCGAGCGTGGCCACGGCGGTGTGCCAGATCTCCGAGTCCGCCGGCGCGACGCTGGCGGGGCTGTCCATGGTGGTCAGTCCTGTTCGTAGCGGATGTATTGAACGCTGTAGGCACCGTCACCGCGGCGGGCGGTGCGCCACTCGCGCCACATCGCAGCGGACAGGGCCACGAAGATCAGCACGGTTGGCACGGCGGTCAGGACGAACAGCCACAGCGAGTGGATGACGGCGATCTCGATCACGAGGACGAGCGCGGCCACGGCGGCGATCTTGAGCCAGGTACCGAGGAACTTGAGGGTGATCACGGGTGGTGTCCTTTCGGGAGGGTCAGGCGGCGAGGTGGTAGACGTTGGAGTCGGCAGGCGGGTCGTTGCGGGGGGTGCAGAGGCGGACGAGTTCGTCGATGTCGTTGTCGGTGCAGTAGCCGGCGCGGACGCGGATCGGCTGGCGGGACTTCTCCGAGGTGCGGTAGCCGATGCCTTCGCATCCGGTCTCGGGGATCTCGTCGGCCAGGGCGCCGCGTTCGCGGGCGTCTTCTCCGAGCACCATGTCCACGTAGGACGCGGTACCGGTGCGCAGGGAGACCCGGCGGGTGAACAGGTCCCGCACGGGGACGGTGTCCTTGGTGGGTTCCTGGACGTAGGCGATGACGGCGAACCCGCAGGCGCGGCCCTGGGTGAGGATCTCGGCCAGGACCCGGTTGACTTCGTTGATCGTGCGGCGGGCGGCCAGCGCGGTGAGCATGGCCAACTCGTCGATCATGAGGACCTCGAACGGCGTCTCGCGGGAGACGGCGAACTTGCGCTTGCCCTCGCTGCGCAGCAGGTCCTGCCGTTCCTTCATGCGGTCGCGGAACGCGAACAGCACGGCGAGCATGGCGTCCACGTCCTCGGTGCCCTCGCTGTCCTCGTACTCGACCTCGTCGTCGGCGGAGGTGGCGTGCTGGTGGAACAGGGGCTTGCCGCGCTCGGTCTCCATCCCGCCCTTGGGGTCGATCACCGAGAGCAGGACGAGGCGCTCGCGGATCATCGGCCCCATGGCGCGCAGTGGGTTCCACAGCAGGGAGCCCTTGCCCGAGCCGGTGGCCCCGGAGATGAGCCAGTGCTGTCCGAGCAGGGGTTCGGTCCAGACGTGGCCGTATTCGGTGTCGCCCAGCTCGATCGCGGTGAGGTCGACTTCGTCGGGCTCTCCGGGGATGTCGGCCGGTGGGATGACGTCGGTGAACGGGTTGCCGAACACGAGCGTGATCGTGAGGACTCGCGGCTTGGTCTTCTCGATCGAGATGACGTCGGCCCCGAGCGCGGACGCGAGTTCCTCTTGGGAGTCGCGGAAGGTGGAGAGCGACTGGCCTTTGCGGATCGCGACCCGCAGGACGTCGATCGAGGGGGTGGGGCTGGACACCTTGAGCAGGCGTGGGACGAGAATCTCGCCGGTGCGCCGGTCGTCCACGGTGAGGTTGCAGAAGTCCAGGCTGGAGCGCCAGGAGCGGCCGAGGTAGCGGGTCCAGCGGCGGCGGGTCGAGCGGAGCCGGGGAGCGGCCACGCGGGTGAAGGACTCGGGGTGTGCGCGGTGCCACGCCAGGCCCGCGGCGAGTGCGCCGGCGGCGATTCCTCCGGTTCCGGCGGCCCCGAGCTCGATCATGCTGGTGGTGATCGCGGCGGGGCAGGCGAGGAAGCCGGGGTGTCGGGCTAGCCACAGGGCGCAGCGGGCTTCGGGGCGGGTCTTGTGGGTGGTGCGGCGGTTGTTGGTGCTCTTCATGTGGGTTCTCCGGTGGTCGGGGACGCGACAGGGCCGCAACCCCCGATCGGTAGGGGAGTGCGGCCCTGACGTCGTCCAGACGTGGTGATCATCTGGGGTGCGGTATGCGGTTGTGGGCGGGGCGGCGGGTCAGCGGCGGCGGGCCCTCGGGGCGTTCTTGTCGGTGTTGAACAGCGGGCGGGCGGCCTCGACGAGGGTGACCATGGTGGCGATCTTGCGGGCGGTCTCGTCGTGTTCTTTCTTGAAGCCGCCCACGCGGTTCGGCAGCGCGGTCATCGTGGTGCGCATGCGCTTCATGGCCTTGTCGAGGGCGTCGACCTTGCGGTCCAGCTCGGTGCTCATGCTCGTTCCTCTCGGTTGTTGATCAACGGTCGGATTTGGCGAGGCGCTTGCACTCCGAACACCGCGGGCCAAACGGAGCGAACCAAATGACCTCGTACTCGCCGGCTTCGGCGGTCGCGCCACACAGGGCGGTGATGCGACCTGTCCAGATCGAGCGCTCCGCGGTGGTGTGCTGCAACTCGTCGTCGCGGCTCATACTCGCCAGCCGCGGGAAATCAGCTCGGCCTTGCGCTTGGTGGCGGACTCCCGGAGCAGGTCGAGCCCGGTCGAGGCGGCCCGCACGCAGACCTGCACGTCTTCCTTGGACGGGACCTGCCAGCCCTCGAACCGGTTGCCGCTCGTACCGTGGTCGTCGAGTTTCTTGACCATCCGCGACACGTCGTCGAACGCGTTGCGGACCTGGTCGAGCGCGAACTCGAACTCGGCGTACCTGATCTTGTTGTGGTTGTTGATCGACTGTGAGGTCATCAGCTTGCCTTTCGCTGCTGTTCACGGGCGGTGGTCGGGCGGCCGGCTAGAGCACGCCACTGGCGGGCCTTGTTCTTCGTCGCGCGGGGCACGAGCACCGAGTTACCGGGGCCGCTGTGCCCGTAGCAGGTGTAGGTGTGCGCTCCTCCCTTCGTGAGCCACTTGGCGTCCAGGAGCTGGTGAACCGCGTGGGCCTCGTCGGCGGGGGCGGTCTCGATCGCGTAGCGGGCGTAGAGGCGGTAGACCCGCTCCGACGGCCCGACCAGCACGTATCCGGTGTTTTCAGCAACCTGGAGTACTTTCTCGATCACGTTCATGTCGTTCACCGGCAGGCGCGCCGGCGTCTTCGCGGTGGGTTCGGCCAGTGGGTTGCCGAACAGGTCGAGCGGTTCGGCGGTCATCGCTTCACCCAGCCCGCGAACAGCCCGCCCAGCAGGATCACCACGAGGAGACCGCCGGCGACCGGCATCGCGACGAACAGGGCCGCCAGAATGGTGAGCCACAGCGGGTAGAACGTGGTGTTTGCAACTCGGTTCATCGAATTCACCTCACATCTGCCATTGGCGAGTGCAGACCATGCACGTCGCGATTCGAGTCGGGGACAGGTAGTACCAAGCGCTGCACACATGGTCGGCCATCACGCACCGCGCTTCGGGCCGTGCGGGTCGAAGGTGGACAGACCGCCGCGCAGGTAGACCGTGCTGGTGTTCATGCCGTCACCTCCTCGAACTCCGGCAGGTGCAGCCACGGCCACGCGTTGAGCTGGGCGGCGTAGAAGTCGACGTCATCCATTTCTCTTGCTCCCTCATGTCTAAGACGGATGGACCCGAAGATCCCCGAAGAAATGTGTTCGGGAATCAACGCGAACAGCCGTATTCGGCGTGTTTTTGGGCGCAGTCAGGCACACTATGACGCTGCTATGTGGCGTCAAGGGGTCGTAGGTGCGGTGTTGTGGTGTTGTTGGAGAGTGCGGAAGAGTTGGCGGGCGATGATTCGCTTGA